>NZ_JAGYGD010000046.1:0-41311 GCF_019947275.1 Pseudomonas sp. GL-RE-29
CGAGGAATTCCTTATCGGCGCTTCGGGTAGAAAGGGCGGGACGAGAAGTCTCCCACGGTCCGTACTGGCTAGAGTCGGAATCGAGCTTTTAGTCCCGCCCACCCCTTCAAGTCTAAACATACAAGCGGGCTTGCCCGCGATGGCGATCTATCATCCAGCAATGATGTTGAAAGGTATGGCCTCATCGCGGGCAAGCCCGCTCCCACAGTGATTTGTGGTGTTGCGAAAATTTGGCAATAAAAAAGGCGCGGTCCTTGCGGAGCGCGCCTTTTTCGTTCGGCTGCCTGTCAGCTGCCGAGTGCCTTCGAAGCCAGCCAGAACAGGCCGGCCGACAGTGCCACCGTCGCTGGCAGGGTCAGGACCCAGGCCAGCAGGATGGTTTTGACGGTGCCGCCTTGCAGGCCGCTTTTGTTGGCGACCATCGTACCGGCCACGCCCGAGGACAGCACGTGGGTGGTGGATACCGGCAGGCTGAAGATGTTGGCCATGCCGATCAGGCTGGCGGTGGTGATCTGTGCCGACATGCCCTGGGAATAGGTCATGCCTTGCTTGCCGATCTTCTCGCCGATGGTCAGTACCACGCGTTTCCAGCCAACCATGGTGCCCAGGCCGAGCGCCAGTGCAACGGCCAGAATCACCCAGAACGGCGCGTATTCGGTCGTGGTGGTCAAGTCTTTGCGTAGCTTGTCCAGGTCAGCTTTTTCACGCGCCCCGAGGGTTGGCAGCTTGCTGACTTTCTTTGCCGTGTCGTCCAGGCAGAGCAGGTAGCGACGGACTTCGATGCGGCTATCCGACGGCAGCGAGTGGTAGTCGGCTACACCCTTGAGGGTGCCGAGCAGGGCGGTGATGGTCGGTTCGGTCTGTTGCGGGTTGCAACGGAATTTCTCCGGCAGATCGCCTTCCACGCTTTTGCCTAGGGCCAGGAATTCACCGAGGGTGTCGGCGTTGCGCTGGTAGAACTGGTTCAGGTGCAGGGTCGCGTCGCGGGTACGTTCGATCTGGTAGGTGGTGCTGTTCAGATCAAGTACGAACTGTGCCGGCACGATACCGATCAGCACCAGCATGATCAGGCCGATACCTTTCTGGCCATCGTTGGAACCGTGCACGAAGCTCACGGCCATGGCCGAGATGACCAGCACCAGGCGGTTCCAGAACGGCGGGTGTTTCTTGTCATCGATCTTGCGGCGCTGTTCCGGCGTCTTGTGCATCTTCGACAGCGGACGCCACCATTTCAGACCGATCAGAATCAGCGCGGCGATCAGGAAGCCTGCCATCGGCGAGAACACCAGCGACATGGCGATATCGATCGCCTTCTGCCAGTTCACGCCATCGGCCAACGGAATATCGTTGATCAGGGCGTTGGCCAGGCCCACGCCGAGGATCGAGCCGATCAGCGTATGGGAACTGGAGGCAGGGATACCGAAGTACCAGGTGCCCAGGTTCCAGGTGATGGCGGCGGCGAGCAACGAGAACACCATCGCCAGACCATGGCCGGTATTCACATTGATCAGCAGCTCCACTGGCAGCAGGTGAACGATGGCATACGCCACGCCAACGCCGCCCAGCAACACGCCGAGGAAATTGAACACACCGGAAAAGAACACCGCCAGATGAGGCGGCATCGCTTTGGTGTAGATAACAGTGGCTACCGCGTTAGCGGTGTCATGAAATCCATTGATGAACTCGAAGGCGAGGACAAAAGCCAGGGCGAGCAAGAGGCTCACAAGCACCCAAGCATCCAGTCCGCTGAATAAATCGATCATGAAGGTTTTCTGACCCGGTCATAAGGGGGCGCGATTATGCCAGAAAAGACAGTGAATCGATGCACTTGCTGCTCATCGGTAACATTCTTCAACGAATTATCTTGCAGCCATGCCCTCAGCCCCGCTGTTTTCCCTGGGGTTGCAAGTCATTGAATTTCTTTGGAAAGGCCGATGCCGCAAGCCTTTCGCTCACCTGAAGGTGAGGTTTGAAAGCTTGTATGAAATTTCTGAGAGGAGGGTCAGATATGAGCCTTTTACCCTGTCAGATGAGCAAGGCGGCCGCTGCCCGCTCGTAGCGGGCGCAAAAGGCAACATTTGTGCATCCCGCTTTTAACGGGTGTCAGCGCAGACCCCTCGAGGATTCAAGCCGAGGCCGTCATGGCTCTTCGGCTTTGAGTTCCTTTTCCATTTTTTCCAGTTCTTGCTTGAAGACCTGATCCTGAACAGTGGCGCGTTTACGCCAGGGTTTGCGTTCCGGTTCGGGCTGGGCGGCGTAGGTGGTGACTTCCCCGCCGTAAACTTCCTTGTAACGTTGTTCCTGGCGCTCAAGTTCCACGCGCAGTTCGTCTTTCGTCACAGTGCTACCTGATTGAGTTGAGATAAATTCTGGTGAAACGCGCTGCATGCAATGTATCGAACACGCTCGTCGAAAGGACGTGACCGGTGAAGGCCTCGTTGACGGCAGCGCGATCGATACTTCCATGTTGCAGGGCGGCCACGACACCAGAGATAAATAGCTGACGCAGCATCAGTATCCTGTTTCAGCGAGCGCGGTGACATGCCAATGCAGTCAGCCTCAGGCGCTTGCTGGAGGCAGCGACGATGGAACATCACGCTACCCTGTAGCGCATTCGGTAAGTAAGGAACCGGGTGGCTACTAATTTGCATTATAGCGAGCGATTGACAGAACACTATCGTCAAAGAGTTAAAAGTGGGTCCTGATGTGTGAATGTCTTTTACCTGTAACTATTCGCCGTTAACTAAATTGGCGGGATGATGTCACATCGCCGCGATGCTTTTCTGACGCTCTTAAGTCGAACAACTTTGGATAACTATCGATCTCTTTAACTCCGGCATTGGAATCTGCACATACATATAAGGCAGGCAGCGCAATCCGCTTGGAATCGGACGAATCGCAGAAAGCGCCAATTGCGATTATCGGTCGATGGTTCGATAATCGCCCGATCTCTCTGGCTCGGGCTTGTGTACCGGACCGGTAGCCGCTTGTAATAGTCGCTGATCCGTGTGGGAAAAAGGCCTTATATGAACGATCAATTGCGCAACTCCTTCGCTTCGGTCGCACCGCCGATCGTTGCATCACCTGCCAAGCGGATCCAGGCGTTGACCGGCGATCCGAATTTCATGACCTCCCTGGCTCGTGGACTGGCCGTGGTGCAAGCGTTTCAGGAGCGCAAACGGCACCTGACCATTGCCCAGATCAGCCATCGTACGGAAATTCCCCGCGCCGCTGTAAGACGTTGCCTGCACACGCTGATCAAACTCGGTTACGCCACCACGGACGGCCGCACGTATTCGTTGCTGCCCAAAGTGCTGACCCTCGGCCACGCCTATGTGTCCTCGACGCCGCTGGCGGTTTCGGCCCAGCCCTATCTGGACCGCATGAGCGAGCAACTGCATGAAGCCTGCAACATGGCCACCCTGGAAGGGGATGACATTCTGTACATCGCCCGTTCGGCGACCACCCAGCGCCTGATTTCGGTCGACCTTTCGGTGGGCGGGCGTCTGCCGGCCTATTGCACATCGATGGGCAGGATTCTGCTTGCCGCCCTGGATGACACTTCATTGCACGAATATCTCGATCACGCTGACCTGCAAGCCAAGACCAGTCGAACCATTCATACCCCCGAAGCCTTGCTCGAATGCCTGCAAGAAGTACGGCAACAAGGCTGGTGCATCGTCGATCAGGAACTGGAGCAAGGACTACGCTCGATTGCCGTTCCGGTGTACGACGCTTCCGGTCAGGTGGTGGCAGCCCTCAACGTCAGTACCCATGCCGGGCGGGTCAGCCGCAATGAACTGGAGCAGCGCTTCCTGCCCGGTCTGTTGAGTGCCAGTCGCGATCTCAGTACGCAGTTGTTTACCTAAGGTGTTCGATAATCGCACAGAGTCGCGTTTGCTGAATTGACGCTCTTTCCCTTGGCTCATTAATGTCGCGGCAGCGTTTTCCGGCGCTGTCGATTTCGATCCGGCACCGGACGACGACCCCATAATAATGAAACGAGACACCCCCATGCGCACATTCCCCGACTGTCGCTGTTCTCCCCGGAATCTCTGCCGGAACCGGATCGCCTGATCCCGACATCCCCTTTCTTGTGACAGCCTGATCGCTGGCTGGCATCTGTTCGACTGCGTTTTTGCGTGGAATAAAAAATGAATCAGCCTCAGTCTGCTGTAGGAAACTGCCTCGACGTGCAGTCCTTCATCAACGCCCAACCCATTTCGCGCTACCAGTGGCGAGTGGTGATCCTGTGTTTCCTGATTGTGTTCCTCGATGGCCTCGACACGGCGGCCATGGGTTTTATCGCACCTGCGCTGTCCCAGGATTGGGGCATCGATCGCGCCAGTCTTGGCCCGGTGATGAGTGCAGCGTTGATTGGCATGGTCTTCGGTGCACTGGGTTCCGGTCCGTTGGCTGACCGCTTTGGGCGAAAAGTCGTACTGGTGGGGGCGGTGTTTCTGTTCGGCGCCTTCAGTCTGGCTTCCGCGTACAGCACCAACGTCGACCAGTTGTTGGTCCTGCGCTTTCTGACCGGCCTTGGGCTGGGTGCCGGTATGCCGAACGCCACGACGCTGCTGTCGGAATACACCCCGGAGCGCAAGAAGTCCCTGCTGGTGACCAGCATGTTCTGCGGCTTCAACCTGGGCATGGCCGGTGGCGGATTCATTTCAGCGAAACTGATTCCGGCCTTCGGCTGGCACAGTCTGCTGCTGATCGGCGGGATTCTGCCGTTGATCCTCACCGTGGTTTTGCTGTTCTGGCTGCCGGAGTCGGCGCGTTTCCTTGTCGTCCGTAATCGCGGCACCGACAAAGTACGCAAGACGCTGGCGCCAATCGATCCGACGGTGGTGGCCCAGGCATCGAGCTTCAGCGTGCCGGAACAGAAAACCGTGAAGGCGCGCAACGTGTTTGCGGTGATCTTCTCCGGTACCTACAGCGTCGGCACCTTGCTGTTGTGGCTGACCTACTTCATGGGCCTGGTGATCGTTTACCTGCTGACCAGTTGGCTGCCGACCCTGATGCGTGACAGTGGCGCGAGCATGGAACAAGCGGCGTTTATCGGTGCATTGTTCCAGTTCGGCGGCGTATTGAGCGCGGTGGGCGTGGGTTGGGCGATGGACCGGTTTAATCCGCACAAGGTCATCGGCACTTTTTACCTGTTGGCCGGGGTGTTTGCCTACGCGGTAGGGCAGAGCTTGGGCAACATCACCATTCTGGCGACTTTGGTGCTGGTGGCCGGTATGTGCGTCAACGGTGCGCAATCGGCAATGCCTTCGCTGGCGGCACGGTTCTATCCGACTCAAGGGCGCGCCACTGGTGTGTCATGGATGCTCGGGATTGGCCGCTTCGGCGCGATCCTCGGTGCGTGGATGGGCGCGACTCTGCTGGGCCTGGGCTGGAATTTCGAGCAAGTGCTGACGGCACTGGTGATTCCGGCCGCATTGGCGACGGCGGCGGTGCTGGTCAAGGGTTTGGTCAGCCACGCGGATGCAACCTGATTAGGAAAAGATCGCAGCCTTCGGCAGCTCCTACAGAGGAATGCGAACACCTGTAGGAGCTGCCGCCGGCTGCAATCTTTGCAGGCGACAAAACGATAGCCAGACAACAATGTGTTCGATAAGCGAACGCTCAGTCGATTATCGAATTGTTTGACCTGTGCCGGGAGCTTAATCTTTAACCATTACGGCGCTGCGCATCGGCGCCTTTTTTACTACGTCGAAATAACAAACGGGAGCCCGCCCTGCGTGATCTCGAAGCCCGGAGAAGCATGATGCGTGACGTTTATATCTGCGACGCAATTCGTACCCCCATCGGCCGTTTCGGCGGTGGCCTGTCGACGGTACGCGCTGACGACCTGGCCGCCGTGCCGATCAAGGCGCTGATGGAGCGTAACCCGTCGGTCGACTGGAACGCCGTGGACGAGGTGTTCCTCGGCTGCGCCAACCAGGCCGGCGAAGACAACCGTAACGTGGCGCGCATGGCGCTGCTGCTGGCCGGTTTGCCGGAAACCATTCCTGGCGTGACCCTCAACCGCCTCTGCGCTTCGGGCATGGACGCCATCGGCACCGCGTTCCGCGCTATCGCCAGTGGCGAAATGGAGCTGGCGATTGCCGGTGGCGTTGAGTCGATGTCCCGCGCGCCGTTCGTGATGGGCAAGGCTGACGCCGCGTTCTCGCGCAACATGAAGCTCGAAGACACCACCATCGGCTGGCGCTTCATCAACCCGTTGATGAAAGCCCAGTACGGCGTCGACGCGATGCCGCAGACCGCCGACAACGTGGCTGACGATTACGAAGTTTCCCGCGAGGATCAGGACGCTTTCGCACTGCGCAGTCAGCAGCGCACGGCCGTGGCGCAAGCCGCCGGATTTTTTGCTGAAGAAATCGTCGAAGTGCGAGTGGCCCACAAGAAGGGTGAAACCGTCGTCAGCCAGGATGAACATCCTCGCGCCGACACCACCCTCGAAGCCCTGACCAAACTGAAACCGGTCAACGGCCCGGACAAAACCGTCACCGCGGGCAACGCCTCCGGCGTTAACGACGGTGCGGCGGCGTTGATCCTGGCTTCGGCTGAAGCCGTGAAGAAACACGGTCTGACCGCTCGCGCCAAAGTGCTGGGCATGTCCAGTGCCGGTGTCGCTCCGCGCGTCATGGGCATTGGCCCGGTGCCAGCGGTGCGTAAACTGACCGAACGCCTCGGCCTGGCCGTCAGTGATTTCGACGTGATCGAACTCAATGAAGCTTTCGCCAGCCAAGGCTTGGCAGTGCTGCGCGAGCTGGGGATTGCCGACGACGCCCCCCAGGTCAACCCGAACGGTGGCGCGATTGCCTTGGGTCACCCGTTGGGCATGAGCGGTGCACGCCTGGTACTGACCGCGTTGCATCAGCTGGAAAAAACCGGTGGCAAGAAAGGTCTGGCGACCATGTGCGTCGGTGTCGGCCAAGGTCTGGCCTTGGCGATCGAGCGCGTCTGACGCGCTCTGCCGACTAATAAGAAACTGAGGAACGCTTCATGACTGACAAACCTGGTTACCGTCGCCCGCAGGAAGGCACTCAGCCTCCGTACCTGCACCCGACCTACCAATCCACCAACCTGCGCTCGCCGTCCAAGCCGTTGGTGTTCTTGCCGCATTCGTTGTCGGAAATCACCGGTCCGACCATTGGCGCCGAGCGCATCAATGAGAAGGACCACGACCTGACCGCCCAGCACGAAGGCGAACCGCAGGGCGAACGCATCATCGTTCACGGCCGTGTGCTGGACGAGAACGGTCTGCCGGTGCCGGGGATTCTGGTGGAGATCTGGCAGGCCAACGCCGCCGGTCGCTACAACCATGCCCGCGACCTGCACGACGCGCCGCTGGACCCGAACTTCACCGGCACCGGCCGCACCGTGACCGACGCCGATGGCTGGTATCAGTTCCAGACCATCAAGCCTGGCGCCTATCCGTGGGGTAACCACCACAACGCCTGGCGCCCGGCGCATATCCATTTCTCGCTGTTCGGGCCGAGCATCCTGACGCGCCTGGTCACGCAGATGTATTTCCCCGGCGACCCGCTGCTGGCGTATGACCCGATCTACAACTGCGTGCCCGATACCGGCGCCAAAGAGCGTTTGATCGCCAGTTTCGACCTGGAAAAAACCATCCCTTCCTATGCCCTCGGTTATCGTTGGGACATCGTTTTGCGCGGCCGCGATGCCACGCCGATGGAGAAATAAGATGACGCTGACTGCGACCACGTCCCACACCGTCGGGCCGTACTACCACATCGGCCTGACCTGGCTGAACCGCGAAGACCTGACCGTCGAGCAAACCCTGGGCGAGCGCGTGGCGATCACCGGGCAAGTGGTGGATGGCAATGGCGACGTTGTTAACGATGCGATGCTGGAAGTCTGGCAGGCCAACGCGGCCGGCAAGTACGACCACCCCGAAGACGACCAGGAAAAACCTCTGGACCCGAACTTCGAAGGTTTTGGCCGGGTGCCGGTGGACGCCGAAGGGCGTTTCCGTTTCACCACGATCAAACCGGGTACTGTGGAAGGTCTGAAAGGTACAACTCAGGCACCGCACTTGGTGGTGCTGGTGTTTGCCCGTGGCTTGGTCAAGCACCTGCTGACGCGGATTTACTTCGATGGTGAGCCGGCCAACGTGTCGGACCCGTTGCTGGAATGCGTGCCGGCCGAGCGTCGCGATACCTTGCTGGCCAAGAAGGATGCGAGCGGTGTCTATCAGTGGAATGTGATTCTGCAGGGCACTGATGCCGAGACGGTGTTCTTCGATTATTGATCGAACACCGCAACCTGTAGGAGCCGGCTTGCTGGCGATCACGGTGGTTCAGTGTCATCGATGTTGAATGACACACCGCCATCGCCAGCAAGCCGGCTCCTACAGGGTGATTTATCTGCGGAACGGGACTGTTGCAAAGTATGTCTAGACTCTCACTGTCCCTATTGAGTGAAAACCAATGACAACAACTACAGCTACAGAACCTCTCTACACCGGCGAAGAGCGCAACAAGCGGATCTTCGCGATTGTCGGCGCTTCGTCCGGCAACCTGGTCGAATGGTTCGACTTCTATGTTTATGCCTTCTGTGCGATCTATTTTGCGCCGGCCTTTTTCCCCTCCGACAACCCCACGGTGCAGCTGGTCAACACCGCAGGCGTGTTTGCCGCCGGGTTCCTGATGCGACCGATTGGCGGCTGGATCTTCGGCCGTGTCGCGGACAAGCACGGGCGCAAGAATTCGATGCTGATCTCGATTCTGATGATGTGCTTCGGCTCGTTGCTCATCGCCTGCCTGCCGACCTACAAGGACATCGGGGTCTGGGCGCCGATCATGCTGCTGTTCGCCCGCTTGCTCCAGGGCCTGTCGGTGGGCGGCGAGTACGGCACCACCGCGACCTACATGAGCGAAGTCGCCCTCAAGGGCCAGCGCGGTTTCTTCGCCTCGTTCCAGTACGTGACCCTGATCGGCGGGCAATTGCTGGCGGTGTCGCTGGTGGTGGTCCTGCAACAGTTCCTCAGCGAGGATGAACTGCGCGCCTACGGCTGGCGGATTCCGTTTGTGGTCGGTGCCGTAGCGGCGTTGATTTCGCTGTTCCTGCGTCGTTCGCTGAAAGAAACCACCAGCAAGGAAATGCGCGAAAACAAGGACGCCGGCAGCATCCGTGCATTGTTCCGCGACCATAAGGCCGCGTTCATCACCGTGCTCGGCTACACCGCCGGTGGCTCGCTGATTTTCTACACCTTCACCACGTACATGCAGAAATACCTGGTGAACACCGCCGGCATGCACGCCAAGACCGCCAGTTACATCATGACCGGCGCGCTGTTCCTTTATATGTGCATGCAGCCGATCTTCGGCATGCTCGCGGACAAGATCGGCCGACGTAATTCGATGCTGTGGTTCGGTGCCCTCGGTACGCTGTGCACCGTGCCGATTCTGCTGAGCCTGAAAAGCGTCAGCAGTCCGTTCTTGGCCTTTGTATTGATTACTGTGGCGCTGGCCATCGTCAGTTTCTACACCTCGATCAGCGGCCTGGTAAAAGCCGAAATGTTCCCGCCAGAAGTGCGCGCACTGGGCGTCGGCCTGGCTTATGCGGTAGCGAATGCGATCTTTGGCGGTTCGGCGGAATATGTGGCCCTGAGCCTCAAAGCCGTGGGCATGGAGAACTCCTTCTACTGGTACGTGACGGTGATGATGGCGATCGCGTTCCTGTTCAGCCTGCGCCTGCCCAAGCAAGCCAAGTATTTGCATCACGACCTTTGATCTACACCCGCGGGCCCGAGTGGCCCGCGCCTCCAGGGACTGTTTATGAACGAGCGACCGGGCAATCAATTGTTCGATGCCTATTTCACTGCCCGCGACATGCGTGAAGTGTTCTGCGATCAGGGCCGGGTTCAGGCCATGCTGGATTTTGAAGCGGCGCTGGCCCGGGCCGAAGCGCGGGTCGGACTGATTCCGCACGCGGCGGTGGCGCCCATCGAAGCGGCGTGCCAGGCCGGGCATTACGACTTTGCCGCGCTCGGCGAAGCGATTGCCACGGCGGGTAATTCGGCGATCCCGTTGGTCAAGGCGTTGGGCAAGCAGATCGCCGCGAGCGATGCAGCAGCCGAACGCTATGTGCATCTGGGCGCTACCAGTCAGGACGTGATGGACAGCGGTCTGGTGCTGCAACTGCGCCGCGCACTGGAATTGATCGACAGCGATCTGGCGCAGCTGGGCGAAACCCTTGCTAACCAGGCCCAACGTTATGTGGCCACGCCGCTGGCCGGGCGCACCTGGTTGCAGCACGCGACGCCGGTCACCCTCGGCATGAAAATCGCCGGTTGGCTGGGCGCGGTGACCCGCAGTCGCCAGCGCCTGCAAGAACTCAAACCGCGTCTACTGGTGCTGCAGTTCGGCGGCGCCTCCGGAACCCTGGCGGCCCTTGGCGAGCAGGCGATGCCGGTTGCCCTGGCGCTGGCCGAAGAGCTGCAACTGACGTTGCCCGATCAACCCTGGCACACCCAGCGCGATCGCTTGGTGGAGTTCGGGTCGGTACTCGGTCTGATCGCCGGCAGCCTGGGCAAACTCGGGCGCGACATTAGTTTGTTGATGCAAACCGAAGCCGCCGAAGTCTTTGAACCTTCGGCACCGGGCAAGGGCGGTTCTTCGACCATGCCGCATAAACGCAATCCAGTCGGCGCGGCGGTATTGATCGGCGCGGCGACGCGTGTGCCGGGTCTGCTCTCGACGCTGTTCAGCGCCATGCCGCAGGAACACGAGCGCAGCCTCGGTCTGTGGCATGCCGAGTGGGAAACCCTGCCGGAGATTTGCTGCCTCGTATCCGGCAGCCTCAAGCAAGCGCTGCTGGTCACGGACGGGCTGGAAGTGGACGCTGACCGCATGGCGCGCAACCTTGATCTGACCCAGGGCCTGGTACTCGCCGAAGCGGTGAGCATCGTCCTCGCGCAGCGGGTCGGGCGCGACACCGCGCATCACCTGTTGGAGCAATGCTGCAAACGCGCCGTGGCCGAACAGCGTCATCTGCGCGCGGTACTCGGCGACGAACCGCAAGTGACCGCCGAGCTGTCGGCGGCTGAACTCGATCATCTGCTGGACCCCGCCCATTACCTCGGTCAGGCCAAAACCTGGGTCGAGCGAGCGGTGGCTGAACATTCTGCTTTGACTGCCTGAAGGAGATTGCTGTGGCTTTCGTACAACTCGCCGATGGCGAACTGCACTACCAAATTCAAGGGCCGCAAGTCGACGGTCCGGTCGATGCGCCGGTGCTGGTGTTGTCCAACTCGCTGGGCACCGACCTGCACATGTGGGACGCGCAAATTGCCGCGTTCACCGAGCATTTTCGCGTGCTGCGTTTTGACACGCGCGGTCACGGCAAGTCGCTGGTGACGCCGGGGCCGTACAGCATCGAGCAACTGGGCCGCGATGTGCTGGCGCTGCTGGATGCGCTGCACATCGAGCGCGCGCATTTCTGCGGTTTGTCCATGGGCGGGTTGATCGGGCAGTGGCTGGGTATCAATGCCGGCGAGCGCTTGAACAAACTGATCGTGTGCAACACGGCAGCGAAAATCGGCGATCCGTCGGTGTGGAACCCGCGCATCGAAACCGTGCTGCGTGATGGTGCGGCAGCGATGGTCGCATTGCGCGATGCATCGATTGCGCGCTGGTTTACCCCGGATTTCTCCGAGGCCAACCCGGCGGCTGCCAAACAGATTACCGACATGCTCGCGGCGACTTCGCCTGAAGGTTACGCGGCCAACTGCGCGGCGGTGCGTGATGCCGATTTCCGCGATCAGTTGTCGTCGATCAAAGTGCCGTTGCTGGTGATTGCCGGGACTGAAGACGCGGTCACGCCGCCATCCGGTGGGCACTTCATTCAGCAGCACGTGCAGGGCGCCGAGTACGCTGAGTTCTACGCCGCGCACTTGTCCAACGTCCAGGCTGGCGCAGCGTTCAGCGAGTGCGTTCTGGCGTTTTTGTTGGCTCATTAAGGGGATTGTTGTGGACGAGAAACAACGTTACGACGAGGGCATGAACGTTCGTCGCGCGGTACTGGGCGATGCTCATGTCGATCGCAGCCTGACCACCCTGACCGAGTTCAACTCGGAGTTCCAGGAAATGATCACCCGCCACGCCTGGGGTGACATCTGGACCCGCCCGGGCCTGCCGCGCCACACCCGCAGCCTGATCACCATCGCCATGCTGATCGGCATGAACCGCGAAGGCGAACTGAAACTGCACCTGCGCGCCGCCGCCAATAACGGCGTGAGCCGTGGCGAGATCAAGGAAGTGATCATGCAGAGCGCGATCTACTGCGGCATCCCGGCGGCCAACGCAACGTTCCACCTGGCCGAGTCGGTGTGGGATGAGTTGGGGGTTGAATCGCGGGAGTGATTCCGCGATTTTTGTTGCCTGGACTGACGCCATCGCGGGCTTGCCCACGATGGCGTCAGTACATCCAACATTGATGTGTCTGGAGGATTGCCATCGCGAGCAGGCTCGCTCCCACATTTTGATCGGTGTGAACGCAGGTCGTGCGATCACCGAAGATTTCTGTAGGCGCTGCCGCAGGCTCGGGCCGCGTTCGGACGATCTTTTGATTTTTAAAGCAGGCTGATCGGATAGCTGATGATCAAGCGGTTCTCATCGAACTCGTTGTTGCTGTAATCGCGGCGCATGGTCGAGTTGCGCCATTTCACGTTCAGGTCTTTCAGCGCACCGCTCTGTACGGTGTAGGCCAGTTCACTTTCACGTCCCCATTCCTTGCCATCGGTGATCGTGCCGGTGTGCACGTTATCGCCACTGATATAGCGGTTCATCAGCGTCAGACCCGGTACACCCACGGCGACGAAGTTGTAGTCATGGCGCACTTGCCAGGATTTTTCCCGAGCGTTGTCGTAGCTGGAGTTGTAACTGTCGTTGGCCAGGGTGCCGCCGCTTGTGCCGTTAACGCGCATCCACGGGCTGTCGCCGGTGAGTTTTTGCAGGCCGACGTAGAAGGTGTTGCCGCCGTACTTGGCTGAGAGCAGGCCATACATGGTTTTGTTGTCCAGCTCGCCGGCCCGGGCGCTGCCGTCATCCTTGCCATAGAAGAAACCGAGGTTGGCGCCGAGGGTCCAGGCGCCGATGGGTTGGCTGTGGGTCAGGTTGATGAACTGCTGGCTGTAGATGTCCTTGAGTTCGGCATTCCACACACCGATCTGGGTGCGTTTCTCGTTGAACAGGTACTCACCGCCCTGGAAATTGAAACGGTCCGAGGTGAACGCCGCTTTGCCGGTCATCGACATGTCGTCCATGCTGCTGTCGTCGCGCGGGCTGTTCTGGCGGAACTGGCCGCCGTAGAGCGTCAGGCCGTCGATTTCCTTCGAAGTGATCTGACCACCACGGAAGGTCTGTGGCAGCGAACGACCGTCATCCGAACGCAGGATCGGCAGCACCGGCATCCATTCGCCCACCTTCGCTTCGGTCTGCGACAGCTTGGCCTTGAACGCCACGTTGGTACGACCGAAGTTGTCTGCCGGGCGGCCATCACTGTCCAGCGGCAGCAGCGCCGTACCGCCGGTGCCTTTGCCGCCATCAAGCTTCACCGAGTACAGCCCCAGCACGTCCATGCCGAACCCGACGACGCCCTGGGTGAAACCGGACTTGGCATCGAGGATGAAACTCTGCGTCCACTCTTCAGCCTTGCCCTGGGTCTTGGTCGGGTTGGTGAAGTTGCGGTTGATGTAGAAGTTGCGCAGGTTCAGGTTGACCTTGGCGCCTTCGACAAAACCGGACTCCTCGGCGTGGGCGGGCAGGGCGGCGGTGGCCAGGGCTACGGCGATCAGGCTGGGAACGAAATACTGCGTGTGAGAAGGCGTCATGTGCTCGGGTCTCTCTAATTCTTGGGGATGAAACGGTGCGTGCCGCAATCGGGGGATTGCAGACAAATCTTTGGATTTACTGGATAAACGAACGTGATCAGCCGGACGGGGCGGGGCGCGGGGGCATGGCATCGAACCTGTTGTTTTTGGTTTTGTGGGTCGGATGGTGCGGGGAATGTACTGGATGGTTCAATTGTTAAAAGAAGGTTCTGGGCGATTATCGAACATAAGATTTGCAGTAATTTTTGTGCTGTCCTGTATGCCTCATCGCTGGCAAGCCAGCTCCCACAGGGTCACACTGGTCCACAAAATTTGTGCACGACACTCACACTGTGGGAGCTGGCTTGCCAGCGATGAAGTCAGCACAACTTTTCCCGCTGCCAACAAAAAGCCCACCAATCGGTGGGCTTCTTGTGTTCACAGCGCTATCAGAAATACTTCATCTTCGGCGCTTCTTCTTTCAACGGCTCGTTCTTCGCCGTCTGCTCATTCCAGCCACCACCCAGTGCCTTGTACAGATTGACCTGGCTGACCAGCTGCGCCAGACGGTCAGTAATCAGCACTTGTTGCGCACTGAACAACTGACGCTGGGCGTCGAGGAAGGTCAGGTTGCTGTCGACACCGATCCGGTAGCGACGCTCGGCCAGGCGGTAGTAGTCCTGGTTCGCGCTGACGAAGTCAGATTGCGCCTGCAATTGCTGCACGTAGGTCTGACGCGCGGCCAGGCCGTCGGCGACTTCCTGGAAGGCCGTTTGGATGGACTTCTCGTAGTTCGCCACGCCGATGTCTTTCTGGATTTTCGAGTAATCCAGGCTGGCGCGCAGGCTGCCGGCATTGAAGATCGGCAGGTTGATCTGCGGCTGGAACAGCCAGGTGCCCGAGCCGCCCTTGAACAGACCTGACAGATCAGGGCTCAGCGTCCCGGCATTGGCGGTCAGGCTGATGCTCGGGAAGAACGCCGCACGCGCCGCGCCGATGTTGGCATTGGCAGCCTTGAGGTTGTACTCGGCCTGGAGGATATCCGGACGACGTTGCAGCAAATCAGACGGCAGGCCGGGCGGCACTTCGGCCAGCAAATCGTCCGCCAGCGGTTTGGCCGCTTGCAGGTTGGCCGGAATGCCAGTGCCGAGCAGCAGCACCAGGCTGTTTTCATCCTGAGCGACCTGGCGGGTGTACTTGGCCAGTTGCGCACGGGCGTTTTCCACCGAGGTACGCGACTGCGCCAGGTCCAGCGCCGAGGCCACACCCACTTCGTTGCTGCGGGCGGTGAGCTTGTAGCTCTCCTCGAACGCACCGAGGGTGTCCTGGGTCAGCTTCAGCAGTTCCTTGTCGGCCTGCCAGGTCAGGTAGGCATTGGCCACGCTGGCCACCAGGCTGATCTGGGTGCTGCGGCGACCTTCTTCAGTGGCGAAGTATTTCTGCAGGGCTTCTTCGCTCAGGCTGCGAACGCGACCGAACAGGTCGAGTTCATAGGCGCTGATGCCGACGGTGGCCGAATAGGAACTGCTGATGCCCGCTTCGCCGGTCTGCGAAGCGTCTGCCGGCAGGCGCTGACGGCTACCGGTGCCATTGGCGGAAATGGCCGGGTACAGGTCGGCGCGCTGGATGCGGTACTGAGCCGCAAAGGCGTCGATGTTCAGGGCCGCGACACGCAGGTCGCGGTTGTTTTCCAGGGAGATCTGGATCAGCTGTTGCAGCGCCGGGTCATGGAAAAATTGCTTCCAGCCCTGCTCGGCAGCGGCCTGCGCCGGTGCCTGGGCCGGCGAATACGCCGGGCCCTGCGGGTATTGATCCGCCACCGGTGCTTGCGGCTGCTGATAGTCAGGGATCAGCGAGCAGCCACCGAGCACGAAGGCGGCGACTGCCAGGGAGAGTAGCGACTTGCTCATTAGCCAGCCTCTTTAGGAGTTTCAGTAGCGTCTTCCTGGTCGACGTTTTTACGCTGACCCATGGCCGACACAGTGACGAAGAACAGCGGGACCCAGAAGATCGCCAGAACGGTTGCCGTGATCATACCGCCAATCACACCGGTACCGATTGCATGCTGGCTACCCGAGCCTGCGCCCGTGGAGATAGCCAGTGGTACCACGCCGAGGACGAAGGCGAGCGAGGTCATGATGATCGGTCGCAGTCGCATGCGGCAGGCTTCGATGGCTGCATCGCGCAGGCTGCGTCCTTGCTCGTGCAGTTCCTTGGCGAACTCGACGATCAGAATGGCGTTTTTCGCCGCCAGACCGATGGTCGTCAACAAGCCCACCTGGAAGTACACGTCGTTGGACAGGCCGCGCAGGCTGGTGGCCATCAGCGCACCGATGATCCCCAGCGGCACCACCAACATCACCGCGATCGGAATCGACCAGCTCTCATACAGCGCCGCCAGACACAGGAACACCATCAGCAGCGACAGGGCGTACAGCGCTGGCGCTTGCGAACCGGACAGACGTTCTTCGTACGACAGACCGGTCCAGGAAATACCGACACCGGCCGGCAGTTTCTTGGCAATGGCTTCGACTTCGGCCATCGCTTCACCGGTGGAGTAACCCGGGGCCGGGGCGCCGAGGATTTCCATCGCTTCTACGCCGTTGTATCGGGCCAGTTTCGGCGAACCGTAAATCCACTCACCCTTGGCGAAGGCCGAGAACGGAACCATGGTGCCGACGCTGTTGCGCACGTACCACTTCTGCAAGTCTTCAGGGCTCATGCGTGCGCCAGGCTGGCCTTGCACGTACACCTTCTTCACGCGACCGCGGTCGATGAAGTCGTTGACGTAGCTACTGCCCAGCGCGATCGACAGGGTGTTGTTGATGTCGGCGATGGTAATGCCCAGGGCACTGGCCTTCTCGTCGTCGATTTCCAGTTGGTATTGCGGTTCGTCGTTCAGGCCGTTTGGGCGCACCTGCGTCAGAATCTTGCTCTGCGCGGCCATGCCGAGGAACTGGTTACGCGCTTCCATCAACTTCTCGTGACCGATACCGGCACGGTCCTGCAGGAACACGTCGAAACCGGTGGCGTTACCCAACTCCAGTACCGCCGGTGGCGCAAAGGCAAACACCATGGCGTCACGGAAGGTGAAGAAGTGCTGCTGGGCACGGGCCGCCACCTTGAACACGCTGTTGTCGGCGTTACGATCGCCCCATGGCTTGAGCATGATGAAAGCCATACCCGAGCTCTGGCCACGGCCGGCGAAGTTGAAGCCGGTCACGGTAAACACCGAGTTCACCGCATCGCCTTCACCGCCATCCTTGCCCGAACGCAGCAGGTACTCACGCATTTCGTCCACGACCACTTGGGTGCGCTGGGACGTCGAGCCGGCCGGTGTCTGCACCTGGGCGAACAGTACGCCCTGGTCTTCTTCCGGCAGGAACGCGGTTGGAATGCGGGTGAACAGCCAGATCATGCCGACCACAATGATGAGGTACGCCAGCAAATACGGCGCTTTGTGCGTAAGCATGCTGCCCACGCCACGCTCGTAGTTTTTCACGCCACGGTCGAAGGTGCGGTTGAACCAGCCGAAGAAGCCGCGTTTCGGCGTGTGGTGTTCGCCTTTCGGAATCGCCTTGAGCATGGTGGCGCACAGCGCCGGGGTGAAGATCAGCGCAACCAGTACCGACAGGGCCATGGCCGAAACGATGGTGATCGAGAACTGCTTGTAGATCACACCGGTGGAGCCGCTGAAGAACGCCATCGGCAGCAGAACCGCCGACAGCACCAGGGCGATACCGACCAATGCACCCTGGATCTGCCCCATGGATTTCTTGGTGGCTTCCTTGGGCGACAGGCCTTCTTCGCTCATCACCCGTTCGACGTTTTCCACCACGACGATGGCGTCGTCCACCAGCAAACCGATGGCCAGCACCATACCGAACATGGTCAGGGTGTTGATGCTGAAACCGGCTGCCGCGAGGATCCCGAACGTACCGAGCAATACCACCGGCACGGTCATCGTGGTGATGATGGTGGCGCGGAAGTTTTGCAGGAACAGGAACATCACCAGGAACACCAGCCCGACCGCTTCAACCAGCGTGTGAACCACGCCTTTGATCGACTCGGTCACCACCGGCGTGGTGTCGTACGGGAACACCACTTCCATCCCTTGCGGGAAGAACGGCTTGAGACTGTCGATGGTGGTACGCAGCGCCTTGGCGGTATCCAGCGCGTTGGCGCCGGTGGCCAGTTTCACCGCCAGACCGGATGCCGGGGCACCGTTGAACTGGGCGTTGATGCTGTAGTTCTCGCCACCCAGACCGACGCTGGCGACATCTTTCAAGCGAACTTGCGAGCCGTCCTTGTTGACCTTGAGCAGGATCTTCTCGAACTGCTCAGCGGTCTGCAGACGGGTCTTGCCGATGATCGTCGCGTTCAGCTGCGTGCCGGGCAGGGCAGGCAAGCCGCCGAGCTGGCCGGACGACACCTGGACGTTCTGTGCGGCGATGGCGGTCTTGACGTCGATCGGGGTCAGGTTGAAGTTGTTCAACTTGGCCGGGTCGAGCCAGATACGCATGGCGTACTGCGAACCGAACACCTGGAAGTCACCGACACCGGCGGTCCGCGAGATCGGGTCCTGCATGTTCGACACGATGTAGTTGGACAGGTCGTCCTTGGTCATGCTGCCGTCGCGCGATACCACACCGATTACCAGCAGGAAGTTCTTCACTGCCTTGGTCACGCGGATACCTTGCTGCTGTACTTCTTGCGGCAGCAGCGGGGTGGCCAGGTTCAGCTTGTTCTGCACCTGGACCTGCGCGGTATCGGAGTTGGTGCCTTGCTCAAAGGTCGCGGTGATGGTCATGGTGCCGTCGGCGTTACTTTCCGAAGACACATAACGCAGATTGTCGATACCGTTGAGCTGTTGCTCGATCACCTGAACCACGGTGTCCTGCACGGTTTGCGCAGAAGCGCCCGGGTAGGTCACGGAAATGGCGATCGCCGGAGGCGCAATGCTCGGGTATTGGTTGATCGGCAGTTTGAGGATCGATAGTGCCCCGACCAGCATTATCACCAGGGCAATTACCCAGGCGAAAATCGGACGGTCGATGAAGAATTTTGACATGAGTTACTCCCCTTTGCCGCCAGACGCTTTATCAGCTGCCTGAGCGGGGGCCGGGTTCTTTGCGGCTACGTTGGTCGCCTCGCTTGGCTTGACTTCGATGCCAGGTTTGACGAACTGCAGACCTTCGGTGATCAGGCGATCGCCGGCCTTCAGGCCGTCTTCGATCAGCCATTGATTGCCGACGGTACGGTTAGCCTTGAGCTGACGCAGTTCGACCTTGTTGTCCGGGCCGACGACCAGAGCGGTCGGCGTGCCTTTGAGGTCGCGGGTCACGCCTTGCTGCGGCGCGAGGATCGCGGCGCTGTTCACGCCGGCCTGCAACTGGGCGTGTACGAACATGCCTGGCAACAGAGTGTGATCAGGGTTCGGGAACACGGCGCGCAAGGTTACGGAACCAGTGGTCTGGTCAACCGAGACTTCGGAGAACTCCAGCTTGCCTTCCAGCTTGTACTGGCTGCCGTCTTCGAGGGTCAGTTTGACTTTCGCAGCGTTGTCGCCGGCCTTTTGCAGGCGACCGCTTTCCAGTTCGCGGCGCAGCTGCAGTAGCTCGACCGAGGATTGGGTGACGTCGACGTAGATCGGGTCCAGTTGCTGGATCACCGCCATCGCTTCAGTCTGGCCGTTGCTGACCAGCGCCCCTTCGGTCACCGAAGAACGACCGATACGACCGGTCAATGGCGCGTAGACCTTGGTGTAGCGCACGTTGATCTGGGCCGATTGCAGCGCGGCTTCCGATTGCAAGCGGTTGGCCACGGCGGTGTCGTATTCCTGGCGGCTCACAGCCTGTTCGTTGACCAGTTGCTGGTAGCGGTCGGAGATCGACTTGGTCGAACGCAGGTTGGCTTCGGCGCTTTTCAGCGTAGCGTCATAGACCGACGGGTCGATCTGATACAGCTGCTGGCCGGCTTTGACATCGCCGCCTTCCTTGAACAGACGCTTGAGGATGATGCCGTTCACTTGCGGGCGAACTTCGGCAATGCGGAACGCACTGGTGCGACCCGGCAGCTCGGACGTCAGGGTGAAGGATTGTGGTTGCAGGGTAACGACGCCGACCTGAGGCGGTGGTGCGGCCGGAGCGGCCTCTTCCTTTTTACATCCGCTGAGCAGTGATGCCAGGGCGACGGCGGCGACCAGAGCGGTAACAGCTGGCTTGAGTTGCATGAAAATCCTCGGGTCAGGCGCGCAAAACACGCACAAGAAAACATGGAAGGTTAAAAAATGTATGCCGGGTGGATAAGTAGCTTGCTAAGGAATATACTTACATTCACGGCTGTTTGTAAAGACCTTGACCCTGTATCCGCGCCGTTACAGACGCCGTTGAAAGGTTGGAATTGTAGGCCCGGGGACGAGACCCAAGAGCGCTCGCCCCACTTTTATTCAGCTGATGTTCAGACATCGCTGAGGCATCCTGATTGAGGTTGTACTGCCATGGTCCGTCGCACCAAAGAGGAAGCTCAAGAAACCCGCAACCAGATACTCGAAGCGGCCGAAAAAGCCTTTTTTGAAAGGGGCGTGGCGCGCACGACCCTGGCGGACATCGCGACCCTGGCCGGCGTTACGCGCGGGGCCATCTATTGGCATTTCAGCAACAAGGCGGATTTGGTGCAGGCCATGCTGGATAGCTTGCAAGAGCCCCTTGATGAACTGGCCAAAGCCGCGGAGAGCGAAGACGAGCTCGATCCATTGGGCTGCATGCGCCGGCTGCTGATTCATTTGTTTCATGAAGTTGCGCTGGACCCCAAGACCCGGCGCATCAACGAGATTCTGTTCCATAAGTGCGAATTCACCGATGAAATGTGCGACCTGCGTCAGCAGCGTCGTGCGGCCAGCCTCGAATGCAACTCGCGCATCGGCCTGACCCTGCGTAATGCCGTCAATCGTGGGCAGCTGCCGGAAGACCTCGACACCGCCCGTGCCGCCATCAGCATTCATGCCTGGATCGACGGCCTGCTGTACCAGTGGTTGCTCGCACCGGACAGCTTCCAGCTGCACACCGAGGCCGAGCGTTGGGTCGATATCGCGCTGGACATGCTGCGTTTGAGTCCCAGCCTGCGAAAGTGAAACAAGATGCTTAATCGGTTCCGCGTGTGTCAACCGTTGTGGCCGTGGATGAACAGTTCTTCACGCGCTCTACGGCAGAGGGGTGCTTTTATATACGCCCGCTCGCCGGGTTGACAGAGAGTTTGCGCAGTAATTTGTAGGAATTTTGTGTTTCGCCGAATATTGCCCGGCCCCTGTAGGAGCTGCCGAAGGCTGCGATCTTTTGATCTTGCTTTCAAAAAACAAAGTCAAAAGATCGCAGCCTTCGGCAGCTCCTACAGTGTCAAGCCGCGATATTCAGATAGAAAATTATCGCTACGACTTGGCTTGCTTGCCTTTACGATCAGGCCCTCGATCCAGCTCCTTCGCCACATCATCGATCACCGTTTTGCTCATCGCCGTCAGGTAATGCGCGGCCCAGGCGTGGCGGTCGGTGTCTTTGGCGTAGGCAGCGTCGAGAGTGAGTTCCTTGGCGAGGAACAGCAGGTTGGAGGCTTGGGCTAACGCTTCGGCGAGAGGCACGCCGCGGCTGACGTGAAACAGCGCCTGGTCTGAGCAGAAGATGAAAGGGGTGAAGCCGATGGTTTTGAGTTCTGAAGGTGAGGGCGGATTGGTTTTGCTCATGGTGTAACTCCTAAGCTTGAGGAGCCGCCACGTTCGTTTCCAAGCGAATGGGTTGCAGCTGTGCGCAGGTTGGAAAACCGGGAGCAAAGGAAAACCGGCACGTCCGAAGACGTCCCACGCACAGCCGCCATGACACAGAATTGCAGCCGTAAAACGACTGCGCTCATGTTGGGCACGTTGTTGCAATTTGCTCGACGGGTTTCCAAGCCCGATCGCTGAATGGTCAGCGACGTCCGGAGACTATCCCGTCAAACAAAAGCGCAACAAGGCATCAAAGTGCCCAAACGCAAGATTCGGAGTTTGCCTACAAGGTCCTACGGCGTCATCCGATATTGCGGTTTCGCAATTAAACGAAATGCAAAAGCCCCGGCTCTTTCGAGTCGGGGCTTTTGCATTTCTACAGGCAGCGCTTACAGCGTCGGGTAGTCGATGTAGCCGACCGGGCCTTTGCCGTAGAAGGTTTCCGGATGAGCCTCGTTCAGCGGCGCATCAGCCTTCAAGCGTGCCGGCAGATCCGGGTTGGCAATGAACGGTACGCCGAAGGCTACCGCGTCAGCCTTGCCAGCGGCCAGCCAGGCGTTGGCGCTGTCCTTGGTGAAGCGTTCGTTGATGATGTACGGGCCGCCGAAGGCTTCCTTGATTTGTGGGCCGAGGCTGTCGGTGCCTTCTTTTTCGCGCGAGCAGATGAACGCGATGCCACGCTTGCCCAGTTCGCGAGCGACGTAGGTGAAGGTTTCGGCGAGGTTGTCGTCGCCCATGTCATGGGAATCGGCACGCGGTGCCAGGTGCACACCGACGCGGCCGGCGCCCCAGACTTCGATAGCGGCGTCGGTCACTTCCAGCAGCAGGCGCGCACGGTTTTCCAGGGAGCCGCCGTAGTGATCGGTGCGCTGGTTGGTGCTGCTTTGCAGGAACTGGTCGAGCAGGTAGCCGTTGGCGCCGTGGATTTCCACGCCGTCGAAACCGGCGGCCTTGGCGTTTTCGGCACCGGTGCGGTAAGCGTCGACGATGTCGGCGATTTCAGCGGTTTCCAGGGCGCGCGGGGTTGGGTAGTCAGACAACGGGCGAACCAGGCTGACATGACCTTTCGGCTGGATGGCGCTCGGTGCGACCGGAGCTTCACCATTCAAGTACAACGAGTGCGAAACCCGGCCGACGTGCCACAGTTGCAGGAAGATCTTGCCACCCGCGCCGTGGATCGCCTTGGTCACGTTGGACCAGCCACGCACCTGATCGTTGGACCAGATACCCGGGGTGTCCGGGTAGCCCACGCCCATCGGCGTGACCGAAGTGGCCTCGCTGAGGATCAGGCCAGCGGAGGCGCGTTGTACGTAGTATTCGGCCATCAGCGCGTTCGGCACACGGCCTTCGTCAGCGCGGCAGCGGGTCAGCGGCGCCATGATGATGCGGTTGGACAGTTCCAGGTCGCCCAGTTTGATCGGATCGAAAATCGTCGTCATTTAATTGCTCTCTTTTGAAGATCAGTTAGTAGCAGGAGCCAGTTCGGGATTGCCGTTCTGACGGAAAGTAATCAGGGTCACCACCAGGGCGAGTACGGCCAGTGCGGCAGCCGCGAGGGGCACGCTGGTCAGGCCGAAGCCGTGGGCGATGACGCTGCCGCCAACCCAGGCGCCCAGGGCGTTACCGACGTTGAAGGCGCCGATGTTCAGGGTCGAGACCAGGTTCGGTGCAGCCTTGCCGTAGGTCACCACGTTGACTTGCAGGGCAGGCACGGCGGCGAAACACGCGGTGGCCCAGAGGAACAGGGTGATTTCGGTCGGGATCAGCGCGACGCTGGTCCAGGTCAGCACGGTGGAGACCACCGCCATGGCGATGAAGACGCCGATCAGTGTGGCGGCCAGGCCTTTGTCAGCCAGTTTGCCGCCGATGATGTTGCCGACGGTCAGGCCCAGGCCGATGAGCATCAGGGTCCAGGTCACGCCACGGGGCGAGACGCCAGTCACTTCGCCCAGCAGTGGCGCGACGTAGGTAAAGAGGGTGAACACCGACGCGGCGAACAACGCGGTCATGCTCAGGGACAGCCAGATACCGGCGCCTTTGAGGGCGCGCAGTTCGGCGCGCATGTCGAGTTTTTCTTCATCGCGCTTGGCTGGCAGGAAGCGGATCAGGCCGATCAGCGCGATCACACCGATCACGGTCACCGCCCAGAAGGTCGAGCGCCAGCCGGCTTGTTGACCAAGTGCGGTGCCCAGTGGCACGCCGAGGACGTTGGCCAGGGTCAGGCCGGTGAACATCAGGGCCACGGCCGAAGCGCGTTTGTTGGCCGGCACCAGGCCGGCGGCTACGACTGAACCGATACCGAAGAACGCGCCGTGACACAGGGCTGTGACCACGCGGGCAAACATCAACACGTTGTAGTCGCTGGCCACGGCGCAGAGCAGGTTGCCGATAATGAAAATGCCCATCAACGCGATCAGCGCAGCCTTGCGCGGCAGTCTGGCGGTGGCCAGTGCCATGAATGGCGCGCCGATGGCCACGCCCAAGGCGTAACCGGTCACCAGCCAGCCAGCGCCGGGGATCGACACACCGAGGTCGGCCGCCACATCGGGCAGCAAGCCCATGATGACGAATTCGGTGGTGCCGATGGCGAAGGCGCTCAAGGCCAATATGAGTAGCGAGAGGGGCATTGGTAATTCCTTTTGGCTGGCTGACGTGAAGGGTCAGAGCTCTTTACTGAAGATTTTGAGGAACTCCTGGATGGTTTCCTCATTGCGTTTGAAAAAGTGCCACTGGCCGACTTTGCGGCTGCTGATCAGGCCGGCGCGTTGCAGGGTGGCCAGGTGCGCGGATACCGTGGACTGCGACAGTCCGCAACGTTGATCGATCTGCCCGGCACAAACGCCGTGCTCGTTGCTGTGGGACTGGTCTGGAAATTCGACGTCCGGGTTTTTGAGCCAGTGCAGGATTTCTCGCCGTACCGGGTGTGCCAGGGCTTTTATTATTTCGTCGAGTTCAAGGTTCATGATTAGGGGCTCGTGATCAGTAAAACGCTATATCGCGATGAAGCGAAATTTAAATCGTTATTTCGCGATATACAAATATGATTTTGCTCTGATGACCGAGCAAATCGGTATATCGGGTTATAACGATACATTGGCGGCAATGCTAAGCTGCGCGGATGAACTATCTCGCACATCTTCATCTCGGTGGCCAGCGTCCCGGTCAATTGCTCGGCAGCCTGTATGGCGATTTCGTCAAGGGACGGCTGCAAGGGCAGTTCGATCCGGAGATCGAAGCGGCTATCCAGCTGCATCGCAGCATCGACGTGTTCACCGACCGCCATCCGTTGGTGGATGTCTCGCTGTCGCGGTTTTCCCTGACGCGCCGGCGCTACGCCGGGATCGTCCTCGACGTGTTTTTCGACCATTGCCTGGCGCGGGACTGGGCGCTGTACGCGGATCGGCCGCTGGAGCTGTTCACATCGGATGTGTATCGGGTGTTGTCCAGCGAACGGCAGTTGCCCGAGCGCCTGGCGAAGATCGCGCCGCACATGGTGGCCAATGACTGGTTGGGTTCTTACCGCGAGTTCGAAGTGCTGGAGCAGGTGCTGCGGGGGATTTCGCGGCGCTTGACCAAGCCTGAGGAACTGGCGGCAGCGATGCAGGAGTTGCGGGTTTTGTATGAGCCGTTGAGCGAGGATTTCCGGTTGTTCTATCCGCAGCTCCAGGATTTTGCGCAGAACCATCCAACAACATAGATCACTGTGGGAGCTGGCTTGCCAGCGATAAGTCCGGATCATCCAACATCTACATTGGCTGACCCACCGCTATCGCTGGCAAGCCAGCTCCTACAGGGAGTCTGTGTTCAGGCCGCGATAGCGGGGCGCATCGGTGCTCGCTGAGGTTCAACCACAGCCCCAAACAATGCCTTCTGCACCGCTTGCTGCGCTTCGAACGCCAGCGCCGCGCGCTCGCGACCTTCGCAAGCGATCGGCTTGAGCAGGTGAATCTCCACACCGCCACGATCATTGGCAAACAAGCGCATCAGGTGCGAGAGCAAGTCGTCATCGCCAATGAATGGCGCCAGCGTATCGAGTTCACCGTCACGCACATATCGAATCGCCACCGGTTGCAGCGCCACTTCGGAATCAATCGCTGCCGACAGTAAACGGCCATGAAAAGTGCGCAACGAACGGCCATCGGTGGTGGTGCCTTCCGGGAACATCAGCAGGGGATGTTCTTGTTGCAGATGGCGGGTCATCTGTTTGCGGATCAACTGGCTGTCGCCCGAGCCGCGACGGATAAACAGGCTACCGGCCTTGGCCGCCAACCAGCCCGCGACCGGCCAGGTGCGCACTTCAGCCTTGGACAGGAACGACAAAGGCGTGAGCATTCCCAGCAGCGGAATATCAGTCCATGACACATGGTTGCTGACCCACAGCATCGGCGCTTTCGGCAACTGACCATGCACCGTCACGTCGAAGGGCAGGGCGTTACTCAAGCGTGCCATGAAAAAACGCGACCAGCGCTGGCGACGTTCCATCGAATGGGCCAGCCCCAGGCGCTCGAACACACCGAACACGGTGGCCATGCTCAGGCCGAGCCCGACCACCAGCAATACCCGTGCGATTCGCGCGTACACGCGCAGGCGACCCATTACACCGCCGCCTTGAAGTGTTTGGCGTAGCGCGGGCAAAGCTCATCGCGCTTGAGCAGGATGAACACGTCGGCGACCTGGAAATCTTCGTCCCAGCACGGCTCGCCGCAGATCTTCGCGCCCAGGCGCATGTAGGCCTTGAGCAGCGGCGGCATTTCGGCGATTACGTTCGACGGGATATCCAGGGTCGGCAGCGGCTTTTTCGGCTCGGCCCGCAGGTGTTCGGTGCACAGGTAGCGTTCGCGCAGACGCTGCATGATCGCGTGGGCCTGAATGCCGCCGTCCTGCATCGGAATGCTCGCGCAACCCATCAAATAGCTGTAGCCGCCCTGGTTCAGCACCTCGGCCAGTTCGCCCCACAGCACGGCGATGGTGCCGCCGTTGCGGTAGGCCGGGTCGACGCAGGTGCGACCGATTTCCAGGATCGGGCCTTGCAGATGCACCAGGCCATGCAGGCTGAATTCTTCTTCGCTGTAGAACTTGCCGAGGCTGCTGGCGGCGGTGTGGTCGAGCAAGCGGGTGGTCGCCACCAGACGCCCGGTGTTGAGGTCCCGCACGCCGATGTGGGCGCAGTGGACGTCATAGTCATCCATGTCCAGACCCAGTTCCGCGCCTTTCAGCTTGGCATTGAACTCGCCGCTGAACACGTTGAAGCGCAAGGCCTGGGCTTCCTGCAAGGCCTCGGCGCCCACCAGGCGTTCGGCTTGCAGGCGGCGTTCGTTGCCGGTGTCGCTGATTCGGGCGATCTGAGTCATGGCGATTCTCCGTGCGGGCTGCTCACCCGTCTTGGGTTACAGCGGATCGACTTTCTTTATCCAGCCTTGTTGTGCAAAGTCAGGCTATGTAGCGCCGGTGTCATCGCCATGAACCTTTGGTGATGCTTATATGACAGCCCACAAGGAGCCTCTTATGCCCTGGCAAAACCTGTTGAACCGTCGCGAGCGCCTTCCCGCCAACCCGGACCTGGGCGAAGGCTTCGCGACGTTGTTGCACCAATTGGGCACGGTCACGCCGTTTGAATTGGCGGTGGCCGGTGCGCGGATGATGGCGACACCGGGCCTGGCGTTTCTGGTGGGCTATCAGGCCGCGTTGCGCATGCTGTGGCCGAGCGCGCCGCTGAGCCTCGGCGCGTTGTGCGCCACCGAACAACGCAGCCTGCGAGTGGCGGACATGCAGACCCGTCTGCACGATTTGCGCTTGAGCGGGCGCAAGGATTTCGTCACCGCGGGCGATGCCGCCGACTGGCTGTTGATCGCGGCACGCAGTGAAACTCCCGGCGACGATCCGCGCCTGAGCCTGGCAGTGGTCTATCCCGGAGAAGCGGGTGTGCGGGTGGAAAAACTCCCGGCGATCCCGTTGATGCCGGACATCAGCCATGGCCGCTTGTTTCTGGACAACGCGCTGTGCGAGTTGCTGGCGGGAGATGGCTGGGACGCGTACGTCAAACCGTTCCGCACTCTGGAAGATGTCTATGTGTTGAGCGCCATGACCGCGTGGCTGTATGGCGTCGGTCAGGACAGCGACTGGCGGCAAGACCTACAGTTGCGCTTGCTGGCGTTGCTGGCCGGTTGTGCGGAAGTCAGCCGACAGGCGCCGAACAATCCGGCGGGGCATGTGTTGCTCGGTGGGTTATTTGCGCAGTTCGACGGGCTCAAGGGTGAGATCAACGAAGCGCTGGCCGAGGGCCCGTTGGAGTGGGCGGCGATGTGGCAACGGGATCAGGCGGTGATGGATTTGGCGGCGGGGGCGCGAGCTAAACGTCTTGCCAAAGCATTGGCGGCGATCTGACGGGCCTCATCGCTGGCAAGCCAGCTCCCACAGGGACTTCAGGTGAATGAAATATTGTGTACGACGCAGATCCTGTGTGAGCTGGCAAGCCAGCTCCCACAGGGACTTCAGGTGAATGGAATATTGTGAACGATTCGGATCTTGTGTGAGCTGGCAAGCCAGCTTCCACAGGGACTTCAGGTGAATGAAATATTGTGTACGACGCAAATCCTGTGTGAGCTGGCAAGCCAGCTCCCACAGGGACTTCAGGTGAATGGAATATTGTGAACGACTCGGATCTTGTGTGAGCTGGCAAGCCAGCTTCCACAGGGACTTCAGGTGAATGAAATATTGTGTGCGACGCAGATCTTGTGGGAGCTGGCTTGCCAGCGATGACGGCCTCATTGACAGCACAGATCCCGGAACTGTCATCAACCTCGGCTAGGCTCAGCAGGTTTATCCCCAAGAGCACCCACCATGGCCAAAGGCTTGTCGCTGTTTTTTTTGCTGCTGATCAGTGTCTCGGCGCATGCCGAGAACTGGCCTGGGCAACAGTGGCCGACCGGCCCGACCATTACAGGCCCGGCGCTTCAGGCGCTTGAGGGCTACGCCTTTCCATCGCGCAACGACACCACCCGTCAAGGCATCCGCACCGATGCCTTGTTGGTGATCCGCGACGGTCAATTGATCTACGAACGCTACGCCGGGCCGACCACCGCTGAAACCCCGCACCTCACGTGGTCCATCAGCAAAAGCCTGATGGCCACGGTTCTCGGTGTGGCCTATGGCGAAGGCCGGTTCAAGCTTCAGGATCCAGTGGCCAAATTTTACCCGGCACTGAACAAACATCCGGACATGACCATGGCCGACCTGCTGCACTGGGCCTCCGGTCTCGACTGGCAGGAAGACTACGAATACGCGCCGTTGAAGTCGTCGGTGGTGGCCATGCTCTACACCCGTGGTCACTCGGACATGGCGGCGTTCACTGCCGATCACGACACCTACGCGGCACCGGGAAAAGCGTTTCGCTATTCCAGCGGCGACAGCAATCTGTTGTCCGCCACACTGAAAACCATCGTTGGCCCGGATCGTTACGCGGACTATCCGTGGACCGCGCTGTTCGAGCCGCTGGGCATTCGCCGGGCGATCTGGGAAACCGATGCCACGGGGACTTTCGTTGCCTCGTCCTATGCCTACCTCACCGCCCGGGATCTGGCACGTATCGGTCTGTTGATGGCGCGGGACGGTCGCTGGGGCGACAAACAACTGCTGCCCAAAGACTGGATCGCCTTCAATCGCGAGCCCTTCGCTCACTACCGCGCCCATCAGGATGAGGCGGTGCCCGGCGGTCACTGGTGGCTCAATCGTGCTGTAGATAGCGCTGCGCAACCCTGGCCCGATGCGCCCACCGACACCTTCGCCGCGCTGGGTCATTGGGGCCAGGCGATGTATGTGATCCCCAGCGAAAACCTGGTGATCGTGCGCTACGGCGATGACCGCGACGGCAGCTACCGGCACAACGAACTGCTCAAGCTCGCGCTCAAGGCCTTCACCGGGAAGGCGCAGCCATGAGCGGTTTCATCAGGCGTCGACCGATCAGTTCATTGTTGTTGGTCCTGCTGTTCGTCTTACTTGGCTGGATCTGGCACGAGCGGGTGGCGCTGTGGGCGTTCCCCGACATCATCAGCGCCTACACCGCCAAGGAATATTGCTCGTGCCGTTACGTGATGAACAATGACGCCGAGTATTGCCGTGGCTACGTCAGACAGTGGCTACCCACTAGTGCATTCACCGATGACACCGCCAGCAAGCACATCACCGTCAGCGGCATGGGCCGCAGCAACAGCGCCGCCTGGATCGGCGAACACCAAGGCTGCCGCCTATCGCCCTGATCGCATCGACGCCTTTGTGGCGAGGGAGCTTGCTCCCGCTCGGCTGCGCAGCAGTCGCAAAGTCAGCGACGCGGTGAATCAGACACGCCGCGGTTGCCGGTTTTGGCGCTGCTTCGCAGCGCAGCGGGAGCAAGCTCCCTCGCCACAAGGGGCCGCCAGTGAGATCGACGGCCATCAGGTTCCACACCGTGGAACCACATTCGATTGTCCTCGCGCGCGACTCGCGGTTATCTGGCGGTGAGCGCGACCTGCCTTTGATGTGTCGCGAAATCAAAACGAACAAAAAGAACGGGAATTCACCCGGCCCGAGGACAATCGTCATGACCCGACATCAGCACATTCTCGCCTGGCTCAACGACGTGGCCAGCGACTTGCACGCCACCCGACAGGACATCCACGCCCACCCGGAACTCGGCTTCGAGGAAAACCGCACCTCGGCGCTGGTGGCCAAATCGCTCGAAGCGTGGGGTTACGAAGTGCACACCGGCATCGGCAAGACCGGTGTGGTCGGCGTCCTGCGCAATGGCAGCAGCCCGCGCAAACTCGGGATACGCGCGGACATGGACGCGCTACCGATCATCGAAAATACCGGCGCCGCTTATAGCAGCCAGCATCAGGGCTGCATGCACGCCTGTGGGCACGACGGCCACACCACAATGTTGTTGGGCGCGGCGCGGTACCTGGCGGCAACCCGGCAGTTCGACGGCACCCTGACCCTGATTTTCCAACCGGCCGAAGAAGGCCAGGGCGGTGCCGAAGCAATGCTTGCCGATGGTCTGCTCGAACGTTTTCCCTGCGATGCATTGTTCGGCATGCACAACATGCCGGGCTTGCCGGCGGGGCACTTGGGCTTTCGTGAAGGGCCGATGATGGCCTCGCAGGATTTGCTCACCGTCACCATTGAAGGCGTCGGCGGCCACGGTTCGATGCCGCATCTGGCGGTCGACCCGCTGGTGGCGGCGGCGAGCGTGGTGATGGCGTTGCAGACCGTGGTCGCGCGCAACATCGATGCGCAGCAGGCGGCGGTAGTGACGGTCGGCGCATTGCAGGCCGGGGAGGCAGCCAACGTGATTCCACAACAGGCAATCCTGCGCCTGAGCCTGCGTGCATTGAACGCCCAAGTGCGTGAACAAACCCTCGACCGCGTGCGCGCAATCATCGAATCGCAAGCCCAAAGTTTCGGTTGCAGCTCACGTATCGAACATCGCCCCGCCTACCCGGTGCTGGTCAACCATGCCGCCGAAACCGAGTTCGCCCGTCAGGTCGGTGTCGAATTGGTGGGCGCCGACGCGGTAGACGGCAACACCCCCAAACTCATGGGCAGCGAAGACTTCGCCTGGATGCTGCAACGCTGCCCCGGTGCTTACCTTTTCATCGGCAACGGCGTGTCGCGGCCGATGGTGCACAACCCCGCGTACGACTTCAACGACGACATTCTCCTGACCGGCGCGGCGTACTGGGGCGCGCTGACCGAGAGCTGGCTCAAGCCGGCCTGACCTCCTCACTTTCTACTGCCGCTGGACCGGGCACGCGCTGTCGTGCCCGTCATCACCCAATAGGTTTTTGGAGAGTTCCCCATGCAGACTTCGAGCACTGGCGTTTCGCGTACCCGGCAAGTGGTCGCCGCCGTTATCGGCAATGCGCTGGAATGGTATGACTTCATCGTTTACGGCTTTCTGGCGAGCATCATCGCCCGGCAATTTTTCCCGTCTGAAGACGAATACGCATCGCTGCTGATGGCGCTGGCGACCTTCGGCGTTGGCTTCTTCATGCGCCCGGTGGGCGGCATTCTGTTGGGCATGTACTCGGACCGCAAAGGCCGCAAGGCAGCGATGCAGATGATCATCCGCCTGATGACCGTGTCTATCGCATTGATCGCCTTCGCGCCGAACTACGCCGCGATCGGCATGGGCGCACCGTTGCTGATCGTGGTTGCACGCATGCTCCAGGGCTTCGCCACGGGCGGCGAATACGCCAGCGCCACGGCGTTCCTGGTGGAGAGTGCGCCCGCGCATCGCAAGGGTTTGTACGGCTCGTGGCAATTGGTCGGGCAGTGCCTGGCGGTGTTTGCCGGGGCGGGGATGGTGGCGCTGTTCACTCACCTGCTGACGCCTGAGGCGCTGGACAGCTGGGGCTGGCGGATTCCGTTCATGATCGGCTTGCTGATTGGCCCGGTAGGTCTGTGGATTCGCAAGCATATGGAAGAGCCGGAAGAGTTTCTCGAAGCGCGTAAACAGGCCAAAGGCGAGAGCCCGAGCCTGATGCAAGTGATCCGCGAACATCGCCGCGCCATTCTGGTGTCGATGGGCCTTGCGTGTGGTGCGACCGTGTCGTTCTACGTGGTGCTGGTGAACATGCCGACGTTCGCCCACAAGAATCTGGGCCTGCCGCTGGATCAGGTGTTGCTGGTGCAGATGCTGGCCGTGGCGGTGATGACTGTGATCATTCCACTGTCCGGTGCTCTGTCGGATCGACTGGGCCGACGCCCGGTATTGATGGCCTTCACCCTGGCGTTTTTCGTGATGGTGTATCCGCTTTACGTGTGGGTCGCGGCAGCACCTTCCATCGAGCGCTTGCTGGTGATGCAACTGTTGCTGTGCAGCGCGATTGGCGGCTTTTTCGGCCCGGCACCGACCGCGCTGGCCGAGCAGTTTCCGATTGAAGTGCGTTCTACCGGCGTGTCGGTGGCGTACAACGTCGCGGTGATGGTCTTCGGCGGTTTTGCGCCGCTGATCGTGACTTGGTTGAGCAAAGTGTTGGCCACGCCGGTAGCGCCATCGTTCTATGTATTGTTCGCTTGCCTGCTGACGCTGTTGGGCACTTACTGCATGCAGGAAGCACCACGGGCAAAGCGATCCGTTGCACTTAACCTTGGGGTGAAACCTTGAGCATGAATCCGATTGTTGAAATGGACGCCGATGCGCTGTCCCGGGCCATCCACGGGCGGCAGGTGTCTTGCCGCGAAGTGATGCAGGCGTATCTGGCGCAGATCGAACGCTTCAACCCGCAGGTCAATGCGCTGGTGTCGCTGCGGCCTGCCGAAGAATTGCTGGCTGAAGCCGACGCCTGCGACCGACAACTGGACCAGGGCCAGTCCCGTGGCTGGATGCACGGCATGCCGCAAGCGGTGAAAGACTTGGCCGCGACCGCGGGTTTGCGCACGACCATGGGCTCGCCGCTGTTCGCCGAGCAAGTACCGCAGCACGACGCGATCAGCGTGGCGCGGGTTCGCGATTGCGGCGCGATCATTATCGGCAAGAGCAACGTGCCGGAGTTCGGCCTCGGTTCGCAGACTTACAACAGTGTGTTCGGCACCACCACCAATGCCTACGATCCGACGTTGGCCGCTGGCGGCAGCAGCGGCGGGGCGGCGGTGGCGCTGGCGTTGCGCATGCTGCCGGTAGCCGATGGCAGCGACATGATGGGCTCGCTGCGCAACCCGGCGGCCTTCAACAACGTCTTCGGGTTTCGCCCGTCCCAGGGCCGCGTGCCTCACGGTCCGCAGCCGGAGGTGTTTGTCCAGCAACTGGCTACTGAAGGGCCGATGGGCCGCACGGTTACCGATGTCGCACGGCTGCTCGGCACGCAGACCGGTTACGACCCGCGCGTGCCGTTGTCGCTGACTCAAGACCCGGCAATTTTCCATCAGTCGCTGGCGCAGGATTTCAGCGAGGTTCGCGTGGGTTGGTTGGGCGACTACAACGGTTACCTGCCGATGGACCCGGGTGTGATGAGCCTGTGCGAATCGGCGTTGCAGGACTTCGCGGCGCTGGGGTGCAAGGTCGAAGCCTGCCAGCCGGATTTCTCCATGGAGCGTCTGTGGCAGAGCTGGCTGACGCACCGCCATTGGCTGGTGCAAGGCAGCCTTGGCGCGTTGTATGCCGATCCGAAAAAACGCGAGCGACTCAAACCCGAAGCCCAATGGGAAATCGAGGGCGGATTGCGTTTGACGGCGGCGGATGTCTATCAGGCCTCGCTCAGCCGCAGCGAGTGGTACCGCGCCTTGAGCGAGTTGTTCGAACGTTACGATTTCCTGCTGTTGCCCACCGCCCAAGTGTTCCCTTTTGATGCACAAACCCCGTGGCCGCGCGTCGTCGCCGGGCAAAGCATGGACACTTATCACCGCTGGATGGAAGTGGTCATCGGGCCGACCCTGGCCGGTCTGCCGAGCATGAACGTGCCGGTGGGTTTCAACCCGGCGGGATTGCCTATGGGCCTGCAAATCATTGGCCCGGCCCAGGCTGACTTCGCAGTATTGCAACTGGCGTATGCCCATGAACAATTGACCCAGTGGGTCAAACGCCGGCCGCCCGGCTGTCTGCAAAATGCCTGAGCGCGCCGGACGGGCGCGCATTTTGCTGTACTTTGACGGTCATCCATTTCGGGCACAGGGAGATCGAATACATGGACAGCAAGGCAGAAACCGGCAGCGTACGTTCGGTGGAGCGCGCCCTGGCGATCGTCGAGTTGCTGGGCGAGCATCAGGCGTTGGGCCTGGAGCAATTGCACTACCTGACCAGCCTGCCCAAGGCCACGGTGTCGCGCATGTTGCTGACCTTGCAGGAGCAGGGCTGGATCTATCGCGGCTTGAGCGACCGGCGTTACCGCTTGTGCGCCAAGCGCTTGTTTGGCGACAGCCAGCAGCGTTTTAAAAGGCGCCTGGTGGAAAACGCCGCGCCGCTGTTGCTGGAGCTGAGTGAACGCACCGGGTTGGTGGTCGACCTGTCGTGCTTTGATGGCGAGCGGATCGAGGTCATGGAAAGTGCCATCCCCACGGTGCTGCGCAAGCGTTATCCGAACAATTGCCAGATCGTCGGCCAGCATGCCAGCCTGTTTCATTCGGCCATGGGCCGGGCGTGCCTCGGTGAGCTGGAAAGTCATGAAGTCGAACGTTTGGCCAATCGTGAGCGGTTGAACGACGAATCGCTGTTCAACACCACGGAACAGGCGTTGCACCAAGGTTTCGGCCAGCGCACCGAAGGCTACTGGGAATATCCGGTGCGTTTACCCTTTCTGATTCGCGCGGTGGCCTTGCCGATCCGCACCGACGGCCGACTGATTGGCAGCATGGCGCTGCACTGGCCGATGGATCAGGCGCCGGTGGAACGGGTGCTGAGCCTGCACCTCAACAGCCTGGCCGCGACCATTGGTGATGTGCAGCAGGCGATGGCGTAATTCAGTGAGTAGCAGGTTCTTTGTGGCGAGGGAGCTTGTCGGAACGCCGCACCGTCCCGCTCGACTGCGCAGCAGTCGCAAAACCAGAGTAAGCGTTCAACCTGAAACACCCGGATCGCCGTTTTTGGGAGCGCTTCGCACTCCAGCGGGAGCAAGCTCCCTCGCCACAAAGGTCGGTGCAGGCGATCAGGCTGCTTGCATTGTTCTGAAGGGCAGTTAAGGTTCAGCACAGGTTTATCTGCCCCAACGAGTCTCTATGTTCCAGCGGTCCATCATCAAAACCCTCTCCCTCCTGCTGTTGGCCGGCGCGTCGTTGTCGGCCAATGCGGATTGGTATCTGGACGGCGAGTCCTCGCGGCTGTCGTTCGTCAGCACCAAAAACGCCAATATCTCCGAAGTGCAGCGCTTTTTGGTGTTGCACGGCAAAGTCGATCCCAGCGGCAAGGCCGAAGTGGAAGTCGAGCTGGAATCGATCAACAGCGGCATTCCCTTGCGCGACGAACGCATGCGCAAGGAGCTGTTCGAGGTCCAGACCTTTGCCGAAGCGCTGGTGACCACGCAGATCGATCTGCGCCCGATCAACGACCTCGCCCCCGGTGCGCAACTGGAGTTACGCCTGCCGCTGACCGTCGATCTGCATGGCAAGCAACACACCTATAACGCCGAACTGCTGGCCACTCGCCTGGATGACCGGCGTTTCCAAGTGGTGACTCTGGAACCCGTGGTGATCAATGCCGAAGACTTCGAGCTGGCGCCCGGCCTGGAAACGCTGCGCAAGGTCGCCGGTCTGTCGGCCATCAGTCTGTCGGTGCCGGTGAGTGCGGTGCTGATTTTCACGGCGCGCTGACATGGCTGGCGCGATTTTTCCCTGGCGTGAAGGCAACAGCTTCGAACTGCTGATCGACGGCCCGCAGTTTTTCCCGCGCATGCTGGTGGCGATTGCCCGCGCCGAAGAACAGGTCGAACTGGAGCTGTATCTGGTGGAGGCGGGTACCTGCGCCGAGGCCATGGTTCAGGCGTTGGTCCAGGCTGCCGAGCGCGGCGTTCGGGTGCGCTGCCTGTTCGATGATTACGGCAGCCTCGCGCTCACTCTGGCCCTGCGACAGCGATTGACGGCGGCGGGGGTGGAGCTGCGTTTCTACAATCGCCTGAACTGGCGGCGCTGGGTGGGTAACTTCTACCGCGATCACCGCAAGTTGTTGCTGGTCGATCAGAGCATGGCAGTGGTCGGCGGCACCGGTGTCACCGATGAATTCTGGACGCCGGGTGAAGACGTCAGCGAGTGGCACGAAGTGATGGTGGAAATCACCGGCCCGTTGGTGCTCGACTGGCAACTGCTGTTCGACCGCCAATGGATCGCCAACCGCCACCGGCGTGCCTGGAAACCCGCTTCGCATTTCGGCTTGCCGCGTCTGCCCCGCGTACCTTCAACCGGCGAGGGCATGGGCCGCGTTGCCTATGCCGACGCCCGCCAGCACCGGGACATTCTGCAATCGCTGATTCGTGCCTTGAACAGCGGACACCAGCGAATTTGGCTGGCGACCCCGTATTTCCTGCCGACCTGGAAAGTCCGCCGCTCGCTGCGCCGGGCTGCTGCCCGTGGCGTCGATGTGCGCCTGCTGCTGACCGGACCGCGCACCGATCACCCTTCAGTGCGCTACGCCGGGCATCGCTATTACCCGCGACTGCTCAAGTCCGGGGTGAAGATATTCGAATACCAGCCGTGTTTCCTGCATCTGAAAATGGTGCTGATCGATGACTGGGTGAGCATCGGCTCGTGCAATTTCGATCACTGGAATTTGCGCTTCAACCTCGAAGCCAACCTCGAAGCGCTGGACCCCGGACTGACCCGGGACGTGGTAGCGAGTTTCGAGAAGGACTTCACGCTCAGCCAGGAAGTCAGCCTCGAGGCATGGCAACGCCGACCGCTGTGGCGACGGGTCAAGCAGCGGGTATGGGGATGGGTGGATCGGCTGGTGGTGAATCTGCTGGATCGGCGGGGTTGATCCCGAACTCCTGAACACCCACAAACCACTGTGGGAGCTGGCTTGCCAGCGATGAGGCCATAACATCCAACATCGTCGCTGGATGTTACGCGATGCCCTTGTAGGAGCTGGCTTGCCAGCGATGGGGCCATAACGATCCAACATCGTCGCTGGATGTTACGCGATGCCCTTGTAGGAGCTGGCTTGCCAGCGATGGGGCCATAACATTCAACATCTTCGTTGGATATTAAACCGCCATCGCTGGCAAGCCAGCTCCTACAGAGGGTCGTGGTGTTTCGGGTTACAGCAACTCAAAACTCTGCTGCGTCACGTCCTGTGAGTCCAGGCCGATCTGCACATTGAACTTGCCCGGTTCCGCCGCGTACTTGAGCTGGGTGTTGTAGAACTTCAGGTCGTCCTCGGTGATGGTGAAGTGCACGACTTTCTGTTCGCCGGCCTTGAGCATCACTTTCTGGAAGTTCTTCAGTTCCTTGAGCGGACGAATCATCGAGCCGGTCACGTCCTGGATGTACAACTGCACCACGGTTTCGCCGTCACGCTTGCCGGTGTTTTTCACCGTGACGCTGGCGTCGAGCTTGCCGGTCTTGTTCAGCGTGGTCGACGACAGGGCCATGTCGCTCAGGTTGAAATCGGTGTAGCTCAGGCCGAAACCAAACGGGAACAGCGGGCCGGTGGTGTCATCGAAATATTGCGAGGTGTAGTTGCCCGGTTTGCCCGGGGTGAACGGCCGGCCGATGCTCAGGTGGTTGTAGTAGGTCGGAATCTGGCCGACCGAGCGCGGGAAGGTGATCGGCAGTTTGCCCGACGGGTTGTAGTCGCCGAACAGCACGTCGGCGATGGCATTGCCGCCCTCGGTGCCGCTGAACCAGGTTTCCAGGATCGCGTCGGCCTGTTCCTTCTCTTCGAGAATCGACAGCGGACGGCCGTTCATCAACACCAGCACCAGCGGTTTGCCGGTGGCTTTCAAGGCGCGGATCAGCTCACGCTGGTTTTCCGGGATGTTCAGCTCGGTGCGGCTCGACGATTCGTGGGACATGCCACGGGATTCGCCGACAGCGGCGACCACCACGTCAGCGTCCTTGGCGGCTTTTACCGCTTCGTCGATCAGCACATTGGCTGGACGCGGATCATCCACCACTTCCGGGGCATCGAAGTTGAGGAAGTTCAGGTAATCGAGCACTTTTTTGTCGCTGGTGATGTTCGCGCCACGGGCGTAGATCAGCGTCGATTGCGCACCGAGGGCGGTGGTCATGCCGTCGAACAGGGTGACCGATTGAGCAGGGCGACCGGCGGCGGCCCAACTGCCCATCATGTCGATCGGCGCCTTGGCCAACGGACCGACTAGCGCAATTTTCGTGGTTTTCTTCAGCGGCAGGGTTTCGTTCTGGTTTTTCAGCAGCACCAGGCTGCGACGCGCGACGTCGCGGGCCTCGGCGCGGTGCAGGCGGCTGTCGGCGTAGGTGTCGGCCGGATCATCCTCAGCCTTGCCGATGCGCAGGTACGGGTTTTTGAACAGGCCCATGTCGTACTTGGCGTCGAGCACCGCACGCACAGCGTTGTCGATGTCGCTCTGCTGGATCTCGCCAGCCTTCAACAACCCCGGCAGTTCTTTGCCGTAAAGGGTGTCGTTCATGCTCATGTGAATGCCGGCCTTGATTGCCAGCTTCGCCGCTTCACGGCCATCGCGGGCGACGCCGTGTTTGATCAGCTCGAAAATCGCCCCGTGGTCGCTGACGGCCAGGCCCTTGAAGCCCCAATCCTTGCGCAACAGGTCATTCATCAGCCAGGTGTTGGCAGTGGCCGGCACACCGTTGATCGAATTCAGCGCAACCATTACGCCGCCAGCGCCGGCGTCAATCGCGGCGCGGTACGGCGGCAGGTAGTCCTGGTACATCTTGACCGGGCTCATGTCGACCACGTTGTAGTCGCGACCGCCCTCGACCGCGCCGTACAAGGCGAAGTGTTTGACGCTGGCCATGATGCTGTCAGCCGCGTTGGCGCCAGCACCCTGGAATGCCTTGACCATCACGCCGGCAATGCGCGACACCAGGTAGGTGTCTTCGCCGAAGCCTTCGGAAGTACGGCCCCAACGCGGGTCGCGGGAGATGTCGACCATCGGTGCGAAGGTGATGTCGAGGCTGTCAGCTGCGGCTTCCTTGGCGGCGATGCGCCCCGACAGGCCGATGGCGTCCATGTCCCAGCTCGACGCCAGGGCCAGCGGGATCGGAAAAATGGTGCGGTGACCGTGGATCACGTCGTAGGCGAAGAACATCGGGATCTTCAAGCGGCTGCGCATGGCCGCGTCCTGCATCGGACGGTTTTCCGGGCGGGTGATCGAGTTGAACGTACCACCGATGTTGCCTGCGGCGATTTCCTTGCGGATCAGCTCCCGGGGCATTTCCGGGCCGATGCTGATCAGGCGCAACTGGCCGATTTTTTCATCGAGGGTCATTTGCTTCATCAGGTTGCTGACGAAGGCGTCCTTGTTTTCCAGAGGTGCGGGCGTCGTGGCGGCCAATACGTTATGACTGGCCAGGCTGACGAGCAGGCCCAGCAAACACAGCTTCTTCATGAATAGTTTTCTCAAGGGCCCAAACGGCGATGTACACGCCGGCCAGCCAAAATTTAGGGAGCGACTATTGTTGTTCGGGTACCGGTTCAAAAAATGCCGGATGCGGTTTTTTGCGCAGGGCATCTTTTAGCCCATTTGCCCCGACGCAATCCAGTGCCGCGCCGATTATGCCCGAAGAGCCGGCCGAGAGGGTCGCCGGTTGTTTTTTCCATGAAATGTGAAGGGAGCATCACTCTGATGAATGTAAGACAGACCTATCGGTCGAGCCTGCAAGTCGCCACATTGCTCGTGCTGGCGACGTTGCTGACCGCTTGCGGCATCAACAACATCCCGACCCTCGATGAGCAGGCCAAGGCGGCCTGGGGTCAGGTGCAGAACCAGTATCAGCGCCGTGCCGACCTGATTCCCAACCTGGTGGAAACGGTCAAGGGCTATGCGGCCCATGAAAAAGAAACCCTGACCGCCGTGATCGAGGCCCGGGCCAAGGCCACCTCGATACAGGTCGACGCCTCCACTCTGGATAACCCTGAAAAGCTCAAGCAGTACCAGCAGGCCCAGGATCAGCTCAGCGGTGCCTTGAGTCGCTTGATGGTGGTGTCCGAGCGCTATCCGGACCTGAAGGCCAACCAGAACTTCCTCGCCCTGCAATCCCAGCTGGAAGGCACCGAGAACCGGATCAGCGTGGCCCGGCGCGATTTCATCCTCGCGGTGCAGAAGTACAACACCGAGATCCGCACGTTTCCCGGACGCCTGTGGCACAGCGTGATGTACAGCAACCTGCCGGTGCGCGAGACCTTCGAAGCCACACCGGGGTCGGAAAAGCCGCCCGAGGTGAAATTCTGAATCCAACGTCCTTTGATGTCGGATAAACATCCCTGTAGGAGCTGCCGCAGGCTGCGATCTTTTGATCTTGATCTTTTCGGAACAGTTAAAGATCAAAAGATCGCAGCCTGCGGCAGCTCCTACAGGGGGGTAGATGTGTAATAGAGGTAGCCAATGCGAGCGTTGAAAACAGGCCTGATGCTGTGGCTCTGGGTGTTTGCCCTGGCGGCCCAGGCTGAATTGAAATTTCCGGAGCTGACCGGGCGGGTGGTGGATAACGCCCAGATGATCGAGCCCGCAGTGCGCGAGCAACTCACGCAGCAGCTCCAGGCCCATGAAAAAACCACCGGCGAGCAACTGGTGGTGGTCACGCTCGCGGACCTGCAGGGCACCGACATTGCCGACTTCGGCTATCAACTGGGGCGCTACTGGGGTATCGGGCAGAAGGACAAGAACAACGGCGCTCTGTTGATCGTCGCGCGCGATGAGCGCAAATTGCGCATCGAAGTCGGCTATGGCCTGGAAGATCGCCTGACCGATGCGCAGAGTTCGGTGATCATCAATCAGGTGATCACCCCGGCGTTCAAGGCTGGCAACTACAGCAAAGGCATCAGCGACGGTGTCGCGGCGATGCTGGTGGTGCTGGGTGGTAATCCCTTGGATGAACCGTCCACGGTGTATGACTCCGGCAGCAATCAGGAAAGCGATTTCCTTTCGCGGCATCCGGGCTTGTTCGTGTTTCTGGTGATGTTGTTCATCCTGACGATTTTCATCTGCCAGATGCTCGGTATCCTGCCCAGCGGCGGGGGTGGTGGTCGAGGCAGCTCGGGCGGTGGTTTCGGCGGTGGAGGTTTTGGTGGCAGCAGTGGCGGGGGC
>NZ_JAGYGD010000047.1:0-36814 GCF_019947275.1 Pseudomonas sp. GL-RE-29
ACAACGCGGCAATGGCGGCTTGTCGATCTCCAATCTGGAAACCTTTTTATGAGTCCTATCTGGCCAGAGGCCTGGCAAAAACCCAAGCCCTGGTCATCCTCGCGCGCAAGCTGTGCCGGGTGGCATTTGCTCTCATGAAAAACCAGAGCGAATACCAGCCGAATTTAAGGCTGCAGGGTTCCCCTGCAACATAGAATCTCCCACAGGATTTACGCCGGTCACCTGTTTTGTGCACGACGCAAACCTGTGGGAGCGTGGCTTGCCCGCGATGGCCGCGACTCGGTCTACTTGCTTGAGGCCAGCCCAAAAAACGCCTGTATCAAACGCAAATCCCGCCGCCGCTCCATGCACCCCATCATGTGCCGATTGACCAACCCCTCGCCAATGATCGGCACCGCCGCCACCCGCGGGTCGTGACTGACTTCGACCGATGACACCACGCCCACGCCCAACTCAGCCGCTACCGCCTCGGTGACTGCCTCGCGACTGTCCAGCTCCAGCAATACACGAGGATGCACGCTGGCCTGAGCACAAGCTTCATCGAACGTACGCCGGGTAATCGAACTCGGTTCACGCAACACCATGATCACCTGATCCAGCTCCTTGAGCGGCACGCCTTTGCTCCGCCGCGCCCACGGATGACCTTCGGGCACGAGCGCACAAATGCGTGATTCGCTCAAGGCTTGCAGATGCAATCCCTTGCGCGGCTCGACCTCGGTCAGCACCGCCACGTCGGCATGTTCTGACAACAACGCCGCCAGGGTTTCCTGAGCATTGCCCAGACGCAAATTCACCGTGATCCCCGGATAACGCGCGCGCAGGCTGGCGAGCATCGGCATGACCATGTGCGGCCCGTCCGCCGCCACTTCCAAGCGCCCAGTGAGCAACTGTCGGTTGGCTTCCAGCATCACCTGCGCCTCTTCGGCCAGACCGAACATCGCCCGGGTGATCGCCGCCAGTTTGGTGCCCTCCTCCGTCAGTTCCACCCGGCGCGCAGTCCTGCGCAACAGGGTGATCTGGTAGTGCTCCTCCAGCGCCTTGATGTGCCCGGTGACCGCCGGTTGGCTGATGAACAGTCGCGCAGCGGCGCGGGTGAAGCTGCCCTCGCGGGCCACGGCGTCGAAGGCGCGGAGCTGAAACAGGTTCATGAATAAGCCTCACTGATGGCTGGCATAACAACAAACAATTTGATTGATAACTCGGCAAATTGCAATTTAAGCCCCGTAGCGTCATCCCATCGATTGCGAGGACACGAGAATGAGTATTGCCGCACCCATCCTGCTCACCCCCGGCCCATTGACCACGTCGGCCCGCACCCGTCAGGCGATGATGGTTGACTGGGGTTCATGGGATGACCGCTTCAACCAACTGACCGCCAGCCTCTGCGAACAACTGCTGGCGATCATCAACGGCGCCGCCAGCCACCACTGCGTGCCGTTACAAGGCAGCGGCACCTTCGCCGTCGAAGCGGCCATCGGCACCCTGGTGCCTCGCGACGGCAAAGTCCTGGTGCTGATCAACGGTGCCTACGGCAAACGCCTGGCGAAGATCTGCGAAGTGCTCGGTCGCTCGTTCAGCACCTTTGAAACCGCCGAAGACGAACCGACCACCGCCGCCGACGTCGAGCGCCTGCTGCGCGCCGACCCAGGCATTACTCACGTCGCACTGATTCATTGCGAAACCAGCACCGGCATCCTCAACCCGCTACCGGAAATCGCCCAAGTCGTCGAGCAACACGGCAAACGTCTGATCATCGACGCCATGAGCTCCTTCGGCGCCCTGCCGGTGGATGCGCAACAGGTGCCGTTCGATGCGCTGATTGCTGCGTCGGGCAAATGCCTCGAAGGTGTACCGGGGATGGGGTTTGTTTTCGCTCGCAAGGAATCCCTGGCCAACGCGGCAGGCAACTCGCATTCGCTGGCGATGGATTTGTTCGATCAGCACACCTACATGGCCAAGACCGGTCAGTGGCGCTACACCCCGCCGACCCACGTGGTCGCCGCGCTGCACGAAGCGCTGCTGCAATACAACGAAGAAGGCGGCCTGCCGGCCCGGCACGAGCGCTACGCCGCCAATTGCCAGGCACTGATGGAAGAGATGAGCAAACTGGGCCTGCGCAGTTTCCTGCCGGCCGCGATCCAGGCACCGATCATCGCCACCTTCCACGCGCCGAAAGATCCGCGTTACCAGTTCAAGGAATTCTACGAACGAGTCAAGGCCAAGGGTTACATCCTCTACCCCGGCAAACTGACCCAGGTCGAAACCTTCCGCGTCGGCTGCATCGGCCACGTCCAACCGGCCGAAATGCGCGAAGCCGTAGCTGCCATCGGCGAAGTGCTGCGCGAGATGGAAGTGCTAGAGATCTGAATCGCCGCAAATCCCTGTGGGAGCGGGCTTGCCCGCGATAGCGGTCTGACATTCACCGACGATGTCGACCGATACACCGCCATCGCGAGCAGGCTCGCTCCTACATTGAACCGTATTGCCAACTCAGGAATTTAATTGCCATGAACTACACCAACCCAACCAAGCTCCAGGCCGCCATCCTCGACTGGGCCGGCACCGTGGTCGATTTCGGTTCTTTCGCGCCGACGCAAATCTTCGTCGAAGCCTTCGCCGAGTTCGACGTCCAGGTGTCCATCGACGAAGCCCGTGGCCCGATGGGCATGGGCAAGTGGGACCACATCCGCACGCTGTGCAATCAGCCGGAAGTCGCCGAACGTTATCGCAAAGTGTTCGGCCGCACGCCGACCGACGATGACGTCACCGCCATTTATCAGCGTTTCATGCCGCTGCAAATCGAAAAAATCGCCGAGCACTCGGCACTGATTCCGGGCGCCCTGGACACCATCGCCAACCTGCGCCAGCAAGGGATCAAGATCGGTTCCTGCTCCGGTTATCCAAAACAGGTCATGGACAAAGTCGTCGAACTGGCCGCCACCAACGGTTACGTGGCTGACCACGTTGTTGCCACCGACGAAGTACCGAACGGCCGCCCGTGGCCGGCTCAAGCATTGGCGAACGTGATCGCCCTGGGCATCGACGACGTCGCCGCTTGCGTGAAGATCGATGACACTGTGCCGGGCATTCTCGAAGGTCGTCGGGCCGGCATGTGGACCGTCGCGCTGATCTGCTCGGGCAACGCACTGGGCTTGGACTACGAAGGTTATCGCGCCCTCGGCAGCGACGAACTGGCCAGCGAGCGCAAACGCATTCACGCGCTGTTCGAAGGCTCGCGTCCGCACTACATGATCGACACCATCACCGACTTGCCGGAAGTGATCGCCGACATCAACAAACGCCTGGCCAAAGGCGAGATGCCTCAAACCAGCTGACAAACCCGCCCCTTGTAGGAGCTGCCGCAGGCTGCGATCTTTTGATCTTGATCTTGAAAAAACAAAATCAAAAGATCGCAGCCTGCGGCAGCTCCTACAGGGGATTTGCGTTTTGGCTGTCAATTACCTGAACCAGAGCATCCCGTGACGGATAGCCACAGGCAAACCCGGTGAAACAGGATTACAGTTAAGGCACACCGTCGATCAAGAACGGGCGCTTCAAACCGGACCTGTGAGGAACACCGTATGCCGTGGAAAAACTCCGACTCGCGCTACAGCACCGTGTCAATTGCACTGCATTGGTTGATGCTGGTCCTGCTGGCACTGGTTTACGCCTGCATCGAACTGCGCGGTCTCTTTCCCAAGGGCAGCGGCGCTCGAACGCTGATCGTGGAATCGCACTTCATGCTTGGCCTGACCGTATTCGTATTGGTCTGGCTACGCCTGTTCGCCCGCAGCCTGGGCCCGGCACCACAGATCTTTCCAGCTTCGCCGAAGTGGCAAACGCTGCTGGCCAAGTTGATGCACTGGGCGCTGTACCTTTTCATGATCGCCATGCCGATTCTCGGGTGGCTGGTGACCAGCGCCAAAGGCAACCAAGTGATGTTCTACGGTTTCGACCTGCCGCTGCTGATCGCGGAAAACAAGGACCTGGCCAAGCAGATCCAGGGCTGGCACGAGCTCGGCGGCACGATCGGCTACTGGCTGATCGGCCTGCATGCCGTGGCGGGGCTGTATCACCACTATGTGGTGGGCGATAACACCTTGTTGCGGATGATGCCGAAGCGGGTGAACAGCAATTCCTGATAACACCAACCATCCCCTGTAGGAGCGAGCCTGCTCGCGATAGCGGTTTATCAGTCGAATCATTATTCACCGACATACCGCTATCGCGAGCAGGCTCACTCCTACAGGGGTCAGGTTTTCAAGTTAAAACCTCGGCGGCCCTGTAGACCACCAGTATGTATAAAGATTAACCGTGTGCCTCGGGCAAACTTCCCCGCCTCGACTTGCTGCTTGAGCGCCAGCAATGCTTTGCCTGTGTACAGGGGTTCAAGAGCAATGCCGCTGACTTGCTCGGTCTGCGCAATGAATTCAAGCAACAGCGGATCGACCTTGGCAAAGCCACCCCGGCTTGCGTCGAACAGTTCATAAGTCGGAGCATTCACGCCCGCCTCCTCCAAAATGCGCTCGACCTGCTGCGCCACACCGTGATCGTCCGGCACCGCCAACGCACCGTAAACCGGGTGTTCTCCCGCTTCAGCCATTACCAACCCGGCCAGGGTTGTACCCGTCCCGCAAGCCAGCCACCAGCCGTCATAGTCACTCCAACCCAATCCCTCCAGTTGCTGGCAGGCCAGTGCTTTGAGCTGAGTGCAGCCCGTTGCTCCTGGCAAACCACCGCCGCCTTCGGGCACCGGAAACAGTTCGGGATACCGCGCCTGCCACGGCTCCCAGAACCCCGCTTCATGCCGCGCGCGATAACCGCCATAACCGAGCCAGTGCAATTGCATGCCGAACGCCTGCAAGTCGTCCACCGTCGGCGTTTCCTGAGGGTGCCCGCGCAATAAACCGACCGTGGCGAAACCGAAACGCTTACCGGCTGCGGCCAGTGCGTGAAGATGATTCGAGTGCGCTCCACCGAGGCTGATGATGCCTTCGGCGCCTGCAAGGTCAGCGGTTTTCAGGTGTTCGATGAGCTTGAACCATTTGTTGCCGCTGATCAGCGGGTCGATCTGGTCCAGGCGCAGGATGGCGACTTCGATGTTGGCGTTGGTGAGCCAATCGAGGTGAAGGGGGTCGAGGGGGGCTTGGGGTAGCCAGTTTGCGGGAGGAGAAAGCATTGATGCCGGCTCTGTGTGAAGAGCCGACATCTTAACAGTGGAACTGTGGCGAGGGAGCTTGCTCCCGCTCGGCTGCGCAGCAGTCGTAATTCCGGTGCACGCGATGTGCATGGGAAATTCGGGTGACTGGTTTCAGGGCCGCTTCGCAGCCCAGCAGGACGGTACGGCGTTCCGACAAGCTCACTCGCCACAGGCACGCAAATTACAGTTCAGCAGCCAATCGCGACCCCTGATTGATCGCGCGCTTGGCATCCAGCTCTGCCGCAACGTCCGCGCCGCCGATCAAATGCACATTCTGCCCCGCCGCTACCAGGCCATCCTGCAATTCACGCAGTGGATCCTGTCCGGCGCAGATCACGATGTTGTCCACCGGTAGCACTTGCGGCTCGCCGGTTTCGCCGATGCGGATGTGCAAGCCTTCGTCGTCGATCTTCAGGTATTCGACGCTGTTGAGCATCTGCACCTGCTTGTTCTTCAGACCGGTGCGGTGAATCCAGCCGGTGGTCTTGCCCAGGCCGTCGCCGACCTTGGATTTCTTGCGTTGCAGCAGGAACACATCACGGGCCGGCGCATGGGGCGCAGCCTTGATGCCGGCGACACCGCCGCGAGCTTCGAGGTGCGTGTCGATGCCCCACTCTTTCCAGAACTCATCGCGGTTCAGACTGGTGGCCTGACCCTGATGAACGAGGAATTCCGATACGTCGAAACCGATACCGCCAGCACCGATGACTGCGACGCGCTTACCCACTGGCTTGCGCTCAAGCAGCACGTCCAGGTAGCTCAGCACCTTGGCGTTCTCGACGCCCGGAATTGCCGGAGTCCGTGGGGCAATGCCGGTAGCCAGAATGATTTCGTCGAACCCGCCCTCGACCAGTTTTGCCACATCCACGCGAGTGTTCAGGCACACCTCGACGTTGGTGGTTTGCAGTTTGCGACCGAAGTAACGCAGGGTCTCGAAAAACTCTTCCTTGCCCGGCACACGCTTGGCGACGTTGAACTGGCCGCCGATTTCGCTGGCGGAATCGAACAGCGTCACCTGATGGCCGCGCTCGGCAGCCACAGTCGCGGCGGACAACCCGGCAGGACCGGCACCGACCACCGCGATCTTCTTGATCTGCTTGACCGGCACATAGTTGAGCTCGGTTTCGTGGCAGGCACGCGGGTTCACCAGGCAACTGGTCAACTTGCCGCCGAAGGTGTGGTCGAGACACGCCTGGTTGCAACCGATGCAGGTGTTGATTTCGTCGGCGCGACCTTCGGCAGCCTTGTTGACGAAATCCGGGTCGGCGAGGAACGGTCGCGCCATCGAGACCATGTCGGCGTCGCCTTCGGCCAGGATCTGCTCGGCGACTTCCGGGGTGTTGATGCGGTTGGTGGTGATCAGCGGAATGTTCACAGAACCGCGCAGCTTGGCCGTGACCTTGCTGAACGCCGCACGCGGCACTTTGGTGGCGATGGTTGGAATCCGCGCTTCGTGCCAGCCGATACCGGTGTTGATGATGGTCGCGCCAGCCTGCTCGATGGCCTTGGCCAACAACACGATTTCTTCCCAGGTGCTGCCGCCCTCGACCAGATCGAGCATCGACAGACGGAAAATGATGATGAAGTTCGGACCTACCGCTTCACGCACCCGACGGACGATTTCCACCGGCAGGCGCATACGGTTTTCGTAGCTGCCGCCCCAACGGTCGGTACGGTGGTTGGTGTGAGCCGCGAGGAACTGGTTAATGAAATAACCTTCCGAGCCCATGATTTCGACGCCGTCGTATTCGGCCTGTTGAGCCAGTGTCGAACAGGTGACGAAATCGCGGATCTGCTTCTCGATGCCTTCCTCGTCCAGCTCTTTAGGCTTGAACGGGTTGATCGGCGCCTGAATGGCGCTTGGCGCGACCTGTTTCGGGCTGTAGGCATAACGGCCGGCGTGGAGGATCTGCATGCAGATCTTGCCGCCCGCCTCGTGCACCGCACGGGTGACGATCTGGTGCTTGAGCGCCTCTTCCTCGGTGGTCAGCTTGGCCGCGCCGGAGTACACCCCGCCCTCGTCGTTCGGACCAATACCGCCGGTCACCATCAGGCCGACACCGCCACGGGCACGCTCGGCAAAGTACGCCGCCATACGCTCGAAGCCACCCGGCTTTTCCTCGAGACCGGTGTGCATCGAGCCCATCAGGGTACGGTTACGCAACGTGGTAAAACCCAGGTCCAGCGGGGCCAACAGGTGCGGGTAATGAGCGGCGGTCATCGGTAACTCCACAACGAGCGAACACGGAAAAAATGCGGGAGCTCTGCGGCCCCCGTCAGTCATGTTCGACAGACTAAGAGCCGAGCCGTTGACGCTCAATGACCGTAACTGACAACTTATTGATCGAAATGCGCAGCGGCCCTTGGCAAGCGTCGGCATGGGTCATACCCTGTCATCAAATTCTGCACACGGCCGTTGACTGTTCCCCCATGCGTAAACTTTTGTACCTGACGTTCTCCATGGCGCTGATCGCCGCCCTGACGACCTATGCCATGTGGGCCGCGGATCGCCCGGTGGGCCATTACCTCTCTGACCTGCGGATCAGTCTCGCCGTCGATCAGGGCACACCCGCCGATCGTGGCAACCTGCTGGGCATCCAGCCCGAATTGTTTCCCACCGACTACCAAAGCCCCGAACGCCTGCACCGCAAACTCGCGGCCTATCTGCAGAAGGCCCGGGAACAGGGTTTGTTGAATGAGAAAACCATCGTGGTTCTGCCGGAACATGTTGGCACCTGGCTGATGGTCAGCGGCGAGAAGGATGAGTTGTATCAAGCCGCCACCCTCAAGGAAGCCATGAATTGGCTGGCTGTGAGCAACCCTTTGAAATTCGTTCGCGCGCTGATCAGCGCCGAGGGCGGCAACCGTCTGGACGACGCTCACCTGCGCATGAAAGCCAAAGCCATGGCCAGGGATTACCAGGCATTGTTCGGCGGCCTGGCAAAGGAATTCCACGTCACGCTGGTGGCAGGCTCCATCGTGTTACCGGAGCCCAGTGTCATCGACGGCACTCTGAAAATCGGTCGCGGCGCGCTGTACAACAGTAGCGTGGTGTTCAACCGCGACGGCCAGCCGATCGGGCAGCCCCAGCGCCAGATGTATCCGGTCTTTGCCGATCAGAATGCGATCAAGGCCAACGGCGAGCATTCTCTCAACGTGGTCGAAACGCCGGCGGGACGCTTGGGCGTGCTGATCGGGCGCGACAGTTGGTATCCGGAAAACTATCGCAAGCTTGATGACCAGAGTGTGCAATTGGTAGCGGTTCCGGCGTTTGTGGCGGGTCGCGGCAGTTGGGAACAACCGTGGCGCGGTTACCGAGGCTCGTCGACACCGGCTTCCGTCAACATCAAATCCGGTGAGCTCAGCGAAGGCCAGGCCTGGCAGCGCTTGACCCTCTCAACCCAGGCGCCGGCCAGTCAAGCCACCGCCGGCATGAGCGTGTTCCTGCGCGGGCAATTCTGGGATCAGGGCAGCGCCGGTCAAAGTTTTCTCAACAGTAACGGACAGCAGTTCGCCGACGGCAATGCCCGTGGTGCGCGCCTGTTGAACCTGTGGTTGTAACCAATGAAAGCCCTTGCGGTACGTCTTGGCGATCTGTCAGTGGGCTTTGTTCATAGTCTGGCCGACGCCGTACGCAGTCACGGTGTGGACCCGCAACCGCTGCTGGACCAATACGGCCTCGATGCGGCCCGTCTCGGCGAAGCGGGTGCACGACTCTCGATCCCGCGTTACATGCGCCTGGGTCACAGCGCGATTCAATTGACCGGGAACCCGGCGCTCGGCTTGCGCATGGGGCTGTTCAGCCGCTTGAGTCAGGCCGGCCTTGCCGGGGTCACCGCCGCCCAGGCGCCGACCGTGCGCGAAGCCGCGCGCTGCCTGATTCGATTTGAAGCCTTGTATGGTTCCAACTATCGCGGGCAGTCGAGCTTTCACGAAGACGCTCAGGGCGCCTGGCTGCGCTTTTATTCCATCAGCCCTTACAACACCTATAACCGCTTCGTGGTCGACTCGATCATCGCCGGGTGGTTGCAGCAATTGTCCAGTGTCAGCCCCGCTCCGCTGCGCGCCGAACGCATCGAAATCGAGTTCGAAGCACCCGATTACCGCGCAGACTATGAAACATTGGGCGACTGCCCGATTCAGTTTGGCTGCGAACACAACCAGCTGCGCCTGAGCCTGTCCAGCCTCGCTCAACGCAACCCCGAGCACTGCCCGAGCACCTGGCGACATTTGCTGCAGTTGTGCGAACGGGAACTGGAGCAACTGACACGCACCCGCAGCCTGCGTGAACGCATCATCCAGTTGCTGGGGCCATTGCTCAATGGTGGCCGGGAACCCGACCTGGAAGAAGTGGCGGCACGCCTGAAGCTGCCAACCTGGACCTTGCGGCGCAAACTCGCCGAGGAAGGCACGCAATTTCGCGCGATTCTCAACGACACACGACGCGACCTGGCCATGACCTACATTCGCGATACCGAACTGGCATTCGGGGAAATCGCCTACCTGCTGGGCTTTGCCTCAGCCGAAGCATTTCAACGTGCCTTCAAACGCTGGAATGGCCAGACGCCTGGCGAGTTTCGCCGTAGTCATCGCCAATCCGCCTGAAGCTTATAGCTCGGTAGCGTCTTCGGCCGGTTCCAGCGGGTCCAGTTCAAACGCCTGATATTCCAGCAGCTCTTCTTGATAATCGTCCATCGTCGAATCCCCCACCGCTCACTGAAAAATGTCTGAATTATTGACCAACGCCTCGAGCATAAAGTGCCCGTGTGAAAGAACCATGACGCGGACACGACATTACGTCACTACTGAATAAAACGTAGCAGGCGGTACGGAATTTATCACAGGAATTTTTCGATGCAGACCGCAGGGAAGCGGTCTGGGTTGACGCGGATCAATCTTTGCAGCTGCGGGATCGGTGCGGACTCACGCAATCCCGTCGCTGCATCTAACCGTCACTGGCCTGTGACAGGCATCGATTGAATCGGCTCGCTTGGCGGAGCCAAATTGTCTGGATTGGACGGCGGCGTAATCGTTTCCGCAGACGACGCAGGCTCGGAGTTTTCCGCTGGCGTAATCGGTGCAACGTCTGGCGGCGGTGCAACGGGCTCGGAGGCGGCTGGAGTGGCCTCTGCGGGTGCCGGTTCCGGTGTCGCGGCAGGCGCTGGCTCTGCTGCAGGTGGCGGGGTTGCGACCAACGGCGCCGGTGCTGGTTTGGTTTCAGGCACGCCCAGATCGGTTTTCGGCTTTTCAGTGATGTGCGCAGCCTTCTTCGCTTCCGGGGGCAAAAACAGTTCGACCAGGGCGAAGAAACGCTCATAGAACTTGGCCGACGAGACGGTTTCGCTGGCGACCTTGACCATCGAGTCGTCAGACGAGCCGATCGGCATCGATACCGAACCCAAAACACCGACGCCAAGGCTGGCGGAGTTATTGGTCTTCTTCAGCGCGTAGCGGTCCTGCAAGGCGTTGGCAAACATGGTTGCATGGTGCCCTTCGCTGCCGTCATCGGCACAGACCACACTGAAGCTGATCTCCATGTGGGTCTCGCCAGTCTGCTGGAAGCTCTTGTGGCCACTGACCAGTTTCGGATCGCTGCTGGTGATGATGTAACCCTGGCTGAGCAACGCTCGACGGGCGGCCTCACAGGATTGTGCATCAGTCACCGGGTAATTGCGGGAAAACGTACCGGAGTCATCGAAGTTCTCATGCTCATAGATAGCGGCTTTCTTCGACGAGCACCCGGCCGCGGTGACAAGCACCAGCGCCAGCCCGGCGACACGCATGGGAAATGATTTAAACATTGAACATCCTGAGGAAAACGGTCCGGGGCGTATTGTGCAACAGATCGATGCTTAGCGGAGCAACGATTGTGTCTTAAAACAGTTACAGGTCTGTGGATCCCAAATATGCAGGAAAATTCGCGTCCTCCTTTTACAAAAGCAAAAGATCGCAGCCTTCGGCAGCTCCTACATGGAATGCGTTCCCCTGTAGGAGCTGCCGAAGGCTGCGATCTTTTGATTTCGCAATAAAAAACCCCGACCAACGGGCCGGGGTTTTTGTGTAGCGCAAAACTCAGTCTGGCATCAGAAACGCTTGATGTCGGCCTGGCTTTCCAGCTGCTTGCGGTAAGCCGCAAAGTCTTGCTGACCGATACGCGACGCGAGGAAGCGACGGTATTGAGCCTTCTCTTCTTCAGTCGGCGCTGCGGCTTCATTCACGCCGTTCAAGCGCACGATCATCAGGCTGCCATCAGGCAACGTCACGCTGCTGAAAGTCGGCTTGTCCTTGCCCGCAGGCTTGGGCATGCGGAACAGCGCTTGCAGCACGGTTGGGTCAACCCCTTCTTGAGCGCGAGTCGCGGCTTCGATGACTTTCCAGTTTTGACCGTCGATTGGCTTGTCCAGCGGGGTCTTGCCGTCGCGCAGGCTGGCAATCAGCTCATCAGCCTTGGTTTTGGCAGCCGCACTGGCGTGCTCCTTGGCCAATTGCTCGCGAATGGCAACGTTCACGCTTTCCAGAGGCAGTTGCGCAGGCTTGAGGTGCTCCTTGGCGCGCACCACGACCACGGTTTCCGGATCGAGCTCGATGGCGGTGCTGTTGGCACCTTCATCCAGGACTTCCGGACTGAACGCTGCAGTGACCACGGCACGGTTGGCTGCAACGCCTTCGCCACCTTCACGACCAAACGGCTTGGAGGTGTGAACAGTGAGCTTCAGGTCTTGCGCCGGCTGGGCCAGGTCGGAAGCTTCGAATGAGGCGTCTTCCAGTTGCTTGGTTGCTTCGACAAAACGCTGCTCGACCTGCTGGGTCTTCAGTTCGCGGGTCAGCTTGTCTTTCAGGCTGGCGAATGTCGGCACTTCAGGCGCTTCCACACCCAAGAGCTTGATCAAGTGGAAACCGTAGTCGGTGCGAACCGGTTCGGAAACCTGATCCTTGGCCAATGAATACAGCGCTTTTTCGAAGGCTGGATCGTAGACGCCAGGACCTGCGAAACCGAGATCACCGCCGTTGTTCGCCGAACCCGGATCCTGGGAGAATTCCTTGGCCAGAGCCTCGAACTTCTCGCCTTTGGCCAGACGTGCCTGGACCTCGTCGATCTTGGCCTTGGCTTGCGCTTCGGTGGTCTTGTCGTTCACTTCGATCAGAATGTGCGCAGCCCGACGTTGTTCGGACAGGTTGGCGGTTTCTTTCTGATACGCCGCTTGCAGGTCTTCGTCCTTGACGCTGACCTGATCAAAGAAGGAAGCCTTCTTCAACTCCAGGTAATCGATGACCACCTGATCCGGCGTCATGAATTCCTTGGCGTGTTCGTCGTAATAGGCTTTGACTTCATCGTCGGTCAGTTTCACCGCCGCCGGGTCAGCCTTGATGTTCAGGGATGCGAAATCGCGGGTCTGTTTTTCCAGACGGGCGAAGGCCAGAACCTGTGCATCGGTGACGAAACCGCTACCCGCCAGACCGGCGCGCAGTTGGCCGATCAGCATTTCCTGAGCCAGCATCTGGCGGAATTGCATACGGCTGTAACCGAGTTGGCGAATGACCTGGTCAAAACGCTCGGGACTGAACTTGCCATCCACCTGGAATTCAGGCGTTTGCAGGATCACCTGATCCAGAGCCGCTTCGGAGAAAGCGAATTTCGAGTTTTCTGCGCCTTGCAGCAGCAGTTTGCGGTCGATCAGGCCTTTTAGGGCCGATTCGCGCAGCATTTTTTCGTCGAGCAAGGAAGCGTCGAAATCCTTGCCCAGCTGTTGCATGAGTTGACGGCGTTGCATATCGACCGCCTGGCTCAGCTCGTTCTGGCTGATGTCGTCGCCGTTGACCTTTGCCGCCTCATTCTTGTGCGTCGTGGCCTGAAAAATGGCGTCGAAACCAGTCAAAGCCATCAGTGCAACGATGACTCCGATAATGGTCTTGGCAATCCAGCCTTGTGAATTGTCCCTGATGTTCTGCAGCATGCGTCCCCCATAAACGGTTGAACTTCGAAATTAGGCAACCGTGGAGCGTGGGTAGAATCCGGATAGAAGAAAGGCGCATCCGAGGATGCGCCTTCTCGTAACTGACGGAGCGGACCGATGACTCGAACTTGCGAGCCTCGGTGTCTCGGACCGGCGACCTGCCGACTGGACTACCGCTCCGCTGCCAGGTCAGGCTTGACCCCGACCCGGATAGGCAAAAACCTGAATCGAAACTTAGTTGACAGCTTCTTTCAGTGCTTTACCGGCTTTGAAACCTGGTTTTTTGGCTGCTGCGATTTCCAGTGTCTTACCGGTCTGTGGGTTACGACCGATGCGAGCTGGACGATCAGTTACGGAGAAGGTACCGAAACCAACCAGAACAACAGAGTCGCCAGCCTTGAGAGCGCCAGTGACGGATTCGATTACAGCGTCCAGCGCACGGCCAGCAGCAGCTTTCGGGATATCAGCGGATGCAGCGATAGCATCAATCAGTTCCGACTTGTTCACTCTAAGTCCCCTTATATCTATTTGAGTATGATTCTAAGTTTTTTTGGTGAAAGCAAAAACGAGTGCTGAATGGCCTACAGACACTTAAGAGCCGCTTTATAACAAGGGCTCTAAAAAACTGTCAAGGAAGCCCCCCAGGCAAATACGTACTAATGCGTGCTAATTCTTTCCTTAGAATCTGCGTCGCGTTTCTCATCCTTCGCGACTATCTCCGGAGCCACATCCGGCAAGGGCTCCGGCGCGTATTGCAGCGCAATCTGCAGGACCTCGTCAATCCATTTAACCGGTTTAATCTGTAGATCTTGCTTGATATTGTCAGGAATTTCTTTCAGATCGCGCACATTCTCTTCAGGAATGATCACAGTCTTGATTCCGCCACGGTGAGCAGCGAGCAGTTTTTCTTTCAAACCACCGATCGCCAGCACCTGACCACGCAAGGTGATTTCACCCGTCATGGCCACATCCGCACGTACCGGAATGCCGGTCAACGCCGAGACCAGCGCCGTGCACATGCCTACACCGGCGCTAGGTCCGTCTTTCGGGGTCGCCCCTTCCGGCATGTGGATGTGCGTGTCACGCTTCTCGTGGAAGTCCAGGGGGATGCCCAGGCTCTTCGCGCGACTGCGAACAACGGTCAAGGCTGCGGTGATCGATTCGACCATCACGTCACCCAGGGAACCGGTCTTGATCAATTGACCTTTACCCGGCACGACAGCGGCTTCGATGGTCAGCAATTCGCCGCCCACTTGAGTCCACGCCAACCCGGTAACCTGACCGATCTGATCCTGTTGTTCCGCCAGGCCGTAGCGGAACTTCCGCACGCCCAGGAAGTGCTCCAGCATGTCTGCGGTGACCTTCACCGAGAAGCGTTTTTCCAGCGCATGCTCTTTGACGGCCTTGCGGCAAACCTTGGCAATCTGGCGCTCAAGCCCCCGCACACCGGCTTCCCGGGTGTAGTAGCGGATGATGTCGCGGATCGCTTCGGCTTCGAATTCCAGCTCGCCTTTCTTCAAGCCGTTGGCAGTGATTTGCTTCGGCGAGAGGTATTTGACGGCGATGTTGATCTTCTCGTCTTCGGTGTAACCCGGCAGACGAATCACTTCCATCCGGTCCAGTAGCGCCGGTGGAATGTTCATGGAGTTCGAGGTGCACAGGAACATCACATCGGACAGGTCGTAATCGACTTCCAGATAGTGATCGTTGAAATTGTGGTTCTGCTCGGGATCGAGCACTTCCAGCAATGCCGACGCCGGATCGCCACGCATGTCGCTGCCCATTTTGTCGATTTCATCGAGCAGGAACAGCGGGTTGCGGACGCCCACCTTTGTCATTTTTTGAATCAATCTTCCTGGCATCGAACCGATGTACGTACGGCGATGACCACGAATTTCCGCCTCGTCACGCACGCCACCAAGGGCCATACGGACGAATTTGCGGTTGGTAGCGTGAGCAATCGACTCCGCCAGGGACGTTTTACCTACCCCGGGAGGACCGACCAGACACAAAACGGGACCACGAATCTTCTTCACGCGCTTTTGCACGGCGAGGTATTCGAGGATGCGTTCTTTGACTTCTTCGAGGCCGTAGTGGTCGGCATCCAGAATGTCCTCAGCACGCGCCAGGTCGAGGCGCACCTTGCTTTGAGCTTTCCACGGCACCTGAACCAGCCAGTCGATGTACGAACGTACCACGGTCGCTTCTGCGGACATTGGCGACATTTGCTTGAGCTTGTTCAGTTCTGCGGTCGCCTTGGCGAGCGCGTCTTTTGGCAGGCCAGCGGCATCGATACGTTTTTTCAGGTCTTCGACTTCGTTGTGACCTTCATCGCTGTCGCCGAGCTCTTTCTGAATGGCCTTCATCTGCTCATTCAGGTAGTACTCGCGCTGACTGCGCTCCATTTGCTTTTTAACGCGGCCACGAATGCGTTTTTCGACTTGCAGCAAGTCGATTTCAGCATCCAGCAACGCCAGCACGTGTTCGACACGAGCCGACAAATCAATAATTTCGAGGATTTCCTGCTTCTGCTCGATTTTCAGCGCCATGTGCGCGGCCATGGTATCGACCAGGCGCCCTGGCTCGTCGATGCTGTTGAGCGACGACAGGACTTCAGCGGGTACTTTCTTGCCCAGCTGCACATATTGTTCAAACTGGGACAGCAGGCTGCGAACAAACACTTCCGACTCGCGCTCAGGCGCGTCGACTTCATCGATCAGCGACACTTCGGCACGGCAATGGCCGTCCACTTCGCTGAAGCGTTCGACGGTGCCTCGCTGCTCGCCTTCGACCAGAACCTTGACCGTGCCGTCAGGCAGCTTGAGCAGCTGCAGGACGGTAGCAATTGTACCTACGCGATAAAGTGCGTCTTCACCGGGATCGTCGTCAGCAGGGTTTCTCTGAGCCAGCAGAAGGATCTGCTTGTCGCCCGTCATCGCTGCCTCGAGGGCTTCGATGGATTTCTCGCGCCCCACGAACAGCGGGATAACCATGTGCGGATACACAACGACATCACGCAATGGCAGGAGAGGCAATTCGATGGTTGTCTTCATGATTTCGCCTCTACGGCGGCCATAAGGCCGGAAACAGATGGAAGTAAGCTTGAAACCAAGATGGGGGCTTGTTTAGAAAAAAACAAGCGGATAAAAAAACGACTTTGAAGAACCAAGCATGCAGGGGACTGGATACATCAGAAAACCCGGTACGAGCTGTCGCCGGCTGCGATCTTTTGATCTTGCTCTTTGAAAAGCAAAGTCAAAAGATCGCAGCCTGCGCCAGCTCCTACATGGGAATGGATTGCCCGGCAGGCCAGTTCCCACAAAAAAGCAAAGGGGCCCGAAGGCCCCTTCTTTGTACCCGCTGCGTGACGCTTAGGCGTCTGGCGCGGCCTTGGCAGCAGGCTCACTGTTTTCATAGATATACAGTGGCTTGGACTTGCCTTCTATAACGCTTTCATCGATCACTACTTTGCTCACCTCGGATTGCGAGGGGATTTCATACATAGTGTCGAGCAATACACCTTCGAGAATCGAACGCAGGCCACGAGCACCGGTTTTACGTTCCAGCGCGCGTTTAGCGACCGATTTCAGCGCGTCGGCCCGGAATTCCAGGTCCACACCTTCCATCTCGAACAACTTGGCATACTGCTTGGTCAGAGCATTTTTCGGCTCGGTGAGGATCTGCATCAAAGCAGCTTCATCAAGCTCGTCCAGCGTGGCAAGAACCGGCAAACGACCGACGAATTCCGGGATCAGACCGAACTTGACCAGATCGTCAGGCTCGACTTCACGCAGGGACTCACCGACTTTCTTGCCTTCTTCCTTGCTGCGAACTTCTGCGTTGAAACCGATGCCGCCCTTGGTGGAACGGTTTTGAATAACCTTTTCCAGACCGGAGAACGCACCACCGCAGATGAACAGGATGTTACGGGTGTCGACCTGAAGGAATTCCTGCTGCGGATGCTTGCGACCACCTTGAGGCGGAACGGAAGCGACCGTGCCTTCGATCAACTTGAGCAGGGCCTGCTGCACGCCTTCACCGGAAACGTCCCGAGTGATCGACGGGTTGTCAGACTTACGCGAAATCTTGTCGATTTCATCGATGTAGACAATGCCCATCTGAGCCTTCTCTACGTCGTAATCGCACTTCTGAAGCAGCTTCTGAATGATGTTCTCGACATCTTCACCCACGTAACCCGCCTCAGTGAGGGTGGTTGCGTCGGCGATCGTGAACGGAACGTTCAGCAAGCGGGCCAGTGTTTCGGCAAGCAAGGTTTTACCCGAGCCTGTCGGGCCGATCAGCAAGATGTTGCTCTTGCCAAGTTCGACGTCGTCATTCTTTTTGTCACGCTGGTTCAGGCGTTTGTAGTGGTTGTACACCGCTACGGCCAAAACCTTTTTCGCACGCTCCTGACCAATCACATATTGATCAAGGATGCCGCTGATTTCTTTAGGCGAAGGCAATTTATGCGCGCTGCTTTCGGCCTGGGCTTCCTGCACCTCCTCACGGATGATGTCATTGCACAGGTCGACGCACTCGTCGCAGATAAAGACCGAGGGGCCGGCAATCAACTTGCGTACTTCATGCTGGCTTTTGCCACAGAAGGAGCAATAGAGCAGCTTGCCGTTGTCCTCGCCGTTGCGGGTGTCAGTCATTCGTTCGATCCAAATCCGATAGGCTTGCAACACAAGATGAAGGCTATTGCGGGCTTTTTCAAGCCCGCTGGTGATCGGACCCGCCGACCAACCTTATTTTGAGCTGCTTGATTAAGCAGGACGCTGGCTGATCACTTCATCGATCAAGCCGTATTCACGCGCTGCTTCTGCACTCATGAAATTGTCGCGGTTGGTGTCACGCTCGATTTCTTCAAGAGTGCGACCGCTGTGTTTGGCCATCAACGTGTTGAGACGCTCACGAATGAAGAGGATTTCCTTGGCATGGATTTCGATATCCGAGGCCTGGCCCTGGAAACCGCCCAGTGGCTGGTGAATCATCACACGCGAGTTCGGCAGGCAGTAACGCTTGCCTTGGGCACCGGCCGTCAGCAGGAACGCACCCATGCTGCACGCCTGACCGATACAGGTGGTCGACACGTTTGGCTTGATGAACTGCATGGTGTCGTAGATCGACATGCCCGCCGTCACCGAACCGCCCGGGGAGTTGATATAGAGATGGATGTCCTTGTCCGGGTTTTCCGCTTCAAGGAACAGCAGTTGCGCACAGATCAGGTTGGCCATGTAGTCCTCTACAGGACCAACCAGAAAGATCACTCGTTCCTTGAGAAGGCGCGAGTAGATGTCATAGGCGCGCTCGCCACGAGCAGACTGCTCGACAACCATCGGGACCAGGCCGCCTGCGGCCTGGATATCAGAGTTCTGCTGAATATACGAATTACGGAACATGCTCTGCAGTCACTCCCAAATAGTTATGTCTTGAATACGCATAAGCCAGCTCGAGAGCTGGCTTATGGTGTGTGCTTCTTACCGCAAAAATGATCAGTCGGCTTGTGGAGCTTCTACCGGCTTGACCGCTTCTTCGTAAGAGACCGATTTGTCGGTCACGCTAGCTTTCTGCAGAACAGTATCCACAACTTGCTCTTCCAGCACAACCGAACGAACTTCGTTCAGTTGCTGGTCGTTCTTGTAGTACCAGGACACAACTTGCTCAGGCTCTTGGTAAGCGGAAGCCATTTCCTGAATCATCTCGCGAACGCGGGCTTCATCAGGTTTCAGGTCGAACTGCTTGACCACTTCAGCCACGATCAGACCCAGCACAACGCGACGCTTGGCTTGCTCTTCGAACAGCTCAGCCGGCAGTTGGTCAGGCTTGATGTTGCCACCGAACTGCTGAACAGCCTGCACGCGCAGACGGTCAACTTCGTTGGACAGCAGAGCCTTAGGCACTTCGATCGGGTTGGTGGCCAGCAGACCGTCCATTACCTGATTCTTGACCTTGGATTTGATCGCCTGACGCAGCTCGCGCTCCATGTTCTTGCGAACTTCGGTGCGGAAGCCTTCCAGGCCAGTTTCCTTGATACCGAATTGAGCGAAGAATTCTTCGGTCAGTTCTGGCAGCTTTGGCTCGGAAACAGTGTTCACGGTAACGGTGAACTCAGCGGTTTTGCCGGCCAGGTCGAGGTTCTGATAGTCCTCTGGGAAGGTCAGGTTCAGAACACGCTCTTCGCCGGCTTTAGCACCAACCAGACCGTCTTCGAAGCCAGGGATCATGCGGCCGGAACCCAGAACCAGCTGAGTACCTTTGGCGGAACCGCCAGCGAACACTTCACCGTCAACCTTGCCAACGAAATCGATGTTCAGCTGGTCTTCGTTTTGAGCAGCGCGATCGGCCACTTCGAAACGGGTGTTCTGCTTGCGCAGGATGTCCAGCATCTTGTCCAGATCGGCATCAGCCACTTCAGCGCTCAGGCGCTCTACAGTGATACCTTCGAAACCGGCAACGGTGAACTCAGGGAACACTTCGAAAACAGCAACGTATTCCAGATCCTTGCCAGCTTCGAGCGACTTAGGCTCGATCGAAGGCGAACCTGCCGGGTTCAGCTTCTGCTCAACCACAGCTTCGTAGAAAGAGGACTGGATCACGTCGCCTACAGCTTCCTGGCGAGCTTCAGCACCGAAACGGCGCTTGATTTCGCTCATTGGCACTTTGCCTGGACGGAAGCCAGCAATCTTGGCCTTTTGGGCAGTCTGCTGCAGACGCTTGTTGACCTGAGTCTCGATGCGCTCAGCCGGCACGGTGATGCTCATGCGGCGCTCAAGAGCAGAAGTATTTTCAACAGAAACTTGCATGGATATTCCTCGTTGCACAGACGTTAGCCGGCCGTTTCCGACCCCAGAATCAAGGGCATGCATTCTAGTGGGTCAAACTCAAGAAGTCACCCTACTGAAAACGGGTAAAAACGCAGCAGGCAATTTATAGGTGCGAATGCACGGATGCACCTCGCCCCGGTGGCAAATACAGCCAATCACGCCAGGGCTCTGCGCCAACCCTTCTATATATAGAAGAGGCTGCCAATCATCTCCCTGACAACCGATCTTGCGAGCAAGGCCGGCGGGCAGCGCGGCATCATCGAGAAACATAAATACGACGAAACGCCCTGCCCCTGCGACCCAGTACCGGCAGCCGCTGGACACTCAAACCACTGAAACAAAAAAGGCGCCAGACTGTTAAATCTGGCGCCTTTCGAAATATGGGGTGGACGATGGGGATCGAACCCACGACAACGGGAGTCACAATCCCGTGCTCTACCAACTGAGCTACGCCCACCATATTACTTTGCAAAAAAGCCAAACAACTTCTTTGCTGACCCCAACCAGGCCAATCGACCTGAGTGAAGCTTTATTTGGTGCGGATGAAGAGACTCGAACTCTTACGCCTCGCGGCGCTGGAACCTAAATCCAGTGTGTCTACCAATTCCACCACATCCGCGAGTGAAGCTTTTAAAGCAAAGGCGCCAGACTGTTAATCTGGCGCCTTTCGAAATATGGGGTGGACGATGGGGATCGAACCCACGACAACGGGAGTCACAATCCCGTGCTCTACCAACTGAGCTACGCCCACCATATCGCGTTACTTGTGCCAATGCTGCCTAATGGCGCACCCGGCAGGACTCGAACCTGCGACCATCCGCTTAGAAGGCGGATGCTCTATCCAGCTGAGCTACGGGCGCCTTATTAATCTGTACCCTTGAAGGACTACAAACTAAATGCTTTCCAGTTTTGCAGAACCGTAATTCCGCTCGACCTTCTTAACCAGTGCTAGGCTGTGCCCGACAAGTGCGACGAATAGTATAGAGCGCCCCGAAGGTCGTCAAATCCTTTTTAAAAAAAATTCATTTAATTAAAGGGGTTAGGGGAATTTGCAGACCAAGCGCCTTTGCCCTCACCGCATGACATGCGAGAATGCGTTCTCTTTTTTTCCCCTCTCGATGGTTAATCACGCGCAATGACTGCACAACTAATCGACGGCAAATCGATCGCCGCCAGCCTGCGCCAGCAGATCGCCCAACGCGTCAACGAGCGTCGCCAGCAAGGCCTGCGCACGCCCGGCCTTGCGGTGATCCTGGTCGGCAGCGATCCTGCCTCTCAGGTTTATGTCTCGCACAAGCGTAAAGACTGTGAAGAGGTCGGCTTCCTTTCCCAAGCTTATGACCTGCCTTCCGAAACCACTCAAGAAGCGCTGACCGATCTGATCGATCGCCTCAACGACGATCCGGCAATTGACGGCGTTCTGCTTCAGCTTCCTCTTCCTGAACACCTGGACGCGTCCAAACTGCTGGAGCGCATTCGTCCGGATAAAGACGTCGACGGCTTCCATCCTTATAACGTCGGCCGTCTGGCCCAGCGCATTCCGCTGCTGCGTCCGTGCACCCCTAAAGGCATCATGACCTTGCTGGAAAGCACCGGCGCCGATCTGTACGGCATGAACGCCGTGGTGGTTGGCGCTTCCAACATCGTTGGGCGCCCGATGGCGATGGAATTGTTGCTGGCCGGTTGCACAGTGACCGTCACTCACCGCTTCACCAAGGATCTGGCCGGCCACGTCGGCCGTGCCGACCTGGTGGTGGTAGCCGCCGGCAAGCCGGGCCTGGTCAAGGGTGAATGGATCAAGGAAGGCGCGATCGTGATCGACGTCGGCATCAACCGTCAGGACGACGGCAAACTGGTCGGTGACGTGATTTACGAAACCGCCCTGCCCCGCGCCGGCTGGATCACTCCGGTACCGGGCGGCGTTGGCCCGATGACGCGTGCCTGCCTGCTGGAGAACACACTGTACGCGGCCGAAACCCTGCACAGCTGAGTTTCCCCGCAGCGGTAAACAGTGAGTCGAAGAACCCCGCCCATGGCGGGGTTCTTTTTGCCCGCAAAACAAGGACGACCATCCGCCGGAAAATTACATTTTTTTCATGTTTCAAAGGACTTTCACCTACGGCTCGAACAACCATCGACAGTTATTCAGCCATACTCCAGAATGTCGCGCTTTTTGAGTAATAGCCCGTTACAAAACGGCTTATCAACACTTTATGAGTCTGCCAGCGTGAAAATCCGTCTTTCCATCCTGAGCCTATTTTTCGCCGTTACAGGGACTTTCATCACGCCGATCGCCAGCGCTGGCGAAACCACCGCAGCGCCTCGCGACACCTCGCAACTCAAGCTTGCTTCCGGCAGTTCCTTGCTGCTGGATATGCAGACCCATACTGTCATCTATGCCAACAACCCGGACGTCGTTGTGCCCATCGCTTCCGTCAGTAAACTGATGACCGGCCTTGTGGTGGTTGAGGCCAAGCAGAACCTGGACGAGTACATCAACATCGACATCAGCGACACACCGGAAATGAAAGGTGTGTACTCCCGGGTAAAACTCCGCAGCGAACTTCCGCGCCGGGAAATGCTGTTGATTGCCTTGATGTCCTCTGAAAACCGCGCCGCCGCGAGCCTGGCCCACCACTATCCGGGCGGCTATGCCGCGTTCATTGCGGCAATGAACGCCAAGGCCCGGGCGCTGGGCATGACCAATACCCACTTCGTCGAGCCGACCGGTCTCTCCCCGCGCAACGTTTCGACCGCTCGCGACCTGAGCAAACTGTTGATCGCCGCGCACAAATACCAGTTACTGACCGACCTGACCACGACCAAGGAAAAAACCGTTACCTTCCGCAAACCGGTCTACAGCCTCGGTTTTCGCAACACTGACCACTTGGTCCGCAAGGACGACTGGGACATCCAGATAACCAAAACCGGTTTCACCAACGCAGCAGGTCACTGCCTGGTGCTGGTAACCCGAATGAGTAACCGCCCGGTTGCCCTGGTGCTGCTTGACGCTTATGGCAAATACACGCACTTTGCCGATGCCGCGCGCATCCGCAATTGGGTTGAAACCGGCAAGAGCGCCGCCGTGGCTTCTGCAGCCTTGCAATACAAATCGGACAAGAACCTCAAACAGCGCCAGACCGGTGTGGTTGAGGCGTCGAAGTAAGCCGACAGCCACATCAAGCAAAAGCCCCGATCATGCGGGGCTTTTTTTGTGTCCAATTAGTCGTTGGGCAGCGGCATCTGGTCGTCATCCGGAATGCCATCACCTTTGCTTGGGTCTCGCCAGCCATGCGGATGTTCGATCGGCACCACCGTCGGCCGTGCGAGCGGATCGCGCATCGGGCTAGCAGGGTCCATCACCGGATCCGTGTCCTGCTCGGGCGTAGTTGGCACGGTTTCCGGACGTTTGTCGTTGAAGCTCGAATCGGTAGACATACGCACCTCCATAAGGACCTACGGTTTCAGATCACCGAGTGGATCGTAGGGTTTGGCGGGAGCCTTGGGATTGTCACCCGGCTTTACATCCCTTGGCGCCTTGGCCGGGCCAATGGGATCGACCGCCGGATCAGCAAGGTCAGGGGAATCGGGATCAAAATCCAACTCATCGCCAGATGAATGCTCGGACGAGTGCGGGCCATCGGGGGTATTGGAATGTGCCATGGACACCTCCTGGTGGCCCGATGAAAACCGGGCCTTATCCATCAGAGGCTGACAACGTGCGGTGGTGCCGTGCGGGTGACGAACGGACTTACTGGGCGCTCAACGCTTTTTTCGCCCGGGCGGCGGCTTGCTCTTGCCCCGCCTGAGCGAGATCGTTCGCTGCCTTGAGCCAGCGCTGCTGATCGACGTTAGCCGGGATTTGCGTGGGTGCCTGAATCAACACCGCCCATCCACCGGCATCCTTGAACGCCGATTCGAACGAACCGAAGCTCATCAGCAGCCGCTGGTCCATTCCGGCGCGCAACAAGACGGTCTGCTTCTGACGGTTGTACCCGCTCAGAATCGCGTAACGCGGCTCGGACCAGAGCGCCGAGCCTTCAGTGAAACGCACCATCACCGGATAACCGGCCGCGACCTGGGTCAACAAGGCCGGCAGATTACTGTCGAGGGGATACACCATCATCCCGTATTCACGGGCGAGGTTCTGCATGTTCTGTTGTAATTGCGCTTCGCCGCCCGGCAGGTGCAACGGCTTGTCGAGCAAGCCCGGGGTGATCACGATGCCCTGTTGCGAGAGCATGCTGGCCAGCACTTGCGGCCCGCTTTGATTGGCCACGCCCTTGTAGAACCTGCCGCTGAGTTCGACACGCTCCGGCAAACGCTTGATCTCTGGGGAGACGCTCCCGGCGCACCCCGCCAGACTGGCAACACACCCCACAATCAGCGTCGCCGCTAGAATCCGAGAAATTACCCGCACCATCATCACTCTCTTGTTCAGACGCCAGGCAATCGCATTCCCGGCTTAGCCGTCGATCATAGGACGCCACGCGCCAGCGGTATAGCCTTAACCGGCAGTTGATGACCTTGGATAGAGCGAACTGATTGGTCAGAGTCGACCTTCGGTCAATAGCCTGAAACACGCCAGCGACTAGACTGTCACTTGCAAGGTGAGTGTGCCCGCTGCAGGGCAAAGAGGAGGCATCGATGAGCCTGACAATGACAATCGTGATGTTGATTTCCGGCTGGCTGGCCGTTGCCGCCGCCATGTTGTGGGGCGTTCTGCGCATTACCCGTCGGCATTATCATCCTCCGGTTCAACCAGTAAAACCCGCCAAGGCACCCGGCCATCACGCCAGCGCCCACTGACACCTATACCCGAATTGCCCCTGTAGGCGCTGCCGCAGGCTGCGATCTTTTGACTTTGACTTCCTATAGATCAAAAGATCGCAGCCTGCGGCAGCTCCTACAGGGTTCAGTGTGAACGCTTTTTGTAGGAGCCGGCTTGCTGGCGATGGCGTCATTGAGAACGCCATCGCCAGCAAGTCCAAGGTCAAGCTTCAGCGGCTACCCGCTTCTGCCGGGCCCGACGCGACATCATGTTCAGCATCTCGATCGCTGCCGAGAACGCCATGGCGGCATAGACGTAGCCTTTCGGTACGTGGGCGCCGAAGCCTTCGGCGATCAGCGTCATGCCGATCATGATCAGGAAGCCCAGCGCCAGCATCACCACCGTCGGATTGTCGTTGATGAACTTGGCCAGTGGATCAGCCGCGAGCAACATCACCAGTACCGACACCACCACCGCGATGATCATGATCGGCAAATGCTCGGTCATGCCGACAGCGGTGATGATGCTGTCGATGGAGAACACCATGTCCAGCATCAGGATCTGACCGATTGCAGCGGCAAAGCCCAAGGTCACAGTCGACGTCGCTGACTTCGGATCTTCCGGAGCCGGGTCCATGCTGTGATGGATCTCGGTGGTGGCCTTCCACAACAGGAACAGGCCACCGGCAATCAGGATCATGTCTTTCCAGGAGAACGCGTGGCCAAGAATCTCGATCACTGGCGCCGTCAACTGGACGATGAACGCGATGGTGCTCAACAGACCCAGTCGCAGGATCAACGCCATGCCGATACCAATGCGCCGCGCTTTCTGCCGATGCTGCTCGGGCAGTTTGTTGGTCAGGATCGAGATGAAGATCAGGTTATCGATGCCGAGCACGATTTCCATTACCACCAGGGTGGCCAGGGCAACCCACGCGGTGGGGCTGGCAGCAAGTTGTAAAAGGTATTCCATGGGTCAGTCCTGACTCGTTGTAAGACGGTTTAGATTTCCTGGGAGGAAGATTCGGTTTTTTCCGACTCTTTTTCCGTTGATTCTTTTTTGCTGATCAACCCGCCAGTGGCATCGCTGAGTGCTTGTTCGGCGGCTTTGTGGGTGTCGTCGATGGCTTGTTTTGCGCTCTCGGCGGCTTTACCCATCAATTGTTGAGCACTTTTCTCAGCCTGATCGCAACCGGCCAATACCAGTAAAGATGTGATCACCAGAGCCGTGGCTTTAATTTTCATGATGCTTCCCTCAATAGAACGAACGGGACCGAAACGATGGCCCGTTGATAGCGACGCATTCTAGGGAGACAGACACTTCAGGAAAATTCGTATTTTCAGCGCGTATACTTCGGTTTTTACGAATCCAGAATTCCAGTTTTTTTGTAGGGCCCGTATAGATGCTGAATTACCGACAGCTGCATTATTTTTGGGTGGTGGCCAAGACTGGCAGCATCGTGCGCGCCTGCGAACAGCTGAACCTGACGCCGCAGACCATCAGCGGGCAGATCTCGCTGCTCGAACAAACCTATGGCATCGAGTTGTTTCGCCGGGTCGGCCGACAGCTTGAGCTCACGGAGGCCGGTCGGCAGACCCTGCCCTACGCCGAGCAGATGTTTCAATTGGGTGGCGAATTGGAGTTGATGCTGCGGGCGCAGCCCAACGAGCAGCAGATTCTGTTCCGGGTCGGCGTAGCTGATGTGGTGCCCAAGTCCATCGTCTATCGCCTGATCGCGCCGACCATGGAACTGAGCGAACCGCTGCGCATCACCTGTCGCGAAGACAAGCTTGAACGGTTATTGGCCGACCTGGCGATCCAGCGCCTGGACCTGGTGATCTCCGACAGCCCCATGCCCTCGCACCTGGACATCAAGGGCTATAGCCAGAAACTCGGGGAATGCGGGATCAGTTTCTTCGCCACCTCTGAGCTGGCGGCGCGTTACGGCCAGGACTTTCCTGGCAGCCTGCACGGCGCGCCGCTGCTGATTCCCGGCCCGGAAACCGTAGTGCGTAGCCGTTTGCAGCGCTGGTTCGCCGAACAGCAGATCCAGCCGAAGATTGTCGGCGAGTTCGATGACAGCGCCTTGATGCAGGCCTTCGGGCAATCCGGCAGCGGGATTTTCATCGGCCCGAGCGTGATTGCCGATGAAGTGAAACGCCAGTATGGCGTGGAGGTGATTGGCCAGACCGACGCGGTGAGCGAGTCGTTCTATGCCATTTCGGTGGAACGCAAGGTCAAGCACCCCGGCATTGTCGCTATTACCGAAGGTGCCCGACGCGAGCTGTTTACCGAACTGTGAAGCGTCAGGCGCAGACTTCGCGCGGCTTGAAGGTCATCAGCGCGATGGCCAACAGGATCGAGGCCAGGATAAACGCGGCTGCGGCGAAACCGAGGCCTTGCAGGCCAACGCTGTCGATCACCCGGCCGCCGATCATCGCACCCAGGCCAATCCCGAGGTTGGCCCCGGCAATGTTCAGCGATGCCGCGAACGCCGGCGCTTCCGGCGCAGCCTTCATCAAACGCACGTGGCTGACCAGGAACAACGCCGCCTGAGTCACGCCCCAGATGCCCATCGCTGCCGCCAGTCCCATGGGCGAATGAATGTTCGGCACCAATGCCACCAGGCCGGCGATCATGAACGCGCAGAACATCATCGAAGCCATCAGCGGATGACGATCCACCGCACGGCCACCCAGAGAGTTGCCGATCAGTCCCACCGCACCGAAGCCCATCAAACACCAGCCAACCACCGTACCGTTGAAACCGGCCAGGCGTTCAAGGATGTCGGCCAGGTAGGTATAAGCGGTGAACATGCCGCTGAACACAATCACCGACAGCAACACGTGACCGATCATCAACGGGCTGCGCAGGATCTTGAACTGTGAACGAAAGCTCACTTGATGCTGATGCAGACTGGTTTTCGGCAGGTAGATAAACAGCAACAACGCCTTGGCAAAGGCGATCACCGCCAGAATGCCAAAGGCACTACGCCAGCCGAACGCATCGGAAATCAGCGTACCCACCGGAATGCCGAACACCGTGGCGCAAACAATGCCAAAGCCGATCTTGGCGATGGCGCGTCCGGCGTAGTCCGGCCCGACGATGTCCACCGCCGTCTCGCTGGCCAGCGCCCAGAACACCGGCAGCCCCAGCGCCGGAATCAACCGGGCGAACGCCATCACCCAGATGTTCGGGGCGAAAGCCGCGAGGGTGTTGGCCAGGCCAAACATTATCAGCACCGAAATGAACAGCTTGCGCCGCTCGAAGCGGGCGAAAAACGCCGTGAGGAACGGCCCGAACGCGGCAACGGTGAAGGCGAACAGTGTGACCAGCAACCCCGCTTGCGGGATGCTGACGTCCAGATCACGGGCGATGGCCGGCAACAGGCCGACGATGATGAACTCCGTGGTCAGCACCGTGAAACCGGCAGCGGACAACAGAAGAATGGGTAACAACCGCATGCAAAACTCCAGAAAACGACGACACCAGCGATAGCCCGAAGGCTCACTGGCAAACTTGAAAATGAGGATGGCGAAGCTTAACAGAGTGTTTCCAGATGCGGTTGCACGAACCTGCAAATCCCGTTGAACACATGGGTGGCAGATCGTCACAGGTCTGAAGGATTATGCCGACGCTATGATAAAGTCGCGGCCTTCATGCCGAAACACTGAACCTGTGGCGAGGGAGCTTGCTCCCGCTGGGCAGCGAAGCGGCCTCAACAAATGGGCCTGCTGCGCAGTCCAGCGGGAGCAAGCTCCCTCGCCACAGGGTCATCAGTGCTGGCTTAGCCCCGTGTTCCCCCTCGGTTTCCCACCTGCGGCCTGCCCTGTTCGTTGCCGCAAACCTGCGAAACCATGCATTTATAAAAAATCAGAGATGCCGTTTTATGACCACTTCACCCTCGCTATTGCAACGCCTCAAACGCCTGAGCCTGGTCACGCAGATCGTGATCGGCCTGATCGCCGGTATTGCCCTGGCCCTGTTCGCGCCTGAAACGGCGAAGTCCACCGCGTTTATTGGCAAAGTGTTCGTCAGCGCACTGAAAGCGGTCGCACCAATTCTGGTGTTTGTGCTGGTCATGGCGTCAATCGCCAACCACAAGCACGGTCAGGAAACCCATATCCGGCCGATTCTGTTTCTATATTTGCTCGGCACCTTCGCTGCGGCGGTGGTCGCGGTAGTGGCCAGCATGATGTTCCCGTCGAGTCTGGTGCTCTCGACCCAGGATGTCGCGGTGACGGCGCCGGGCGGTATCAGCGAAGTGCTGCAAAGCCTGTTGCTGAGCGTGGTCGATAATCCGGTGAGTGCGCTGATGAACGCCAACTTCATCGGTATTCTGGCCTGGGCCATCGGTATGGGCATCGCCATTCGTCATGCCGGTGACACCACCCGCGAAGTGCTGGGTGATTTGTCCAACGGCGTGACCTTGATCGTGCGCCTGGTGATTCGTTTCGCGCCGCTGGGGATCTTTGGCCTGGTGGCGTCGACCCTGGCCACATCCGGTTTTGGTGCCTTGATCGGTTACGCGCATCTGCTGGCCGTGCTGTTGGGCTGCATGCTGTTCGTGGCGCTGGTGATGAACCCGGCCATCGTTTTCTGGAAGCTGCGCCGCAATCCTTATCCGCTGGTGCTGATGTGCTTGCGCGAAAGTGGCATTACTGCGTTTTTCACCCGCAGCTCGGCGGCGAACATTCCGGTCAATCTGGAGTTGAGCAAGCGCCTGGGCCTGCATGAAGACACTTACTCGGTATCGATTCCGCTCGGCGCCACCATCAACATGGCCGGCGCGGCGATTACCATTACCGTGCTGACCCTGGCGGCGGTGCATACCTTGGGGATTGCCGTGGACATTCCGACGGCGATCCTGCTCAGCGTTGTAGCGGCGATCTGTGCGTGTGGCGCTTCGGGTGTGGCGGGTGGTTCGTTGCTGCTGATTCCGTTGGCGTGCAGTTTGTTTGGCATTCCGAGCGAAATCGCGATGCAGGTGGTGGCGGTGGGTTTCATTATCGGGGTGTTGCAGGATTCGGCGGAGACGGCTTTGAATTCTTCTACGGATGTGCTGTTCACGGCGGCGGCTTGTCTGGGTGAAGAAGAGAAAACTGAGCGTTTAGCGTAAAAAGATCAAAAGATCGCAGCCTCATTTCACTCGACAGCTCCTACTGAGGCACGCGTACCTCTGTAGGAGCTGCCGAAGGCTGCGATCTTTTGATTCACCATAAAAAAGCCCGCCAAGGCGCAAACCTTGGCGGGCTTTTTTGTGGCTGGGCGGTTTAGAACGCGCCCATGTAATCGCGCTTGCCCACTTCCACACCGTTGTGACGCAGCAATGCGTAGGTGGTGGTGACGTGGAAGAAGAACTGCGGCAGGCCGTAGCTGAGCAGGTAAGCCTGGCCACTGAAGCGCTTCTCTTTCGGCGTGCCCGGACGGGTGATGATTTCGATGCCTTCCTTGCCGTTGATCTGCTCTGGCTTGATCTCGCCGATGTAGGCCAGAACCTTGGCGATCAGTGCTTGCAGCTCGGCGAAGGTGGTTTCGGTGTCTTCGTACTTCGGCACTTCGACTTCGGCCAGACGCGAGGAGACGCCTTTGGCGAAATCAACGGCGATCTGCACCTGACGCACCAGCGGGAACATGTCCGGGTACAGGCGAGCCTGCAGGAATGCGTTCGGGTCGATGTTTTTCGCGGTGGCGTGGGCTTCGGCCTTGTTCAGCACATCGCTCAAGGCATTGAGCATTTGTTTGAAAACAGGGACGGAAGCGTCGTACAGGGAAATGGTCATGGCAGTCTCATGTGGTGACAGGAGGGAAACGTGGGCCGATTATAGCCATGCCCGCCCCTTCTGCGGCTTGTCTTTTATCTTGCAAGGATTACGCTAGGCGGCTTCAACGGCATGCTTCGACTGCATAGGGAAAAGCGCGATGAGCACTGAACAAGAACAGACTTTCGACGAACCGCGCCTCAACAGCACGGAAATCCGCATTCTCGGTTCGTTGATCGAGAAACAGGCCACCAGCCCGGAAACCTATCCGCTGACCCTCAATGCCCTGGTGATTGCCTGCAACCAGAAAACCAGCCGCGAGCCGGTGATGAACCTGACCCAGGGCCAGGTCGGCCAGAGCCTGCGCGCCCTCGAGGGCCGTGGTTTCACCAAACTGGTGATGGGCAGCCGCGCGGATCGCTGGGAGCACAAGGTCGACAAGGCGCTGGAATTGGTACCGGCCCAGGTGGTTCTGGCGGGGCTGCTGTTCCTGCGCGGCCCGCAGACGGTCAATGAACTGTTGACCCGCAGCGGCCGCATGCATGATTTCGAAGATGCCGAACAGGTGGTGCATCAACTTGAGCGCTTGATTGCCCGTGGTCTGGCGCTGCTGATTCCCCGTCAGGCCGGTCAGCGTGAAGACCGGTATATGCATGCGCTGGGTGATCCGGCAGATATCGACGCAATTCTTGCTGCACGGCAAAACCCGGTCGAGCGTGGTGGCGCAAGTGGTGTTTCGGTTGAGCGAATCGAAGAACTCGAGGCGCGGATTGCGGCGTTGGAAGAGCGATTGGCGCGGCTGGAATAACCGTTTTCAACTCCTTTCAAATAAACCCTGTGGCGAGGGAGCTTGCTCCCGCTCGGCTGCGAAGCAGTCGCAAACCCGGCGAATCGATTTTTTCAGAATGACCGCACCGCCTGGTTTCAAGCCTGCTCCGCAGCCCAGCGGGAGCAAGCTCCCTCGCCACACGTTCGCGCGCTTTCGGGTCAGTTACTCCCCATACCAGTAATCGACACCATCCCCCGGCCGAGCCACCGCAACAAACCCCGACGCATTGCCCTCGGCATCGACCTTGAAGTCATCCATCACCGCATACTTTCCGGAATCCGGGTACTCGCAAATGTCCGGCGATTGCTGGGTGCTGACCGCCAGGTATCGCAGTTCGCCGTTGCTGGTATTGATGATCTGGTGTGCCTTTTCAGGGCCGCCCGCCGGGCAGGCAATCACGTCCCCGGCGCGGATCGCAAAGCGATCGGCGCCAAGGCGCACTTCCCCTTCCCCGGCCACCACGTAAAACATTTCTTCGTTGACCCGATGACTATGAAATGGACTTCCGCGCATGCCCGGCTCCAGCGCATACAAGCGATACCCGAGCTTCTGCGCTCCCAGTTGCTGGCCAATGCGCGCCTGACGCTGTTGATAGCGACCGGCGGTTTCACCGGTTGGGGCAAAGGCTTCGGGCAGCGGTTCGAGTTCGACTTGATTCAGGTTGAGAATGGGGGGATGCATGGAAACCTCCTTGATCTTGTTGTAAGGCAACCAGCAAAAGATCGCAGCCTGCGGCAGCTCCTACAGGGTGCACATAAATCCCATGTAGGAGCTGCCGAAGGCTGCGATCTTTTGATCTTCAACTGCGCGCAAACGCCACCGCTTTCTGGAACTGCTCATCCGTCGGCCGAACACCGGTATAAAGCACAAACTGCTCCAGCGCCTGGATTGCGATCACTTCCAGGCCGGTGATCACTTGCTTGCCTTCAGCACGACCGCACACGATCAGCGGTGTTTCCGAGGGAATCGCCACCACATCAAAGACAATGTCCGCTGCCACAATGACTTCAGCATCAAACGCCAATTGACCGGCCTCCGGCCCCCCATCCATGCCAACCGGCGTGACGTTGATCAGCATTTGCGGGCGTCGGGCACCCAGCTCTGCCTGCCATCCATAATCCAGCGATTCAGCGAGCGCCCGGCCAGCAGTCTCGTTGCGGGCCACGATCAGGCCGTTTTTGTAACCGCCATCACGCAGGGCACTGGCCACGGCTTTGGCCATGCCACCGCTGCCACGCAGGGCAAACGTGGTGTCCTTGGGGACTTCGTGGGTTTCCAGCAGTTGCGCAATGGCAATGTAATCGGTGTTGTAGGCTTTGAGATGGCCCTTGGTGTTGACGATGGTATTGATCGATTGAATGGCGGCCGCGGAGGCGTCCAGCTCGTCAACCAGAGCAATACAGGCTTCTTTGAACGGCATCGACACGCCACAGCCACGAATGCCCAGGGCACGAATGCCGCCAACAGCGCCCGCAAGGTCCTGGCTACTGAAAGCCTTGTAGTAGAAATTCAGCCCCAATTGCTCATACAGATGATTGTGAAATCGCAGGCCAAAATTGCCTGGTCGTCCGGAGAGAGACATGCACAATTGCGTGTCTTTGTTGGGGTTCATCTGCATGTGAAGCTCCTTCCAATGCACTTTCGGATGGACGGGATTAGCCAGTCCACCGTGTTCTGATCGATAGTATTGCGGTGCCTGTCCGCACCCTCAAATGATCGTAAGCAAGCGGGTACAGACCTTACACAAAATTTACCCAGCGGCTGTGCTGATTTTGCAAAAAACGCTGTCTTAGAAGTATCCCCGCGACAATCCTTGAGTCTATTGCAGACACAAGCGCCGGGCGAAGAACCGAGGAATTATCATGATCCGTAAAATCCCCACAGTAGCCTTGCTGATCGGCGCTCTCGCTGTCGCAGGACAGGCGCAAGCCCATGGCGGGGGTGGTAATGACGCGGCGGTATTTGGAGCGATCGTCGGCACGGCCATCGTCGGCTCGGCCCTGATCAACGCCAACCGGCCGGTGTATGTCGCGCCACAACCGGTGTATGCACAACCGGTCTACGCGCAGCCGGTCTATGCCCAACCGGCACCGGTTTATGTCGCACCGCCACCGGTTTACTACCAGCCGGCGCCGGTCTATGTGCAGCAGCCGATCTACTACCGTCCGGCACCGGTTTACTACGGACCACCCCGTGGCTATTACGGCCCGCCACGCGGTTACTATGGCCCTCCACACGGCTACGGCCACTACTGACGCAATCATCAAGCCCTGCTGCAATAGCGGGGCTTTTTTTTGCGACCGCTCTACGCTCCAGCGTGGTTACACATCCGTCGCCGCCCAGCTAAATCTACCGGTCAAAACACAGCGCATTTCAAGCTACGCCCGTTGCTGCGCGTAGGACGGTTCTTAGGACCTTTCTGATTTACATTTTGAACATTAAATCCGTTTCCGGACTATCCCCCAGCATCTACGCCCCCTTGCGTCTTTCATCCGGCAAAAACCCTACGAAGCCACCACATCGCCATCATTGTGCCCATGAATTTGCGCCCGCTAACGTCCAGCCATCACGGCTCACTCAGTGGACAGGACGTCTTACCTGATCCTGCGGCTGATACTTTCAGGAGTGCTCCAGGCTTAAGTCGGAGCAAAAATGTTAAATGGACCTAGCCGCTATCTTTGCGCCCCGGAATCGGCGCTTGTTCAACCTAACCACCGCGACCAGCGATGAGCAGGCGCTGCTCCTTGAGCACTTCAGCGGCACAGAAAAAGTGTCGACGCTGTTCAGTTTCGAGCTGTCGCTGATCAGTCGCGATGCCGGGCTGGAGCTGAAATCATTAATCGGCAAACCCGCGCTGCTCGAGATTGAATTGGGGAGTGGCGAGTCCCGCTTCATTCACGGATACATCACCCGCTTCAGCCTTTTGAAAAGCGACGGTGGCCTGGCGTACTACTCAGCGACACTCAGCCCGTGGATGTGGATGTTGTCGCGACGTTTCGACTGCCGGATATTTCGGGAGCAAACGATTGAGGACATCATTCGCACGGTGTTTGCGAACTATGGCGCACTGCCCCGGTTTGAGTTCCGCATTAACCAGCCTTTGAAAAACCATAGCTACACCACCCAATACCACGAGAGCGATCTGAGTTTTGTCTTGCGCTTGATGGAGCAGGACGGCCTGTTCTTCTACTTCGACCACACGAAGCAAGGGCACAACCTGATCATCACCGATCAATCAAGATCCCTGGCTCCACTGCCGCAGCAACCGCAGATTCGTTACCACAGTGCCTCTGTCACCGAGAAAGCCGACTCGATCACCCAATGGAGCAGTCATCGAGAGCTGCAATCGGGAAAAATGGCCATCCAGACATTCGACTACAAACAACCCAGACATCGGCTGCCCATTCACATGCGCGGCATAAACGATCAGGGCGACGTCGAGCCCTACGAGGTTTACGACTTCCTGGGGCATTACAGCCATGGTCTACCCGAGGGCGGCGAAACCCTGGTACGCCATCGCATGGAGGCCATGGAAGTTCAGGGCAAGCGGTTTACCGGTAGCAGTACCTGCCGGGCCATGCAGCCGGGGTACACCTTTGAATTGACCCAGCACTTTGATCACGAAGGGGATGTAGCGGCTGATCGACAGTTCCTGCTGCTATCGGTCGAGCATCAGGGTCGCAACAACTACCTCACGGATGAACCGGCGCAGTACAGCAATCAGTTCACCTGTATCCGCCAGAAAATCCCTTACCGGCATCCGATTACAGTGCCGCGCCCGAGAATTGCAGGGCCGCTCAGTGCCATTGTGGTCGGCCCCGCAGAAGAGGAAATCTTTACCGATGAAATGGCTCGCATCCAGGTCAGGTTCCACTGGCAACGGGCGGACAGCCTACCGCTCGGCACCACTTGGGTAAGGGTGGCTATGCCCAGTGCCGGCAGCGGTTTTGGCCATCAGTTTTTGCCGCGAATTGGCCAGGAAGTGCTGGTGACGTTCCTCGGAGGCGACATTGACCGCCCTCTTGTCACTGCGGTGCTGTACAACGGCGACCACTATCCTCCGCACTTCAGCAATGCAACAGGTTTGCCGGGCAATCGGGCGTTGTCGGGAATCCAGACCCAGGAACACAAGGGCCGTGGCTTCAACGAACTGCTGTTCGATGACACACCAGGAGCGTTACGCGCGCGCATGGCAACCACCCATCAGGCCACGGCGCTTAATCTGGGCAAACTGACTGATCCTCGAACTGACGGCAAGGCCCGGGCGCGCGGTAACGGCGTTGAGCTGCGCACCGATGCCGCCATTGCATTGCGGGCAGCCCAGGGCATGTTGCTGACGACCTATGCGCGCCAGAATGCGCAGGGCTCGCAGCTTGATCGGGAAGAACTGCTCAAGTTGCTGGCCGAATGCGGCGAACTGTTTCAAACCCTCGGCCAAACTGCCGCTGCACGGGGTGGCCAATCGGTGGACCGCCAAGGCATCGAAGCGCTCCGTGAGTCCTTGAGCCAATGGCCAGCCCCGGACAGCAACAATCCCGGCGCCCCGCTCATGGCCGTTGCGGCTGAAGCGGGAATCACCAGCGCCACGCCTCGCTCGCAAATTCATTACGCCGGTGAAAACCACGACACCACCGCCCAGGATCATTTGCAGTTGACCAGCGGCGCGGCCATGCGCCTTCAGGCCGGCAAAGGTATCAGCGCCTTCGCCCAGGATGAAGGCATCAGCGCCATTGCCAATCGCGGCAAGGTGCTGATCCAGGCTCAGGAAGACGACATCACCGCCAATGCCCAAAAGAACCTGCACCTGTCTGCGGCCGAAGGCGAGGTCGTGATCACGGCGCCCACCATTCGACTGGTAGCGGACGACGGCAGCTTCATCAGGATTGGTGGCGGCGTGGAGATTGGTACGCAAGGCAAGGTCTTGGTGCATGCCAGCGATCACGATTGGACAGGACCCAAGACTGACAGTGCTTCACCGCCCTTGTTCGGCCGTGACTCTGCTGCCCGACGCGTGGCTCTTCACTATCCCGGCCATGACGATACCGGCGCCCGATTGGCCGCCGAGCACGCTTACCAAATCGAAATGGAGGATGGCAGCGCGGTGCAAGGACTGACGGATTCAAGCGGACTGACCGAACAGGTGGAGAGAGAGGAGATGCATCAGGCGCAAGTGGCCGCGTTGCGTGGCAAAGACCCGAAAGGTGGCAGCCAATGAGCCGCGGAGATATGCATTGTGTAGCGCAAATCACGACCCGCCTGCTGCCCAACTTCCACGCCCCACTTAAAATGGAGGTTCCCGCCGACCTGCCGGGGGTGGTGATTTTCCTGCACGGCGTGAACGATCCCGGGGCGTCGTATGAATCAGTGGAAACCGGGTTGTGTCAGGGGGTGAACGAGCGGCTGGATCGGCCGGATCTTAAGGCGGGGCGGTATGGGGCTAAATACCAAAAGGCCAAAGAATCGCCTCGGG
>NZ_JAGYGD010000048.1:0-35830 GCF_019947275.1 Pseudomonas sp. GL-RE-29
GCCCCCGCCTGCTGCTCACCCTGCTGGCCTTGGCGCTGTTGTGGCCGGGCATCCATTACAGCGAGCTGGACCTGAGCGTGCTGGTGGCGAGCGACAGCCAGAGCGAAATCGGCCGATTCGTATCGGCGTTCTGGCCACCGGCCCATGACGAAGAGTTTCTTCAGCTGTTGTGGCAAGCCACCTTGCAGACCCTGGCCATCGCTACGGCCGGCATGGCGTTGGCGTTGCTGTTGGCCGTTCCCGCGAGCCTGCTGGCCAGTCGTGCCCTGTCGCTGTCGGCGGCTTCCCGTGCCGGTCACCCGAGTGCTTGGGGGCAACTGTTGCGCTGGCCGGTGCGCGGGTTGTTGATCTTCCTGCGCAGCGTGCCGGAAATCGTCTGGGCCCTGCTGTTCGTGCGCGCCGTCGGCCTTGGTCCGACCGCCGGGGTCCTGGCCATTGCCATCACCTACAGCGGCATGCTCGGCAAGGTCTACGCGGAAATTTTCGAATCGGTCGACCAGCGCCCGGCACACGCGCTGCTGCAATCCGGCAGCGGTCGGCTTGCGGCCTTTTGCTATGGGATCTTGCCCAATGTCGCCGCCGAACTGATGTCGTACACGGTGTACCGCTGGGAGTGCGCGATTCGTGCCTCGGTGGTGATGGGTTTCGTCGGTGCCGGCGGGCTGGGCCAGCAAATGGATTTGTCGCTGCGCATGTTCGCCGGGGGCGAAGTCGCCAGTCTGTTGCTGACATTTCTGGGGCTGGTGCTGCTCGCTGATCAACTCAGCCGCCTGCTGCGTTGGAGGTTGGCATGAATCGCCTGATCAACCTGGCACTGCTGCTGAGCATCGTTGCGGCGGTGGTCGTTTCGTTCATCTACCTGAGCATCGACCTCGGCGAACTCGGCGGTAGCGGCAACCTGAAGCAGATGGGCGCGTATGCGCAGCGTTTTCTCAACCCGGACCTGAGCGCGAGTCACCTGCAAGCCATCGCTCACGGCGCCCTGGAAACCATCGCCATGTCGGCCCTGGGCACGTTGCTCGCGGCGGTGTTCGGCCTGCTGTTGGCATTGCCCGCCGCCGGACGATTCGGCTGGCCGCTGCAGAGCGCGTCGCGCCTTGTGCTCAATGCCCTGCGCGCGGTGCCGGAACTGGTGTGGGCCGCGCTGATGGTGCTGGCCGCCGGGCTCGGCCCCAATGCCGGCACCCTGGCCCTGGCCCTGCACACCACCGGCGTGCTTGGCCGCTTGTTCGCCGAAGCGCTGGAAAACACCCCGCCGGAACCCGCCGAAGCGATCCGCCTGCAAGGTGGCAACGCCGTGTGGGCCTTCTGCTACGGCACCTTGCCCAATCTGCTGCCGCAGCTGCTGGCCTACATTCTGTACCGCTGGGAAAACAACATTCGCATGGCCAGCGTGCTGGGCTTCGTCGGCGCCGGCGGCTTGGGCCAGATGCTCTATGTCAGCCTCAGCCTGTTCCAGGAAGCTCAAGCCAGCACGGTCATCCTGGCCATGTTGTTGCTGGTGTTTGCCGTCGACTCGCTGAGTAGCTGGAGCCGTCAACGCTGGGTCAAGGCGTAAATCGACAACGCTTCAGGCATGGCTGGCCGAGCGAAAAATAATTGCCTCACTGTCCAACCCACGCTGGCGTCAACGCCTGCCGTGCACTAACGTTCATGCTATCGGCCAGAATAATTCAGCGAGCGTTTCGATCCTCCAGATTTTTCGCCAGAAAGTTGCGCGGATCGCTGCATTTTTTTGCCTCGTCCACCCATGAGCTCCGCGCACAATCACTCAGACTTTCGAGTCACGATGTTAACCTTGTAGCGCTCATGCGGAGTACGGAAACAGATGCAGGATGGCCGCCCCAACCCAACACTTGATCTGGAATATTGTGCCGAACGTCCGATATTCACGGCCTTCTTACAACAGGCAAAACAAGCGCCTGATGCCATTGCGGTCATCTCCCATGACACAACCTGCAGCTATCGACAGCTTGAAGAGATAAGCCGCGGCATTGCTTCGTGGTTGATTGCAAATGGCGCCACCGAATCCGACCGGATCGTCATTGTTTCCAGTCGTTGTGCCGGGCTGGTCTACTCAATGCTCGGCGCCTCGCGTGCCGGGTTGACCTTTACCGTCGCCGACATGGCCTATCCGCCTGCGCGCATCGGGCAAATCATTCATTTGCTTGAGCCTGCTTTTGTTTTGCTGTGCGGCGAGGCTACATTCGAACTGCAAGGGACAGGGAATACCAGTCCGCAGATCGTCCGGGTTCCGGAAACAGCAGGCGAAGCACTGCGTCAGTTCAATTCTGATCAACATAATTTGCCGGAGATCGACCCTGGCAAAGCGGCCTATATCACGTTCACGTCGGGAAGTACTGGCGAACCCAAAGGCATTGTTACAACCCACGCGCCTTTGGTGCATTTCATTGAGTGGCATACCAAGCGTCATTCGCTATCAAAAGATGATTGCTTTTCCTTGCTCTCCGGACTTGGTCATGATCCGGTTTATCGAGACGTTTTCACGCCTCTGTCCATTGGCGCGAAAGTGATTATTCCTGCGCAATCAACCGTCATAGATCCATCTGCACTGGCGACATGGATATACAAATATCAAATATCCATCATTCACCTGACGCCTCCACTTGGAAAACTCATTGAAACCGGGACAAAACTTAACGACCTGAAGCTCAACGAGCTGCGTTATCTTTTTTGGGGCGGCGATGCGTTAAGCAATACGCTTTACGAACAAATACGCGCTATCGCGCCGAGCGCCATCAGCGTGAACTTCTACGGCACAACAGAAACGCCCCAAGCCATGGCGTACCACCCAGTCGACCCTGAAGCCGACAACGCCAAGATCCCACTGGGAAAAGGTATCGAAGGCGCGCAACTGTTGATCGTGGATGACTCGAATCAGTTGGTACGCGAAGGACAAACCGGTGAAATCCTGATTCGTAGTCCTTATCTATCGCAGGGTTACTGGGCTGATCCGGTGCTAACCCGGGAAAAATTCGTTGCGAACCCCTTTACCCATGTCGAAAACGATATTTGTTACAGAACCGGAGACCTGGGCACTTATCTTTCAGATGGCAGTGTCAGCTTTCTGGGTCGGGGCGACAGCCAGGTCAAGATTCGCGGCCATCGAATCGAACTCAGTGAAATCGAAGGGGCGATTTCACGACACTCCCGGATCAAACAGTGCGTGGTCGTCGCAGCCAAAGACCATGCGATGACAAGGCTGGTTGCTTATTGCGTTTCGATAACCCCTGTCTCAGCCGCTGAGTTGCGTGAACATGTCGGCGATGAACTCCCGGAGTACATGGTGCCGGCGTTGTTCGTATTTCTGGATGCCATTCCACTGACACCGAATGGAAAAATTGATAAACGGGCATTGCCACCGATTGCAGGCAACACGGATACAGCGTCCCTAAATTCGAATCAGAAGCTGTCCCCCCTCGCGCTCAAGCTCACAGCCGCGTGGTCTGAAATACTCGAAGTCACACACATTGATGCCAATTTGTCGTTCGTCGAACTGGGTGGAGATTCGCTCTCGTTCGTTCAGGCTTCAATGGTCCTGGAAGAGCTGATCGGGCACTTGCCAGAACAATGGGAAACCAGGCCCATACGTGAACTCTGCGAACTGACCAACATCGCCAAACCTTCAAAATTCTCGGTTCGGGAGATGGAGCTCCCTGTCCTGTTGCGCGTCATATCGATCATGTTCATTGTTATCGGGCATTTTAATCTTTTTCCGATATGGCCAATTTCAGGCGAGACCACTGTTTTATTTTTGGTATCCGGCATCAGCCTGGCAAGATTTCAACTAAACGCCATAAACGAACGCGGCAACGCGCGCATGCTTCTCAAGTCCATCATCAGCATTGCCGCGCCCACTATTCTTTACACAATCTTGCTGCAGGTCGTGTTCGACAAAATTCACTGGCAAACACTGCTGCTGATTTCAAACTGGTTCCCCTCGAGCATCACCGGTGACTTTGCGTATTGGTACATTGAAGTTCTGCTGCAGATGATCGTCATCATTGGCTTCGCGCTTTCATTCCAGCGAGTTAGAAGCATCATCATGTCGAACCCGTTTCGTCACCTTGTCATTGCGGCCTGCTTATTGGCAGTGTCGGACCTCATGATTAACAAGTATCTGTTTGATGCGACCGGGCTGTTTAACAGAGTGCCACAGCACTATCTTGCGATCATGGTACTCGGCATGGCGATTCACTACGCCCATTCGACCAAGCGGAAAATGATCGCCAGTGCAGTGACTGTGATGATTATTGCCTTCCAGGATTTCCAGGCACTCTCCGGCCTTGCAACACAAGGTCTAGAGACGGGTATTTATGTTGATATAGCCTTGCCCGCCGTTCTCGCGTTGATCTGGATTCGCTCCATTCCCGTACCAGGCCTCATCGCCCGGGGTCTCGCATTGATCGCGTCCTCGACGCTGTACATTTATCTGACGCATTTCCAGTTCCAGTCCGTGGCCCGCCACCTCTATGATCAGCCAGCGCTCGCGGTAGTCATAGCCATCGCCGGTGGCATTGCAGTGGGTTATGCCTGGAACAAAGGCGTTCGTATCCTGGTATTGCTCTGGAATAAAGGAGCAAAAAAGACTCGCCCGGATACGATTGAGCGAGTGGCATGACCTTAGCGTTATAGGGTGATCCGGGCCGGAAATTTCCGGCCGGTTGATCGGCATGAATGGAGAGACACGATGAGTAGTATCACCCTTGACGATAAGCATCGCCTCGCCCTGGTTGACGCATTGCGCTGCTTTGCGGCGCTTTGGGTGGTCCTGTTTCACTTCTCCGAGGGCAATCACCTTCCAACGCTTCTGGCAGCCATTCCGACCTGGTTGAAATATATCGTTTTCGACGCGGGTCACCTGGGTGTGCCGGTCTTTTTCGTTTTAAGCGGAATCGTCATGGCAGCCACGACATTTCGCGTGCCGATGAACAGTGCGAATGCTGCGAACTTTGTCGCGCGCCGTCTAGTACGCCTTGCCCCGCCCTACTATGCCGCCGTGGCGCTAGGCGTGTTGGTGATTGCGGCGAAACATCTGTCCGGGCAAAACGGGATTCAACTTCCAGGTTTTACGGATATTCTCGGGCATCTGGCGTTTCTTCAAGGCTTCCTGGGTATCGAAAACATCATCACCGTGTTCTGGACCCTGTGTATCGAAGTCCAGTTTTACATTGCCTTTGCCGTACTACTTTGGTTAGCCCATCAAGCCAATGGGGGCGAAGTTTTCCAGGCGCGCAATATTGCTATTTGGGTCAGCGCACTATTGGCACTGCTTTGGCCAACCGGCCTGATTCAATCGATAGGCTGGCAAGGCGGGTTCATTGGATTCTGGTTCAGCTTCATGGCCGGGGTTTTATGTGGCCAGACCCTTAAAGGCACAAGACAGAGCCGATACATTGCCGTTGGATACTGCGCAGTGCTTCTGCTTATCGGTGTTGCGAGCGAAAATTCATTCGCCATTGCTGCCGGGCTGACGGGTCTATCGTTTTGTTTGCTGGTGAATCACTCTGCCACCTTGGGTTTCATGTCCAGCTATCCAGTGATAAAGCTCGGCTTGATTTCCTACAGCCTGTATTTATTTCATTCGCCCGTGATTGGCACTTTCATGCGACTGTTCCGGCGCTTCCTGCCGTCTGGCCTGGTGACCGACACACTGGCGTTGATCCTTGGATTAGCCGCCTGCATCACATTTGCCGCCATCGCCTACATGATCTTCGAACGTCCCGCCATCGCATGGAGCAGGCGCATCAAATTCAAACGCACCGACGCCGTTGTTGTTCAATCGGACGTCAATCCAGGCTGAATCCAGTGGTGGCACGTGGATCCCCAAGTTGTACGAATCCGCCATCGACGGCTGTCTTTCAAGACAGACCGTAATAAGATTTGCCAGATTCGGTTTACTTTTTTGAGGTTGCTCAAGGTATGTCCAGTCTCGATCCATCCCTGCAAGACACCGCCGCACCTGATGGCGTTTGTTACGGCTGTGGCAGCAGCAATCCCCACGGGTTGCACATCAAGAGTTACTGGCATGAAGACGGCGTGCATGTCATGGCCGAACACGTGCCAGAGGCCAAGTATTGCGGTTGGCCTGATCTGGTTTATGGCGGGTTGATCGCGATGCTGGTCGATTGCCATTCAAACTGGACGGCGATGGCCTATCACTACCGCAATGAGCAGCGCGAAGTCAGTAGCCTGCCCCGCATCAACTGCGTGACCGGCAACCTCGGTATCAAATTCATCAAACCGACGCCCATGGGTATTCCTCTGACCCTGCGCGCGAAGGTCGAAGGTGAAGTGGGACGCAAATGCCGGGTGATCTGTGAGGTATTTGCCGGGGACGTGCTCACCGCTGTCGGAGACTCCGTTTTTGTTCGCGTCGATACCGGGCAACTGGCGGACGCCGCTCATGGCCGATAGTTGTTTTAGTCCCGATGGCTGCTCATCTTAAAGTGAGCAGCGAGCCCCTGCGAAAAGCGGCGTAACCGCTTACAATTGCGCCTTTTACCGCAAATCAGGCAGGCAACAAGGCTATGGCGCTCGACCCTCCGACGATGTTGACAATCTCGATCGCCCTCGCAGCGGCCGCTGCGCTGTACCTGGCGATCGAGTGGCGCAGCATTCGTGAAACCTCGCTGCTGTTCTGGAGCGCAGGCTTTGCAACGATCACCGTGGGTTCGACACTCGCCCTGCTGCGCATGAGCGGCCTTTTGTTGATCGGCATCTGGTTCGCCAACGGTCTCTTGGTGTTGGCCCACTGGTTTTTTCTGCTGGGCGTCGCGAGGTTCACGCAGGTACGCCTGTCTCGCGGCTGGTACCTGATTTTCGTCGCATGGGCAGGACTGTTGTTACTGCCGGACGAGCCTTCCTGGTCGAAGATCATGCTGGTGGCGAACTCGCTGCTGGTTGCCCTGGTAACGCTCAGAGCCAGCTTCCTCCTGCGTCCCCACGGCAGGTCGTTGAGTGTGGGCGCGGTGCAGTTGCGCTATGTCTTGCTGGTCCACGGACTGTTCTATTTCATCAAGGCGCTGACGGCAATCGTCCCGGGCACCCTGATCGATCTTGCAGCCTTGCGCGGCGAAATCATTCAGATTTCCCTGGTCGAGGGCGCGATGGCGATCATGTTGATCGCGCTGTCGATGACCGGCACCGAGCGCTATCGGCGAGAAAAGCGGATAGCCCGACTGGCCGCCCGTGATCCGTTGACCACCCTGTACAACCGCCGTGCCCTCGAAGTGCGGGCACCACGCTTGCTGGCTGAAGTTTCGAGCACTCGACCGGGCGCCCTGCTGCTGATCGATATCGACAACTTCAAACTGGTCAACGACCTGTACGGCCACATCGCCGGCGACCGACTTCTGGTCACGCTGAGCGAGATGATTCGTTCTCTACTGCCCGAAGGCGCGCTGGCGGCCCGATTGGGCGGTGACGAATTCGTCATTCTGCTGAGCAACGCATCAAGGGCGGGAATCGTGGCGCTCGGCAGCACGCTACGCGAGCGGTTTCACAACGAGGCATCACAGACATTCGCCACGCCCGAAGCGGTGACTCTGAGCATCGGGGCCAACCTGTTCGACCATCCGCCAGCCAGTCTGGCGGCATTGATCGAGCAAGGTGACGCGGCGCTTTATGAATCCAAGCGTGGCGGACGCGACAGCATCCGCCTGGTAGACCGGACGCTGGCGCGCAGTGAGGGTCTACGCACAGATTGACTCCCGCAAAGGCGCCTTACTCAGCCACCGCGACTTGATTGCGGCCACGCGCCTTGGCTCGATACAGCGCCTTGTCGGCGTTGCTCATCAAACTGTGCAGATCCTTGTCGCTGGTTTCCATCGATGCCACCCCGACGCTGGCCGTGATGCAGTGAACCGGCCCGGTCATCAGCCCGGCAATCGACTGGATGAGTTCCTCGGCGAGGTTCTGCGCCGCCTCAAGGGAAGTTTCCGGGAGCAAAACAGCGAACTCCTCACCCCCTAGCCGGCCGTGAATGTCCGATTCACGAAAGAACTTGCAGATCACTACGCCCATTTGCCGCAGCACCTGGTCGCCGACCTGATGGCCATAGGTATCGTTGATGTGTTTGAAGTGGTCCATATCCAACATCACCGCGCACAGCGGCAGCTGGTAGTTCTGGCAATGGTTGTACAAGCGCTGGGCCTGTTCGAAGAACGCCCGGCGATTCTTCAAACCGGTGAGTTCATCGGTTTGCGCGGCCCGGGTGGAAATACTGTGGGCCATTTCCATTTCACGGGTTAAGCGAAAGGCCGTTTCCAGAGCATCAGAAAGTTTGCGTGTCGCGCTGAATACAAATGACGCAAACACCAAAACCGCACCGCCGATACCGACTTGCAGGACCGTCGGCTGGAACAACAGCCAAATGGCGCTGGGAAACAACACCAGAACAATCGACACAACCGTCATGTAGCGATAGGCCGAATAACAGGACACCGCGCTGACCGACATGCCGACGGTAAAGAGCATGACCAGCGCCTGGGCCAAAATATCGTTTGCCGGCATGATCGCTAACGCGCCACCGCCCCAGATACTGGCGGATAACACTAAGGTGACCCAATACAAACGTTCCCAGCGCAGAGGTGTGCGATCAGTTTCCGGACTGCGGAAATAGACAACAAACATCAAAATGCGCAACGACGTTGAACCCAGCAGCAGCGCAACCCACCAGGCAACGACGGTGTGATCTATGCGTTCCCAACACAGCCAGCACAACATGGCCAACGCCAGGAAAGCACCGAAAACTGCGGGCACTGATTGGCGAAACAACTGATGCAATCGGTCAGTGCGTACCTGCTGCGCGATAAAGCTTTCCTGCTCACGCCGAAATCCAAGGCCATCCATTTGAGCCGCCTGATCATGATGCTATGCCGAACTAGCATTGTGGCACATTGCTCAGGCCGGGCCGCAAAACTCCTTGAACACTCGGGCTTGCAGTTATCGGATAGCGCCGATTAGTCCCACCGCCCATCATCAGTGCGACACAACTAAGACCCCTTGGATAACTGCCTGATGCGCTTCCTTTACTTGATTCCAGTCATACTTCTTATGGGCTTGACGGGCTGCACGACGATGCCCGCCGCAGAGACACGACACACCGGATACCTGGATGATTACAGCCGACTCTCAAAAGATCCCAAGTGGCCTGACAGCGAATACTGGGTCAAACCAACACTGGATCTGAAAAAAGATTATCGAAAGCGTATCTACCTGGAGCCGCCCAAGTTTTACTTTGTGGGCAAGGATGTCGGGCTGATCACCGATCGTCCCTCCGATACCAGCACCATGCTCAAGTACCTTCACCAGGCGATCCTCCTGGAGTTGTTAACCAGCGGCTACGATGTCATCGCCCGCCCCGAACCGAACTCCCTTCTGCTGCGCACGGCCATTACTGGCAGCGAACGCACGCCACGGGATTTGTCCGTTCCGGAATACTTGCCAGTCGGATTTGTCGTGGGCGGTGCGATGTACCTGACCGGCACTCGAGATGAAAGCTTGCGTATCTATTTCGAAAGTGAGCTGAGAGATGGCCAGACCGGTGAGCTGTTAGGTCAATCCGTCAGCGCCACCACTGGAAACGAGATTTCACCATCGGATAAAACCAAAGTCGAAGACACCTTTCCGGCCCTGGATACCTGGGCAAAACAACTGCGTGAACGCGCAGACAGTGCCTTTGCCTCCAACTAATCTGCGCCAACGACTTCAAGACAAAGGACTGTCTTGAGTTGCGGGCCAGCCGTGACAAAACACCACACTCTACTTGTCAGTTTCAGTACTTTCCGTTAGCGTCACGCCGCCGCGCCCTCACAGTGACTGTCTAGCCCCGCCTGTTGAGTCACCTCGCCGTACCCAATTCGTCTCTATACTCTGCCGAGCCCGCCTGAATGGAGGATTTCCATGAGCTACGCCTTTAAGTTGAAAAACGGTGCCACCGCTGTTTTCGACCCAGAGAGCGCCAAGCTATCCATTACTACGCCCCATGGAGATGTTCAGCATTCCACGCTGGCTCGGGCTGAGGCACGTCTGCTTGATCTGTTGCTGATAGAACCCGGCGTGACTAAAACCCGCGAAGAAATCATCGATTACACCTGGAATGACCGCGTCGTCGCTTCCGGCAGTTTGAATCAAGCCGTGTTTTCGCTGAGGAACATCCTCAACGACAGTCGAGACCATGAGATCGTGATGACGCTCCCTCGCCGAGGGTACTGTTTTAATCGTCATTATCTAATCGATGAACAAACTGAAGCGCCATTACCCTCGAATCAAATCGAACAGCCCGTCGTTCCCGCCGCTGAACCGCGGATTCACGCCGGCGATGCTGATCTGTCCTCGGCATTGGAGAAAAGCAAAAAGACCGGAATGGCTACAAAAGGTTTGCTGGCGGGTTATGCAATAACCTTGTTGCTATGTGTTTTCACTTTTTCCCGATTCAGCTTCTCATTCGATACACCCACCATCGAAACTTCCAGCACCCAACAGAATGAGATCACGCTGCATGCATTAGGCAACAACGTGGCTGAAGCTCAGTCGCTGAGAGTTATTTCCGCTGAGCAAGCAAAGAAACTGCCGTCACACTTGAAAGGTCAGGTCTGGATTAACCACACCAAGACAAATTACTCTGTCTCTTGCATTCGTCCCGACCTTAGCACCGCAAATTTAGAGTCAAACAGTCATCAAAATGATCTCGCCATGATGATTCAGCGATGCCTGGAAGCAACCTTATGAAAATAGTTAAATCACCCATCATTCATTGGATAGCACTCGGCGCTGTCAGCCTTCTCTGCATTATTGCGCTGACCTATTCACCTTCTTCCTACAAAGAAAATACCAGTTACCACACGGTAAGCCGGCAATTACTCGAAGACCTTAGCGTCCTCAACACAGAGGAATACCTAACTATTGGCCATGGTCGGTTCACACAATCGACACTGGAGAGCATGGACGAAAAAATTCGCAATGCCACGCTTTCAGCGAATCTCATACAAGAAAGCAAAGATCGTATCCAGATAAAAATCAGTACTGTCAAACTTAGCCAGGACAACGAATTGTTTGCCATTGAAAAGACCCCCAATCTTTTCTTCAGGCGTCAATATGTTTTGCAGGAAGGTGCTGTTCTGAATTATCAATTCCTGCCCTCAGCCAATGAAAACACGCTTTGTTTTTACATTCATGAAGTCAGTCGCTTGCGCTGTATGAACCACTAGGCGCTTACGTCCAATAAAAAAATGACAATTAATGACTTGAGCCTACATTAATTCACTCCAGAATCTGAGCATCCCTGCTCTCTGGAGTCGATCGTGCTTAATCTTCGTCTTGGCAAGTTACCCCTCAAGCATAAGCTCGCGCTGGGCTTTCTCGCCTACTCGAGTGGCCTGTTGCTTGGCTGGCTTGCAAACCTTTGATCACTCCATATCCACCACAACTATCTTGGTGAACCTATGGAAAACTATCTCATTGCCAACCCGTGGCTTCGTGTATTGATCGTCGATCACGATCAATACACGCGAGTGAAAATCGACAAAACCCTTGCCAGCCTCGGCTATCACCGGGTCGCGCCGTTGAGCTCATTTTGCGAATTAATGACAATTATCGATGGCGCCATGTCGGTTTTCGACCTGCTCATCATCAATGAGGCGGTATTGAAGAGCGCCGACTCACTGTTCGAGCAAACCATTCGCGACTGTCCGAACATCAGGCACCTGCTGATTTATCAGGAAGGGGACCTGCAACAAACGAGCGCTATCGAGTTTTCGATGCAATCAACTGACTTTACCCTGCCCCGCATTCCGGACAGGGAATCCATCAGTCAGGTGATGAGCTTCATTGATATGAGCACGTTCGTTAAAGCGGGTGACGAACACAAATCGAGATTTCGCCATAGCTGCAAATCAGCCTCGTGGCTCATGTAAACCGCTTGCCTGAGCGCGAAAATACACATTTTTGACTTTGATTTACTTCTTGGCGGCAAGAGTATCCCCGACTGCAAAACCACTTCGACCATTTGGAAAAACCGTTAACAAGGAAAGCTTTGCAATGCTGCTCAAAAACCTCGCAATCATATCGTTCGCTTCATTGCTTTCATTCAAGGCCATCGCCGACGACAAGGGCCTTTATGTAGGCGCCGGTGTATCCAGCGTTGAAACCGATAAAAAGACGCTGAGCGATAACGAGATGGGCTACAAGGTTTATACGGGATACCGCATGAATGATTATTTCGCTTTCGAAGGCGCAATCATCGACTTGGGAGACTTCAAGGATAACAATCTGAAATTCGAAGGCAGATCCGCACAATTGGCAACCCATATCGGATTTCCTGTCGGACAACGCGTCCGCGTGTTTGGCAGTTTGGGCGCCCACGCATGGGACGCGGACGGAAATGTTGAAAAGGACGACACCGGCGTTGATCTGACCTACGGCGCCGGCGTCGAGATGGATGTTTTCCGTAATTTTGGCTTACGCGCTGAATATGAAGTTCTGGAAGTCGGAAAAATAGACATCAATCAAACAACGGCTTCTGCTTATTTGCGTTTTTAATCAATCTGCCAGAGAGCGGTCCACATGATCGCTCTCCCACTTCTCTAGCGAATAAGCTTTATGAGCGTTCAGCGTCCTGACGAATTTTTTCACATAAACTCAGCATACCCCGAAAGACCGAGCAACTTTTCAAGCGCATGGGATATTGATTTCCAGCCTTTAGAAAAAGAAGCGCGCATTCTCCAGTACAAGTTGATACAGGGCCCCAGACTTCAGCACAGCCGACTTGAGTTTGACTCGTCTGTCAATGTCGTCAGCGCCGTTCCAAAAGGGCTGATGACATTTGCCATTTCACAGTCGCCGGTTGGACGCCCTACCTGGAACAATCAAAAACTGCTTCCAAACGAAATCGTCGTTTTGAACAGCGACGAACCTGTGCACTTCATCTGCGAACCGAACGAAGTTCTTTTCACCATCACCACTACGCTAGAACACTATGAACAGTGCCGCGAAAAACACTCAACCATTGATGTGCTTGCGAGTCGAAAAAAACATCGTTTCCAGACCGATAAATTTCAGCTCATGCAGTCTGCCATTCAAGCGATAAGCGCCTCTTGCGCCCAAGGCAACGAATACTCCGGCATTCCACACAACGACTTCGCGAACTCAAATACAGAAAACAGTTTGCTTGGCTCTCTACTGCAAATCCTGACACCCGACAGCAATAGCGCCCGTGAAACTCCGAAACGCAGACAAATCGCCAGGAAAGCCATTGAGTACATTCACGAGAACATCTCCCAACCGTTCAACATGAACACCCTCGTTGACCAACTGGAAACCACACACCGCACCTTGCATCTGGGTTTCATAGAAACGTTCGGGACTTCACCGATTGCCTACCTCAAAAACCTGAGGCTCTCAAACGCTCGCCGCGACCTGATCAAGAAGACCTGGCCAACCGTGACTGAAACCGCCATGCATTGGAACTTCCACCATTTAGGGCGCTTCTCCAGGGATTATCAGGCTGCTTATGGTGAGTCACCGTCAGCGACAGTAAAGCGCAATTTCGGCTAGCCACCAGCGGGCTGCCGACGGTATCCGTTGGCATGCCCGATGTCGCCGGCGAGCTGCGCTAAGAGACTGCGCCTATCAGAAACAAATACTGCGGCTATTAGCTGACTACCCGATAGCGGTCTAGCCTTATCTAGCGTCGGCGTAGTCTGGCCGGCACAGACCTGATGTGAAGATAAGAATGAGTCAGAAAACTGACCAGGCATAAGGTGGGTCGTCGTATTGGCAACGTGGTTGCCACTGTCAGCAAAGCCCACGTGGCCACAACGATCAACTGATCGAAAAATTGGTCCAGCAGCCTGAGTCATTGATTTCGCTCGCTCTTCCCGTGCCCGAATCCGGGCCGGGTGGCTGAATGAACTCGACCAAAGGTAGCTCACACATGGCAAACGAATCGAAATGTCCCTTCAATCACGCCGCCGGCGGTGGCACAACAAACCGCGACTGGTGGCCGAATCAACTGAATCTGAAGATCCTGCATCAGCACTCGTCCTTGTCAGACCCCATGGACGAAGGCTTCAACTATGCAGAGGCTTATAAGAAGCTGGACTTTGCCGCCGTCAAAAGCGACCTGAACGCGCTGATGACGCAGTCGCAAGACTGGTGGCCAGCGGACTTTGGCCATTACGGGCCGCTCTTTGTTCGCATGGCCTGGCACGCCGCAGGCACCTACCGCACCGGGGACGGACGCGGCGGCGCCGGTACTGGCCAGCAACGCTTTGCACCGCTAAACAGTTGGCCGGACAACGTCAGCCTCGACAAGGCACGCCGGTTGCTGTGGCCGATCAAACAAAAGTATGGCAACAACATTTCCTGGGCTGACCTGATTGTGCTCACCGGCAACGTCGCGCTGGAGTCCATGGGCTTCAAGACCTTCGGTTTTTCCGGTGGTCGCCCGGATGTCTGGGAACCGGATGAAGACGTGTATTGGGGCACTGAAAAAAAATGGCTGGCTGGAGATTCACGCTACGGCAAAGACGACAACGGCCCCGCTCAAGCGCCCGGCGATGTTCCACTGGTCGCTGAACCCGGGAGGAATGAGGACAGCCGTACCGAAGACGGTCGCATCCTTGAAAACCCCCTCGCCGCCGTTCAAATGGGCCTGATCTATGTGAATCCGGAAGGTCCCGAAGGCACCCCCGACCCGGTCGCTGCCGGGATAGACATCCGCGAAACCTTCGGTCGCATGGCGATGAACGACGAAGAGACCGTGGCGCTGATTGCCGGTGGCCACGCCTTCGGCAAAACCCACGGCGCCGGTCCTGCCGACAATGTGGGTGCCGAGCCTGAAGCGGCCGGTCTGGAACTACAGGGGTTGGGCTGGAAAAACAGCTTCGGCACTGGCAAAGGCCCGGACACCATCACCAGCGGCCTGGAAGTCACCTGGACCACAACACCCACCAAATGGAGCAATAACTTCCTGGAGAACGTGTTCGGTTTCGAATGGGAACTGTCGAAAAGCCCGGCGGGCGCCCACCAGTGGGTGCCAAAAAACGGCGCTGGGGCCGGCATCATTCCGGATGCTCATGACCCGTCGAAACGCCGTAACCCGACCATGCTTACCACTGACCTGGCCCTGCGCTTCGACCCGATCTACGAACCGATTTCCCGGCGTTTCCTGGAAAATCCCGACCAATTGGCCGACGCCTTCGCCCGCGCCTGGTACAAGCTGATCCACCGTGACATGGGGCCGCTCTCGCGTTACCTCGGCCCGGAAAACCCAAGCGAAGTGTTGCTGTGGCAAGACCCGATTCCAGCGGTCGACCATGCCCTGATCAACGACAGCGACGTCGCGGCGCTCAAGAGCAAACTGCTGGCCTCGGGTCTGTCGATCCCTGAGCTTGTCTCTACCGCATGGGCGGCAGCTTCGACATTCCGCGGTTCCGACAAACGCGGCGGCGCCAACGGTGGGCGGCTGCGTCTGGCGCCGCAGAAATCCTGGCAGGCCAACCAGCCTGAGCAACTGGCGAACGTGTTGGCGAAACTCGAGGGCATCCAGAACGAGTTCAACACCGGCGGCAAGAAAATCTCGTTGGCGGACCTGATCGTGCTGGCCGGGAGTGCCGGCGTCGAACAGGCAGCGAAAAACGCCGGGCAGACCGTCACGGTGCCGTTCTCGCCGGGGCGGATGGATGCTTCCCAAGAGCAGACGGACGTCGATTCCTTCGGCTTCCTCGAACCGATTGCCGATGGTTTCCGTAACTACCTCAAAGGCCGGTACACCGTTTCAGCCGAAGCACTGCTGATCGACAAAGCACAGTTGCTGACGCTCTCCGCACCTGAAATGACCGCGCTCATTGGCGGTCTGCGTGTGCTTAACACCAACGTCGGGAAAACCGCCCACGGCGTCTTCACGAGTCGGCCAGAGGCGTTGACCAACGACTTCTTCACCAACCTGCTGGACATGGGCGTGGAATGGAAACCGGTGTCAGAGGCCAATGAGGAGTTCGAAGGCCGTGATCGCAAAACCGGCCAGCCGAAGTGGAAAGCTACCCGTGTCGACCTGGTCTTCGGTTCCAACGCGCAGTTGCGGGCGTTGGCCGAAGTCTATGCAAGCGCTGGCGGGCAGGAGAAATTGGTCAAAGACTTCGTGGCGGCGTGGACCAAGGTGATGAACCTGGATCGCTTCGAACTGAAGTGAAACCCGGGTGCGGCGATTGACCAAGGGCGGCGCAATGCCGCCCTTGTTGCTTCGATTGTTAAAAATCCTGGGACGACGACGTCTATTGATGCACCTCACGACCCAGGCTTCGTGCGAAAATCCCTGCCATCCTTTCAAGCACTGACAAGCCGAGTAGAAAAAATGAATCGCCAGAAAAAACTACAACAGTTGTTCAAGGAAAAAGCCAAAAAGGCCAGCGCCAAACTGGCACCGAAAAAGCCTAAATACATCAGTAAAGCGGACCGAGCGAAATTGGCTGCCGAAGCCGGCCCGGACGAGATCATTTCCCCCGAGAGCTGATCCGAAAGCCGCACGTGTTTTTACCCGGACTATCTGCTCACCCCCTCCACTCTCGCGGACTGACACCGGTCTTGCGTCGAAATGCCCGAGCCAGCGCCGAAGGACTTTCGTAGCCCACTTCTTCGGCGATCAGGGCGATGGGTTTGCCCTCGCGCAGACGCTTCTGCGCCAGGCTGATACGCCAACTCACCAGATAATCCACGGGTGACTGCCCGACCACGCGCTTGAAGTGTTCGGCGAAACTGGCCCGCGACATATGGGCCAATTCCGACAACTGCGCCACGCTCCAGGCCTTGCCGGGGGTTTCGTGCATAAGGTTCAAGGGCCGGGCGAGGCGTGAATCGGCGAGACCGGCCATCATCCCCGGCTGCTGACTGCGACTGCTGAGGATATGCCGCAGCAACAGGATCACCACCAGTTCGAACAGTCGATCCATCACCGCTTCACGCCCACAGGTGCCATCGAAAGCCTCGCTGAACAGCCATTCCAGCGTGCTGCCCAAGGTCGGGATTTCCTCGAGTTTCAGCACCAGGTAGTCCGGCAACGCCGCCGCCAAGGCATTGCTTGAGCCGCCGTCGAATGTCAGCGAGGCGCAGACCAACTGTGTGTCGGCGTCTTCCGCAGACGACAGGCGGTGACGATACGGCCGTGGGAAAAAGATCAGTGTCGGCTCGGTGATCAGCAGTTCACGTTCATCGGCCAGTTTCAGCAACAGTTCTCCACCCTGAAGCAGGTGCAGATGCCCGCACGTCTGGCTGCCATCGAAAGCCGTGATGCCGCAAAAGGTACCGCTGTGGAAAGTGCCGGCGTTGACGCCGAAATGTGCAAGCAGCGTAGACAAGCGATCCATGGAAAGTACCCCGGGAGCAGTTCTGGACGATCTGTCGCATATCGTCGACGATTTGCACCCAATAGACCAGAGCCAATCACTAGCATGAACTCCGTACCCAGCGCCTGTCGCGCTTCAATCCTCGGAGAATCAACATGACCCGTATTAGCCCTGTCAGCCTCGAACACGCCACCGACACCACCCGCCCGCTGCTGGAAGGCGTGCAGAAGAAAATCGGTTTCCTGCCCAACGTCTTCCGCGTGCTGGCCCAAGCTCCCGCCGTGTTGGCTTCCTACCTACAAAACTCGGCGGCGCTGGGCAAGACGTCCTTGAGCGCTACGGAGAAGGAAGCGATTTTCCTCGCCACTTCACAGGTTAACGGCTGCGACTACTGCCTGGCGGCGCACACGCTGTTCGCTGGCAAGGCCGGGCTCTCCGGCCAGGAGATCCTCAGCGCCCGGGAAGGCAAGCTAGACAGCTACGCCTTGCTCGCCCGGCAGATCACCGAAAGCCGAGGCCACCTGAGTAGCGAGCAAATCGCCGCGGCCCGCGCTGCCGGGATCAATGACGCGAAGATCATCGAAGTGATCGCCCACGTGGCTTCGCAAACGCTGACCAACTACCTGAACAACGTCGCCCTGACCGATATCGACTTCCCGGCGATCGATGCCTGAGCCACTCATAAGCGGAGGACTGACCATGAACACCGTGACCCTGTACACCACCGACACCTGCCCTTACTGCCGCAGCGCCAAATCACTGCTGGCGAGCAAAGGCATCACGATGCAGGAAATCAATATTCAGACCCAGCCGGGCAAACTCGAAGAAATGCTCAGCCGCAGCGGTCGACGCAGCGTGCCGCAGATTTTCATCGGCGACATGCATATCGGCGGCTTCGACGACCTGGCCAAACTGGATCGCCAGGGTGGGTTGATGTCGATGCTGGCGTGAGTCTGTAGGAGCCGGCTTGCTGGCGATCGGTAACCCGCGTTTAGCAGGTTCACCTGCGTCATCGTTAACGATCATCGCCAGCAAGCCGGCTCCTACGGGATTACGCGCGTTCCCCTGTAGGAGCTGCCGCAGGCTGCGATCTTTTGATTTTGCTTTCAAAGATCAAAAGATCGCAGCCTGCGGCAGCTCCTACAGGGGTTGCGCGCAATTGGCGGACATCTCAGTCGTCTTCATGCAACTTGATCCCGCGCTTATGCAGCAGATACGGCACCAACAACACCAGCAGCGTCAGGGCCAGGAAGAACGCCGAGATGGGTTGGGTGACGAAGATCATCCAGTCACCTTCGCTGATGGACAACGCATTGCGCAATTGCTTCTCGGCCATCGGCCCCAACAGCATGCCCACGATCACCGGCGCGACCGGGAAATCGAAACGCCGCATCAACACACCCGCCCAACCGATGCCCAACATCAGGAACAGGTCAAAGGACGAATGGCGCATGCCGTACACACCAATGGTGGCGAACACCAGAATCCCGGCGTTCAAGTAAGGTCGGGGGATTTGCAGGAGCTTGACCCACAACCCCACCAGCGGCAGGTTCAACACCAGCAGGATGACGTTGCCGATGTACAGCGACGCCACCAGCGTCCAGACCAGATCGGCAGAGGTTTCGAAGAGCATCGGCCCCGGTTGCAGGTTGTAGTTCTGGAACGCCGCCAACAGAATCGCCGCAGTGGCGGAAGTCGGTATTCCGAGGGTCAGCAGCGGCACCAATGACCCGGTGGCGCTGGCGTTGTTGGCCGCTTCCGGCCCGGCCACGCCTTCGATGGCGCCCTCGCCCTTGTTGGCGGAAAACTCCTTCGGGTACTTGCTGAGTTTGCGTTCGGTCGAATAGGACAGGAACGTCGGAATTTCCGCGCCACCGGCCGGAATCGAGCCGAACGGAAATCCGATCAGCGTACCTCTCAGCCACGCGGGCACCGAGCGTTTCCAGTCAGCGCGGGTCATCCACATCGAGGTCATGCGGTGCCGTCCCTCCACTTGCTCCTTTTGATAGAGCAGGCTGTACAGCGCTTCTCCGACCGCGAATAAGCCGACCGCCACCAGCACCACTTCGATGCCATCCACCAGTTCGGGCACACCCAAGGTGTAGCGGGCGATGCCCGAGGTCGAATCCAGGCCGATCAAGCCGATCACCAGTCCGATCCCCAGTGAGGCAAAGCCGCGCAGCATCGAGGCGCCGAGCACCGCCGACACGGTGGTGAAGGACAACACCAGAATCGCGAAATACTCCGCCGGCCCAAAATTCAGCGCCAGCCTGGCCACCACCGGTGCAAACAGGGTCAGCAATATCGTGGCAATGGTGCCGGCGACAAACGAGCCTATCGCCGCCGTCGCCAGCGCCGGCCCTGCCCGACCATTGCGCGCCATGAGGTTGCCTTCCAGGGCCGTGACCATGGAAGACGACTCACCGGGCGTATTGAGCAAAATCGACGTGGTGGAACCGCCAAACTGCGCGCCGTAATAAATCCCGGCGAACATGATCAGCGCACCGGTGGGATCGACCTTGGCGGTGATCGGCAGCAGCAACGCCACCGTCAGCGCCGGCCCGATGCCCGGCAAGACACCGATGGCGGTCCCCAGCAGGCAGCCGATAAATCCCCACATCAGATTGATCGGCGTCAGCGCCGCGGAAAACCCCATCAACAGGCTGGAGAGAATGTCCACGCGGTCGATCTCCTTGGGCCCGGGTCAAATCCAGGCGTTGACCAGCGGCGGCAGGGAAACCCCCAGCCCGGCGTTGAACAACCAGTAAATCGGCAGAGTCAGGGCAATGCCGATGGCGAGGTCACGCAACGGGTGTCGACTGCCAAAGCCCCGTGCGGCGCAAACAAACAGCACCGCGCCAGACAATACGAAGCCGATAACGTTGATGAGCACGGCAACACCGACAAGCCCCCCGGTCACCCAGGCTGCACCGGCCTTGCCGCCGGGGATCGTGCCCTGGTCGTCGCCGTTATCCAGTTCACGGAAACCGCCGCTCGCGGCCTGGTAACTGAGCAACACCCCGACCACGCCCAGAAACGCCGCGACGACGTAGGGATAGACGTAAGCCGGCAGAATGACGAAGCCCATCTCCGGTGGAAAGCGGTAGGCGCCCACGGCCAGTACGACGCTGAGAACGATCAGGCCAATGCCGATCGCCAGTTGCGTGGGCACCACTGCACGCGACCCGGCCATCTCAAAGCAGCCCGACCTTGACCAGCATCGCGCGCAACCGCACGTGCTCTTCGTCGACGAATTTGCCGAAGTCATCACCGGTCAGCACGCTCGGCGACCACGCATTGGTTTGAATGTTGTCCTGCCAGACTTTGCTGTTGCTGGCGGCCACCACCGCGTCGGTGACTTCCTTACGCTGCGCGGGTGTGAGGCCTGCTGCGCCATACACACCGCGCCAGTTGCCGATGATCACGTCGTAGCCGCTTTCTTTAAGCGTCGGCGCATCGATCCCGGGAACACGCTCAGGCGCGCCGATGGCGAGGACGCGGATCTGGCCGTTCTTGATGTACTGACCGAGCTCGGCATACCCGCCGGTGAGCACTTTGATCTGGCCACCGAGTACCTGGGCCACCACTTCGCCCCCACCGCCGGTGGCGATGTAATTGACCTTGTTGACCGGGACATCGAGCTTGCCCGCCAGCTCGGCGATGCCGATGTGGTCGATCGAACCCTTGGAGCCACCGCCCCAGGTGATGCTGGACGGTTTCGCCTTGAAGTCCGTGATCAGCTCATCGAGGGTCTTGTACGGCGACTCCTTGCGCACGGCAATCACGTTGTACTCGGTGAACAGCCGGGCAATCGGCGTCACGTCTTTCAAGTTGATTTGCGGTTTGTTCTGTTCGATGCCCGCGACCATGATCGCGCCGACCACCAGCAGCGCGTTGGGGTCGCCCTTGGTGCTGTTGGCAAACTGCGCCAGCCCCAGCGTTCCGCCGGCGCCGCCCTTGTTCTCGAATGTCGTGGATTTGGCCGCATTGGCTTCGATCAGGGCTTTGCCCAGCACCCGCGCGGTCTGGTCGTAACCACCGCCAACGGAGCCCGGGGCCATGAATTTGACGGTATCCAGCGCGAACGCGGGGGTGGTGAGAGCGGCAGCGGTGAGACTTATAGCCAGGTAGCGACTGAAGCGGGTCAGCAGAACGGACATGGGGCGAATCTCCCTTGTTTTTATGGGTGCCATGGGGATGTCGATCAGGGTGTGTGGCCTGCCCTGACGACCTTTGGCCTGCGGATAAGCTTAGGTCATGGTTTTGGTTGTTGACGGTCTTTCAACCGAAGGTTCGATGTTGCGAACCCTGCGTCACAGACAGAAACATTCTTTCGGGCGGCATGATTCGGCCGCTTTGAATCCGCGGACTATTCTGAAAAACACCTTGGAATAATTGAACACCGCACCGGAGCGAGCACAGCCCGACATTTATCGACGTCCTGCAATAGGAGAACCGTGTCATGAAGATCATGCTCAAGGGCATTGGATTGTCATTGTTACTGGTTGCCACTGCGGCCTTCGCCCATCACGGGTGGAGTGAGTACGACTCCAGCAAGCCCTTACAATTGAGCGGCACCATCGAGCAATCCGGCTACTCCCATCCCCACGGGTTCGTCAACCTGAAAACCGCAGACAAAACCTGGAACGTGGTTCTGGCACCGCCTTCGCGCATGGAGAATCGGGGCCTTTCGCAAGACATGCTGGCGGTGGGCACGCAAGCGACCGTGGTCGGCTACCAAAATCGCAACAAGCCCGATGAACTGCGCGCAGAACGCATCACCATTGGCGAAAAAACCATCGAATTGCGCTAATGGAGACCTCGCAAACCTGGCTGGACTGGATGCATGATTCGCCGCTGGGCGCGGTCATGCGTGGCGATATGTGGCTCTACCCGCTGGTCGAGGTGATGCACATCGTGGGCTTCAGCGTGCTGGTCGGCGCGGTGGTGATGTTTGATTTGCGGGTGCTCGGGTTGTCGCGAACGATCCGGGTCACGGCCCTGGCCCGCCATCTGCTGAGTTGGGCCATCGCGGCACTGCTATTGATCGTACCGGCCGGGTTGATGATGTTTTCGGCCCATCCGCACGACTTTGCTTCCAATGACATTTTCATCCTCAAGCTATGCCTGATCGCCACGGCGGGACTGAACGCATTGTTGTTCCATGTCGGCGTCTACTGTTCCGTTGGGGCGTGGAATACCGGCGTTGCAGCGCCTGGTGTGGCTCGGGTTCAGGCGCTGTTTTCCATTGGGTTATGGGTCAGTGTGATTTTTTGCGGGCGGTTGTTGGCCTACACCTGAGTACACATGCTTTGGGGTTTCACCGCTGCGGCGAACCATATGAAAAGCTCCAGGTTGCGCGCATTCCTTGTAGGAGCCGGCTTGCTGGCGATGGCGGTCGTTCGGTGGACATCGCAGCGCCTGACACACCGTCATCGCCAGCAAGCCGGCTCCTACAAAGATGCGTGTGTTCCAGCATTTCCAAAGACTGGCAACGACAAAGGCAAGATCAAAAGATCGCAGCCTGCGGCAGCTCCTACAGGGAGGCTCGCTCTCACAAAGGGTTGAGTACAACCAACCATTACAAACATGTCATCAAGTTGTCAGCCTGACCAACACCCTCGCTCCCTACAGTGAACCCGTCAGTCACCCACTCCGGATGACACGCCTCCCACTGATGAAGACAAGGGTCCCCACCATGAAACCATTGAGCAAACTCTGCCTGATCGCCGCCAGCCTGTTCATGCTGGGCAGCGGTTCCGCCATGGCCGCCAGCACCGCACCGGTCAAGGCCAACAACGTCGTGCTGGTGCACGGCTCCTGGGCTGATGGCTCCAGTTGGTCGGACGTAATCGCCCGTTTGCAGGCTGCCGGCTTGCACGTCACTGCGGTGCAGAACCCGCTGACCTCAGTGGCCGATGACGTTGCTGCAACCCAACGGGTCCTCGATCAACAGGACGGGCCGACCGTGCTGGTCGGCCATTCCTACGCCGGCACGGTGGTCAGTGAGGCCGGGGTCAATCCGAAGGTCAGTTCACTGGTGTACGTCGCTGCCCGCGCGCCGGATGCCGGGGAAGACTTCGTCGCCCTGTCGGCCAAATACCCGACTATGCCCGTGCGCGCCGGCACCGAAGAGCACGATGGTTTTATAAGCCTGAAGCAAGACGCCTTCCTCAAGTACTTCGCCAGCGACGTGCCCCACGACAAGGCCATGCAGCTGTTCGCCGTGCAACAGCCGATCGCCAAGACGCTGTTTACCGACCGCACCACCGCCGCGGCCTGGCACACCAAGCCGTCGTGGTACGCGGTGTCCAGCCAGGATCAGACCATCAACCCGGACCTGGAACGTTTCCTCGCCAAACGCATGGGCGCGACCACCATCGAACTGCCGTCGAGCCACTTGTCGCTGGTGTCCCATTCCAAGGAAATCGCCGACCTGATCCTCGCTGCCGCCGGTCGCCAGTCATAACCCCAAACCCATTTATTACAACTTTGTAATCGACCTGTTGGTGGGCTGTCCGGATCGCCTGGTTAACCTGAACTCACTGTCAGGCAACGCTTCGGCAGCCACCACACACCCTGAATAGAGAGACTGATCATGAAACTGTACATCCTTGGTTTTACCGCCCTCCTCGCCACCGGCTCAGCGTTTGCCGACACCCAAAGCAGCGCCCCGCTGATCCACGACAAGGACGCCGCCTTCGTCCACCTCGACGTGGCCAAAGTGTTGGGCGAAACCGACATTTCGCAACAGTGCGGCATCATCCCCGCCCAACTGAACTACCTCGACCATCAGGGCCGCCAGCATGAACTGGACTACATCGTCCAAGGCAGCGGTTGCACCAATGATCATTGATCGCCGCCCCTGCGTACCGGCAAATGAACGGGCTACACTGGCGACACTGCGTGCCGCTGTAGCCCGCCAGCGCACCACCGAGTTTTGCGGACCCTGAGCCAGGCAGAAACCCCATGAACATTCTCGTCGTCGAAGATGAACCCAAGTCCGGTAATTACCTGCTCAACGGCTTGCAGGAACTCGGTTATTCCGTGAGCCTGGCGCGCGACGGCGTCGATGGCCTGCACCTGGCCCTGGAACACGATTTCGACGTGATCGTGCTGGACGTGATGATGCCGAAGATGGACGGCTGGGAAGTCCTGCGCCGCTTGCGCAAGGAGGCCGATACGCCCGTGCTGTTCCTCACCGCCCGCGATGATATTGCCGACCGCATCAAAGGCCTCGAACTGGGCGCCGATGATTACCTGATCAAACCCTTTTCCTTCGCCGAACTGGTCGCGCGCCTGCGCACCCTGACCCGCCGTGGCCCCACGCGCGAAGAAGAACAGCTGCAAATCGACGACCTGCAAATCGACGTACTCAAACGCCGCGTCACTCGCGCCGGCGTGCGCATCACCCTGACCAACAAGGAATTCGCCCTGCTGCACCTGTTCGCCACGCACCAGGGCGAGGTGCTGTCGCGTTCGATGATCGCCTCGCGGGTCTGGGACATGAATTTCGACAGTGACACCAACGTGGTGGATGTCGCAGTGCGCCGACTGCGGATGAAGATCGACGATCCGTTCACACTCAAGTTGATCCATAGCGTGCGCGGTATCGGCTACCGCTTCGATACCCAACCATGAGCGCACTGTCCCGCCTTCGCCATTCCCTGACGTTGCGTCTGGCGTTGGTGTTCGCCTTTTTGGCGTTTGTCTCGTTGACCCTGCTCGGCGTGGCGCTGTACCGCGACTTGGAGCGCGAATTGATCCGCCGCGACGACGCCGCGCTGGTGACCCGCATCGATCAATTGCGCACCTTCCTCAACGACAGCAACACTCTGGAACTGATCCGCACCAAACCGGCGCTGTTCCAGAACATGCTCGGCAATCGCGAAGCCCTGTTGACCATCGGCGCCCCCGGGCAACCGCCCTTGCTGGAGGTCAACCCGGGCAAACTGCACACGCCCGCATTAGCCCCCATGCCCATCGATCATCCGTTGACCCTGAGCGACGTGCAGCACTTGCCCAATGTCGACGGTGTGCCTTTTTCGGCGGTGGCGGCGACCATCGATACCGGCGACCAGGGCAGCCTGCAAGTGCTCACCGGGCGCCTGATGACCGAGCGCACCGCCGTGCTCGCCAGTTACCGCTTCAATGTCTACCTGTTCGCCAGCGTGGCGGCGATTCTGTTGGCGTTTTCCGGCTATGTCCTGGTTGATCGAGGCCTGCTGCCGGTGCGGCACCTGGCGCGGCATGCCCAAGGCATTGGCGTCGGCAACCTCAGCGAACGCCTCGACAGCCAGGGCTCGCCGCTGGAGTTGCTGCCGATGATCGAGGCCTTCAACGCCATGCTCGACCGCCTGGGCAAGGGCTTCGTGCAATTGGGCCAGGTGTCGACCGACATGGCCCATGAACTGCGCACGCCGATCAACAACCTGCTCGGTGAAACACAGGTCGCGTTGCAACAGAATCGCAGCATCGAAGCCTATCAACAGTTACTCGCCTCCAACGTCGAGGAACTCGAACGCCTGGCCCGGATGCTCGACAACATGCTGTTTCTGGCCCGCACCGACCCTGCCAGCGCCCTGCGCCAACGTCAGGAGTTGCTTGCCGCCGAAGAAATGGAACGCATGGCCGACTATTTCGAAGGGCTCGCGGCCGATGTCGGTATCAGCATCAATGCCGAGGGCAGCGGACTGATCTGGGCCGAACCGATGCTGCTGCGCCGCGCCATGGCCAACCTGTGTTCCAACGCGATCAAGTACGGCGCGCCCGACTCCGAGCTGTACATCCGCGCCACGCCGGTGGCCGACGGCATACGCTTGCAGGTGCGCAACCACGGCCAGACCATCCCCGCCGAACACCTGCCCAGGCTGTTCGAGCGCTTCTACCGGGTCGACGAATCCCGCGAACGCTCGGCGCAATCCAATGGTTTGGGCCTGTCGATCGTGGCGACGATCATGCAGCTACACAACGGTGCCTACAGTGTCAGCAGTGCCGACGGAATTACCTGCTTTGAGTTGTTTTTCCCGGCGCGTAGACCGGGTGAATGACGCCCATTGAAAGAGCGATGAGCACCTGTGGCGAGGGAGCTTGCTCCCGCTGGACTGCGCAGCAGGCCTTCTTTTAGGGCCGCTGCGCGCCCCAGCGGGAGCAAGCTCCCTCGCCACAGATTCGGTCCTTACCCGAATGCATCCAACCAAAAATCCCTCGACAGTGCCAGTCATGACCTAACCTCATAGGCTGGGTGACTAACAACCAGTCGAGCACGCCTATGCGCAATGGATTGAAGTGGATGATTTTCGTCGCGTTGGCGCTGGTCGGGCCGGCCAGCGCAATGCTGTCGGCGGCGCCCCTCTCCGACGCCCCTGCTGCTATCACCAAACCTGCGAGCGAGACGGTTTCCGACGCTGATCTGCTGGCACTGCAAACCCGACTGAACAGCCTCAAACAACAGGTCTCCCTCGCCACCAACTACAGCCAGCTGGAAGCCCCGCAGGATCTGGTGCAAGCGCTCATCCAGGAAATCGATCGTTTGTCAGCACTGCTGCTGCCCGAACAAGCTCAATTACAAGCGCAACTGGGCGTGCTCGGCCCTGTGCCGCTGGAACAGGCCTCTCCGGAAAAAACCGATATTGCCCTGCAACGAGCCACGCTCGGCGAGCAAAAGAGCCGAATCGATAACAACCTCAAAACCCTCGCGGCGCTCAAAACCAGTGCGACCGAGCTTCTCACCCAGATTGCCGGCATTCGTCGCAGCCTGCTCGAAACCGAAGTGACCCAACAGACCAAAAGCATCCTGAACCCGTGGTTCTGGGCGCCCCTGTTGAATCCACCCGAGGAGGACCGGCAACGGCTGAGCTCATTCGTCTCGCAGGCGAGCGCTTCCCTCGACGCGGCCTGGCAACCGGGGCAACGCCTCATCACCAGTCTTCTGGTCATTTTGGCCATGGTCCTGTGGTTCCTCGGGCGAGGGTTTACCGAACGAGGCCTGACCTGGCTGTGCATCCATCGCGTGCCTGAAGGACGCCTGCGGCGTAGCGCCCTGGCGCTGGCCTCGGTCATCGCCACGGTGTTGACTGCCTGGCTTGCCTTGCAACTGTTGTTTTTTGCCGTCACCCGACAAATGCCGTTGACGCCGCAACTGGCGGGTTTTTCCCAGGACTTCGAAAAGATCATTTATACCTGCGTGATGATCACCGGCCTGGGTCGCGCATTGCTGTCCACACAGCATCCTTCGTGGCGGCTGCCGGCCATTGCCGATTCGGTCGCACTGGCGATCAAACCGTTCCCCGCACGACTGGCCTGCGTGCTGCTGGTGCTGGTATCAATGGCGCAGTTGACCAATGCCACCGGCATGAGCTCCGAGGTCGTGATCTCGGTCAGGGGGTTTGTCGCGTTGGTCATCTCAGCGATGATCGGCCTGATGTTGTTGCGCGTCAGCAAAACCCGTCAGGCCATGGTCGCGGCCGGTACAGCGCCTGAAGCAGGCCGGACGCTGGCCGGCGTGATCTATGCCTTCGCCAGCATTGCGGTGGTGGTTTCGCTGCTGACCTTGCTCGCCGGCTACGTGTCGCTGTCGCGCTTTATCACCTACGAACTGGTCTGGCTGTTCATCATCTTTGCCGGTTTCTACTTGCTGATCCAATTGGTGAAAGACGGCTGCGAACACCTGTTTTCACCGCGACATACCACCGGCAAGGGCATCAAACAGTTGCTGGGCATTGGCGATGCACGCCTGGAGCAAATTTCGACCATCTTGTCTGGCGTCGGCCGCGCCTCGCTGTTGCTGATCGCGTTTATCACGTTGCTGGTGGGCGGCGTGGGCTCGACGCTCGGGCAACTGATCACCAACATTCTGGCCATTCTGGGTGGCGACGGCCTGCGCAAGCTGAACATCGTCCCGGGCAACCTGCTGCATGCCATCCTGGCGCTGGCGATCGGCGTCTACCTGATCCGCTCCTTTCGCCGCTGGCTGGACAACGAGTTCCTGCCGAAAACGGAAATGGACCCCGGCATGTGTGCGTCGCTCAGCACGCTGTTCGCCAATATCGGCTATGCGTCGGTGATACTGCTCGCGCTGTCTTCGCTGGGGATCAAGTGGACCAACCTGGCCTGGATCGTCAGCGCCTTGTCGGTGGGTATCGGCTTCGGCCTTCAGGAGATCGTCAAGAACTTCATTTCAGGCCTGATTCTGCTGACCGAACGCCCGGTAAAAGTCGGCGACCTGATCAGCATCAGTGGCGTGGAAGGTGATATCCGCAGGATCAACGTGCGGGCCACGGAAATACAACTGGCCGACCGCTCGATCGTCATCGTGCCCAACTCACAGCTGATTTCGCAGAATTTGCGCAACGTCACCCTCGGCGGCACCGCGCAAGGCGTGGCAACACTGGAACTGATGTTCCCGCTGGACATCGACCCGGAGCAAGTGCGCAACCTGCTGTACGACACTTACGTCGAGCACGATTCCATTCTGGATAAACCGGCGCCGTTCGTGCGCTTCAGCCAACTGAAACCCGAAGGCATTACGCTGACCATCACCGGTTACGTCGGCAGCCCGCGCAATGTGGGCCTGATCAAAAGCGATCTGCTGTTTGAAATACTCAAGCGGTTGGGCGCCGCCGGTATTGAACTGGCGAAACCACCAGCGGCATGACGCAAAACCCTTTCAATCGCACCAATCCCCTGTAGGAGCTGCCGCAGGCTGCGATCTTTTGATCCTAAAAAAGCAAAATCAAAGATCGCAGCCTCGTTGCACGAGACAGCTCCTACAGATCATGCAGATCATGCAGATCATGCAGATCATGCAGATCATGCAGATCATGCAGATCATGCAGATCATGCAGATCATGCAGGTTCTACAGCTTTATCAATGGGCGATGCACACCGATTTCAGCTCGGTGTAAGCCTCGATCACCGCGCGACCGAACTCGCGACCCATGCCCGATTGCTTGACACCACCGAACGGCATCGCCGGGTCGAGCAGCACGTGGGCGTTGACCCAGACCGTACCCGCTTCAATACGCGGCACCAGGTTCATGGCTTTGCTCAAGTCGTTGGTCCACAGGCTGGCGGCCAGGCCGTAGCGGTTGTCGTTGGCCAGTTCGATCACGGCATCTTCATCGTCAAACGGCATCACACCCAGTACCGGGCCGAACACTTCTTCGCGGGCCACTGCCATGCTGTGGTCGATGTCGGCGAGGATGGTCGGCTGGACAAAGAAGCCGTCGCTTTCCACCAATTCACCACCCGAGACCACGCGCGCACCTTCCTGACGGGCCAGTTCGATGTGTTTGAGCACGCTTTGTTGTTGCTTGCGCGACACCAGCGGGTTGATCGCCGCGTCACCGTTCATGCCCGCGCCGATCGGCATCGACGACACCGCTGCGGCCAGGGCTTCGACAAATTGGTCGTGAATCGAACGGTGCACGTAGAAACGCGAAGCCGCCGCGCAGACTTGTCCGTTGTTCAGCAGGCCACCGAGGATTGCCCCTTGCACGGCTTTTTCGATGTCGGCATCGGCGAGCACGATCATCGGGTTCTTGCCGCCCAGTTCCAGGGAGAAACGCGTCATGTTTTCCATGCACGCCACGCCGACGCTTTTGCCCACGGCGGTGGAGCCGGTGAACGACACTTTGCTCACCAGCGGATGCTGGGTCAGCACGCCGCCTACCGACGCGCCGCCACCGGTCACGACGTTGAACACGCCCGCCGGGATGCCGGCTTCAAGGGCCAGTTCTGCCAGGCGCATCGCGGTCAGCGGGGTTTCCATCGCCGGTTTGATGATCACGGTGCAACCGGTCGCCAGTGCCGGCATCAGCTTCCAGGCGGCAATCAGCAGCGGGAAGTTCCACGGCACGATACCGACCACCACGCCAACCGGCTCACGCTTGGTGAACGCAGTGAACTTGGCACCTGGCGGCAACGGGATCGACACATCAAAGGTCTGCCCTTCGATCTTGGTCGCCCAGCCGGACATGTAGCGCATGAATTCCACAGTGGCGTTCAGATCCAGCGCGCGAGCCATGTTGATCGACTTGCCCTGGCTCAGGGTTTCCAGTTGCGCCAGTTCTTCGGCGTGCTCTTCCACCAGACGGGTGAAGTTCAGCAGGATGCGTTCGCGGTCCGCCGGGCGCAGTGCCGACCAGACGCCGGACTTGAACGCCTTGTGCGACGACTGCACGGCTTGCTCGACGACTGCCAGTGGCGCATCGAGGGTTTCGCAGAGGGTCTGCCCGGTGGCCGGGTTGACCACGGCAATGCTTTCGCCTTCGGCAAATACCCATTGACCATCAATGAAGCAGCCGTGACGGCGGCCGATGAATGCAGCAACCTGCGGCAGGATTTCAACGTTGCTCATAAATCACCTTTCGTTCAAATGTGGGAGCCGGCTTGCTGGCGTCTTTATGAACGGTGCAAGACTGGAGACCGCTATCGCTGGCAAGCCAGCTCCTACAGGGTTGGTGGGTGTGTCAGCCGTCAATCGGCTGATCAGTGTTGTTCTTTGAGGTAGCACACGACTGCCTGGCGATCGTCCGCCGAAGCCATGCCCATGTACGGCATGTAGGTGCCGGGCACGAACGCTTGGGGCTGGGTGATCAATTGCGCGATGTTTTCGGCTTGCCAGTCGATGTTCTTGTTACGCATGGCTTGCGAGTAATTGAAGCCTTCCAGCGAACCGGACTTGCGCCCGACCACGCCCGCCAGGTTCGGCCCCATCATGCCGGTAGTGCCTTTGCTCACCGCATGGCAAACACCACACTCGTTGGCGAACAGCTCGGCGCCACGGCTCTGAACCGGTGCGCAATCGGCAGCCAGCGCGGCTTGCGCCAGGGTGAAGGACAACAAACCGATGAGGGGCAATCGCAGGGAAGTGAACATAAGAAACGACCTTGAAAATCCACGTGCTCGTCAGCAGACGAACGCCAACACTAAAACTGCCGGAGCTTGAGTGCCCTGGCAGGGTTGATAAGGATTGTCGGTGGTCGGTGACACGCAGGGTTTGCGCTGCGTGCCAGTTGTGTTGGCGGTTCTGCCAATTCGCTCGGCATGAATGCCCAATCGCCAGCAAGCCGGCTCCTACAGTTTGTAGCGTGTGAATCCGGTCTTCTGTAGGAGCCGGCTTGCTGGCGATAGCGGCGGCGAATTCGGCGCAAGAAATGAATGCCCAAAAACCTCAGCGTGGTCATGTGGTCATGTGGTCATGCAATCTGGCATGCACAACCAACTCTTTGGCAAACAGGCAAAAGGGCGAAAGACATCCGTTCCTTAGTATCTAAAAAGACCGCAAACCTGCGCTCAAGAACAAGAACGGATGTCACGCCATGCTTAAGTCCCCCTTGCTTCGCCTTTCGACTCTCGCGCTGATGATCAGCGCAGGTCAGGCCGGAGCGTATGAGCTCTACGCCGACGACGACAGTCACCTGAACGCCACTCTGGAAGCGGTTTTCGGCATTTTCCACAGCCAGGAAAACTACGCCCTGTCGGGTCGTCTCGATGAAGGTTCTTCGTCGTGGCGCGAGGGCTACATCAAGTACGGTCTGAGCTTCGACCAGGGCCTGGCCGGGGTTGGCACTGCTTACGGTGCGGCGAACATGCTCAGCTCCGGCACTTGGGGCGATGGCGATGCGGCCGGTTTCAGCGACGGTTCGGAACGCACCACCAAGTTCGAGGACGCTTACCTCGGCTGGCGTTCGGCCGATCTGTTCCCGGTGCTGGGCACTGACGGCATTGACCTGTCGTTCGGCCGCCAGAACATCATGATCGGCGACGGCTTCCTGATTAACGGCGACGCGTTGAACCTGGGCAAAGGCCTGGCGGACGGCGAATTCAACCGTGGCGGCGCCTACTGGCTGGCGGCTCGCAAGGCCTTCGACGAGACTGCCGTGTTGCGCATTGGTGGCAAGGAAGGCTGGCGCAGCGATCTGATGTGGTTGAAATCCAACAACCGCGCCCAGGCCATGACCGAGATGTACGCGGGCACGCTGGAGCACGTATCCGAAGCCGGCACCGTCGGCTTGACCTACATCGGCACCACAGACATCGACGAGCAGTACGCCTCGCCGATTCAGCTCGAACGCGACGGCATGAAGACCTACAGCCTGCGCGCCACCGGCAATGCCGGGGTGAAAGACCTGTTTCTCTCCGGCGAATACGCCAAACAGGATAAACCCCATACCGACAGCGAAGACGCCTGGTACCTGGAAGCCGGCTGGACCTTTTCCGACGTCGCCTGGTCGCCGTATGTCAGCTACCGCTACAGCCGTTTCTCGGAAAACTACGACACGCTGTTCTACGGTTTCAGTCGCGGCTTCGGCACCTGGTTCCAGGGTGAAGTGGCGGGCAACTATGCCGGCCCGTTCAACACCAACTCGCGCATCCAGCAGGTCAAATTCAGCGTCGCACCGCTGGAGAACCTCAGCGTCGGCGCGATGTATTTCAACTTCGACACCATCGACCGCAACCTCGGCAACACCGATGGCCACGAGGTGGACCTGTATGCCGAATGGCACGTCAACGACCACCTGAGCATCATGCCGCTGGTGGGCCTGTTCCAGCCGGACAAGAGCGCTGACCAGGGTGGCACGCAGTTGGGCAACAACGACAAGAACCTCTACAGCCAGGTGATTTTCGCCACTACGTTCTAAGTCCCGAGCGATCCCTGTAGGAGCGAGCCTGCTCGCGATGGACGCCAACGATAACGCGGGCTGCCTGAATGCCCGTGGTGCTCGGGCCTTCATCGCGAGCAGGCTCGCTCCTACAGGAGACGCGTTATCGGCATCAATGCTTTCAAGGAAAAAGGTATTTCCAATGCAGAAAAGCTTCCTCACGATCCAGAGCAAGATCGCCCTGCTCGCCGGCCTCTGCCTGCTGTTGGTGGTGGGTTTGCTGATGGGTTTGTCGCTCTACCAGACCCACCAGAGCAGCCAGCAAGTGGCCCAGGCCAGCAGCGAAATGCTCGCCGACGCCGCCAAGGAACACATGCAGGCTTTGGCCAAAGTGCAGGCCATGCAGGTGCAACGCACCTTCATGCAGACCCACGAATTTGGCCAGGGGTTATCACGGTATTTGCTTTACCTGAGGCAACTCCAGCATCAAGGGAACCTCACCCGCCAACAACTGCGCCAGGAGCTGAGCACCCAGCTTCACCAGGCACTGATCGACAAGCCCGACCTGCTCGGGCTTTACGTCATTTTTGAACCGGACGCTTTGGACGGTGCCGACGCCGGTTTCGCCGACAAGCCGGACCTGGGCAGCAACGAAACCGGACGCTTCTCGCTGTACTGGGTGCAGAGCAAACCCGGCGAACTGCAAGCCGTGATCGGCGACGAAGGCCTGCTCGCCAACACCGAACCCGGCCCGAGCGGCGCTCCCTACAACGCCTTCTACACGTGCGCCCGCGACACCCGTCAGCCCTGCGTTCTGGAACCCTACTTCGACGAGGCGTCCGGCAGTCGCAAACTGGTGACCAGCGTCGCGTTTCCGTTGTTGGAAAACGGCAAGGTCATCGCTGTCGTCGGCCTCGACATCAACCTCGCCGCGTTGCAAAAGAACAGTGAAACCAGTGCACTGGAATTGTTCGATGGCCATGGGCAGATCAGCATCGTCAGCCCCCGTGGCGTGATCTCCGCCAACAGTCAGGATGTCACTCGCCTGGGTCAACCGATGGACAGTGCCGAGGTAATGGAAGCCCTGCGCCAAGGCCAGCCGAAGGTGTTCGTCGACCCTCAGCAAATCAAAGTGCTCGAGCCCCTGGCACCGATTGCCGGCGCCGCGCCGTGGGGCGTGTTGGTAGGCGTACCGCAAGAGGTGTTGCTGGCACCGGTCACTACCCTGCAAAAGGAACTCGACGCCCAAGGTGTGCATAGCACCGCGCTGGAACTGCTGCTCGGTGGCGGCTCGGCCCTGCTCGGCCTGCTGTTGATCTGGTACACGGCGCAACGCATCACCCGACCACTGCAAGTGCTGACCCGTGTCATGGAGGACATTTCCCTCGGTGAAGGCGATCTGACCCGGCGCCTGGCGGTGCAATCGCGGGATGAAATCGGCCAGTTGGCCACCGCGTTCAACCGCTTTGTCGAACGCATTCACCAGTCGATTCGCGAGGTGTCGTCAGCCGCCCTTGGCGTGAATGAAGGGGCGCGGCGTGTGCTGGAGGCGTCCAATTCGTCGCTGCGCAATTTCGACGATCAATCGACCCGCACCAACAGCGTCGCCGCCGCGATCAATCAACTGGGCGCCGCCGCCCAGGAAATCGCCCACAACGCGTCCGATGCTTCGCTGCAGGCTTCCGCCGCGCGGCAACAAGCCGAGGACGGGCGTCAGGTGGTGGAACGCACCATTGAGGTGATGAACGAACTGTCCGGAAAAATCAGCGCATCGTGCGCCAACATCGAAGTGCTCAACGACAAAACCGTGAACATCGGGCAGATCCTCGAAGTGATCAAGGGCATCTCACAGCAAACCAACCTGTTGGCACTCAACGCCGCGATCGAAGCGGCGCGGGCCGGTGAGGCGGGTCGCGGTTTTGCCGTGGTGGCCGACGAGGTGCGTAGCCTGGCCGGGCGCACCCAGACCTCAGCGCTGGAGATCCAGCAGATGATCGAGGAACTGCAAGTCGGAGCCCGCGACTCGGTCACCACCATGACCGAAAGCCAACAGCACAGCGAAGAAAGCGTCACCATCGCCAACCTCGCCGGCACCCGCCTGGGCAGCGTGACGCAACGCATCGGCGAGATCGACAACGTCAACCAGTCCGTCGCTGCCGCTACCGAAGAACAGACCGCGGTGGTCGAGGCGTTGAACGTCGACATCACGCAGATCAACACGCTGAATTTGCAGGGGGTTGAGAATTTGCAGGCGACGTTGCGGGCGTGTACCGAGCTGGAGCAGCAGGCGGCGCGGCTTAATCAACTGGTGGGGAGTTTTCGGATCTGACATTGATGGTGCCTGCTACATCGCAATCGCGAGCAAGCTTGCTCCTACAGTGGATGTTTGCGAGGCACAAATCTTGTGTTCACCGCAGAACCCTTGTGGGAGCCGGCCTGTTGGCGATGAGGGCAGCACATTCAACATCATCGGCGCCTGATACTCCGCCATCGCGAGCAGGCTCGCTCCTACAGTGGATTTTTGCGAGGCACAAATCTTGTGTTCACCGCAGAACCCTTGTGGGAGCCGGCCTGCTGGCGATGAGGGCAGATACGACGCGGTTGAGCCGATGACGACGGCGGATCGCGGGACGCTGGCGCTGGATTCATACCCGCCGAAGGCGATAGAAATGGTGCCGATGTTGAGCGGGCGTGCAGGTTGGCTCAGGAATACTTACGACAGAAACGACGCATTTGTGGCGAGGGAGCTTGCTCCCAAGGCACCCACAACACACCCGCGACCTGTAGGAGCTGCCGCAGGCTCGGGCCGCGTTCGGACGATCTTTTGATCTTGCTTTTAAAGAGCAAGATCAAAAG
>NZ_JAGYGD010000049.1:0-33579 GCF_019947275.1 Pseudomonas sp. GL-RE-29
ACAACGCGGCAATGGCGGCTTGTCGATCTCCAATCTGGAAACCTTTTTATGAGTCCTATCTGGCCAGAGGCCTGGCAAAAACCCAAGCCCTGGTCATCCTCGCGCGCAAGCTGTGCCGGGTGGCATTCGCTCTCATGAAAAACCAGAGCGAATACCAGCCGAATTTAAGGCTGCAGGGTTCCCCTGCAACATAGAATCTCCCACAGTAGATCAGTGTTGTTCCAGCGCTCCGCGTCTTCAAATCGATACAGCGTAGCGAAATCAAGACAAAACCGTTGCCCGCAGCAATTACCGCACCTGCGCCCGCAACCCTGCTTGCCTGTATTGATTTCAATACGGATGAGATCTCTCGCACCTCACAAAATAACTTCAAGCCATTGAATTACAACAATTAATAAACCTTGGCACCACCCTTGCTATCACTCCTCCAACCCCGCTCGCCGCCGCGAGCGTAAAAAACAATAAGGAGTTGATATGAGCGAATTGCGTTTCACCGTTGATCACGAATGGTTGCGCCTTGAAAGCAATGGCCTGGTCACGGTCGGCATTACCGAGTTTGCCCAGCAGGCGTTGGGCGATGTGGTGTTTGTACAAGTGCCTGAGGTCGGCAGCTTCGACGCGGGTGCGCAAGTGTCGGTGCTGGAGTCGGTGAAAGCTGCCAGCAGCATCGGCATGCCACTGGACGGCGAAGTGGTCGAGATCAACGCGACGCTCGAGGACACCCCGGAACTGGTCAACGAAGACCCATTGGGCGAAGGCTGGTTCTTTCGCTTCAAACCGGTCGATGTCGAGGCCATGAGCGACTTGATGGATCAAGACGCCTATCAACGCCTGACCGCAGAACACGCCGACGCTTGAAGCCCCCCCCTTACGCATTTCCTGAATCCACAAAAGGCCCCCACTATGTTCAGCACCTTCTTTAGCAAGCAGGACCAGATCAAAGGCTACGACGACGAACTGCTGGCGGCGATGAATGCCGAGGATGCGCGGCAGGAACACCACATAGAACTGATCGCTTCGGAAAACTACACCAGCCAACGGGTGATGGAAGCCCAAGGCAGCGGCCTGACCAACAAGTACGCCGAAGGCTATCCGGGCAAGCGTTATTACGGCGGCTGCGAGCATGTCGATGTGGTCGAACAACTGGCCATCGACCGCGCCAAGCAATTGTTCGGCGCCGATTACGCCAACGTCCAGCCGCACTCCGGCAGCCAGGCCAACGCCGCGGTTTATCTGGCGTTGCTGCAGGCCGGCGACACCGTGCTCGGCATGAGCCTGGCCCACGGCGGCCACCTGACCCACGGCGCCAAGGTGAGTTTTTCCGGCAAGCTCTACAACGCGGTGCAATACGGTATCGACACCGACACAGGCCTGATCGACTACGACGAAGTCGAGCGTCTGGCGGTCGAGCACCAGCCGAAGATGATCATCGCCGGTTTCTCCGCCTACTCGAAGACCCTGGACTTCCCGCGCTTCCGGGAGATCGCCGACACGGTCGGCGCCTACCTGTTCGTCGACATGGCCCACGTCGCCGGGCTGGTGGCCACCGGTCTGTACCCGAATCCGCTGCCCTATGCCGACGTGGTCACCACCACGACCCACAAGACCCTGCGCGGTCCCCGTGGCGGGCTGATCCTGGCCAAGGCCAATGCCGAACTGGAGAAAAAACTCAACGCCGCCGTGTTCCCCGGCGGCCAGGGCGGCCCGCTGATGCACGTGATCGCCGCCAAGGCCGTGTGCTTCAAGGAAGCGCTGGAGCCGGCGTTCAAGGCCTATCAGACCCAGGTGATACGCAACGCTCAGGCGATGGCCAAAGTGTTCATCGACCGCGGCTATGACGTGGTGTCCGGGGGCACCGACAACCACCTGTTCCTGGTCAGCCTGATCCGCCAGGGCCTGACCGGCAAGGACGCCGACGCCGCCCTCGGCCGTGCCGGCATCACCGTGAACAAGAACGCGGTGCCGAACGATCCGCAATCGCCGTTCGTGACATCAGGCTTGCGCATCGGCACCCCGGCGATCACCAGTCGTGGATTCAAGGAAGCACAGAGCACCGAACTGGCCGGTTGGATCTGCGACATCCTCGACCACCTCGGCGATGCCGATGTCGAGGCTCAGGTAGCGCGGCAGGCGGCGGCCATGTGCAGCGATTTCCCGGTCTACCGCAACTGAATGCACCACACAAACCTGTAGGAGCAAGCTTGCTCGCGATTGCGCAGTGTCAGTCAACATCAATGTTGAATGTTGCACCGTGATCGCGAACAAGCTTGCTCCTACAGGTCCGTATTTTGTCTGGCAGAACTTGGGGAAACCTATGAACACAGTGCAAGTCGGCACCAAACTGCGCGGTGCAGAAAAAGTCGCGCGGATTCCGGTGAAGATCATCCCCACCGATGAATTCCCGCGCAAACCCGACTGGATTAGGGTGCGCATGCCGATCTCCCCCGAGGTCGACCGCATCAAACAATTGCTGCGCAAACACAAGCTGCACAGTGTCTGCGAAGAAGCCTCCTGCCCGAACCTCGGCGAGTGTTTTTCCGCAGGCACGGCGACGTTCATGATCATGGGCGACATCTGCACCCGTCGCTGCCCATTCTGCGACGTCGGCCACGGACGGCCGAAGCCGCTGGACATCAACGAGCCGAGCAACCTGGCTGTGGCCATCGCCGAGCTACGCCTTAAATACGTGGTGATCACCTCGGTGGATCGCGATGATTTGCGCGACGGCGGCGCCCAGCACTTTGTCGATTGCCTGAGGGAAATTCGCAAGCTGTCGCCGGGCATTCAACTGGAAACCCTGGTGCCGGATTATCGCGGGCGCATGGACGTGGCCCTGGCGATCACCGCCAGCGAACCGCCGGACGTGTTCAACCACAATCTGGAAACCGTGCCGCGCCTGTACAAAGCCGCGCGACCGGGTTCGGACTTCGAGTGGTCGCTGGACTTGCTGCAGAAGTTCAAGCAATCGGTCCCGCATGTGCCCACCAAGTCAGGCCTGATGCTGGGCCTCGGAGAAACCGACGAAGAAGTCATCGAGGTCATGCAGCGCATGCGCGAGCACGAGATCGACATGCTCACCCTCGGCCAGTACCTGCAACCCTCTCGCAGCCACTTGCCAGTGCAACGTTTCGTGCACCCGGACGTGTTTGCCTGGTTCGCCGAGGAAGGCGCGCGGATGGGCTTCAAGAACGTCGCGTCCGGGCCGCTGGTGCGCTCGTCCTATCACGCCGATCAACAACTGCATGGAGGTGAAGCCGGTTTCAAGCCATGATGGGGTGACTTGTCATGGATTTGCGGAGGCGCGGCCCGATGCGCTGTACAACTCGATCATTGCTGCTGTTTTCAAGTCTTGTCTTGCCGTGCCTGGCCAGCGCCGAACCGAAACCGGAACACATGGTGTTTGTGCGTACGATCGCGCCGGATATCCAGCAAGACATCCGCTACGCCAGCGCCCACAACTTCACCGGGCACCCGCTCGATGGTTACCAGGCGCCGGAGTGCCTGTTGTCGCTGGACGCCGCCAAGGCTCTCGCCCGGGTGCAAACGGCACTTGAGGCGCAAGGCTATGGCTTGAAGGTATTTGATTGCTATCGCCCCAGCCGCGCCGTGGCGGACATGGGACGCTTCGCCACGGAACCGGGCGATCCGCGCAAGGCCGAGTTTTATCCTCGGGTGGACAAGCAAGACTTCTGGCGACTGGGCTATGTGGCGCGGGTGTCCAATCATTCCAGGGGCGGCACCGTGGACCTGACCATGACCGGCCCGGATGCCCTGCCCGCCGACACCTGGACGCCTTCAGCCACGCCCGTCGATTGCACGACGCCTTATGGCCAGCGTTGGCATGACGGCGCCGTGGACATGGGCACCGGTTTTGATTGCTTCGATGAGCGCGCGCATACCGATTCGACGCTGATCGACGCCACAGCCAAAGCAAATCGCCAGCGGCTCAACAGCGCCATGGAAAAAGAAGGATTCACCGGTTACTCGGCTGAGTGGTGGCATTTCACCTATACCCGTGATCCAGCCTTGAAGACGGTCATGGATTTCCCCATTACGCCGCTGGCGCCATGAACAGACTTCTCAGAATCTGCGTGTTTCTGGTCCTCCTGCTAAACGGTGCCGCGATGGCTCAGGGGCTCGACGACAGTGACCAGTTGATCGTGGTCACCAGCAAAAACTGGGATGACATTGAGGGCACTGCCCAGCGCTACGAACGGCACGGCAGCACGTTCAGAAAGTTCGAAGCGCCGTTTGCGGTGGTGCTGGGCAAAAACGGCATGGGCTGGGGCAAGGGATTATTCGCCACTGAGCAGCTTCAGGGGCCGGTGAAGCAGGAAGGCGACGGCAAGGCGCCTGCCGGGATGTTCAAACTGGGCACAGCGTTTGGCTACGACGCTTCAGCACAAACCCGCCTGCCCTACCTCGCACTCAGCCCGACCATCGAATGCGTGGATGACCCTCAGTCCACGCGTTACAACGAGCTGGTCGACGGCGCCACAGCTACGAAAGACTGGAACAGTTCAGAGCGCATGCGTCGCCGTGATGACTTGTATCGCCAGGGCATTGTCATCAAGCACAACACTCCGGCGTCCCCCGCTGCCGGCTCTTGCATTTTCTTCCACATCTGGCGCGGCCCCACAGCCCCAACCCGTGGCTGCACGGCCATGGACCCAGCGGATATCGCTCGCTTGTTCAACTGGCTCGACCCCCGCCGATCCCCGCTGCTGGTGCAATTGCCCGAGGCGCAATACCAGCAGCTGCGCGAACGCTGGAACCTTCCCGAACGTTGATCAACACATCACTGTAGGAGCCGGCTTGCTGGCGATAGCGGCGCGTCGGCCGACATTTGTGGCGACTGTCCCTCCGCCATCGCCAGCAAGCCGGCTCCTACGGGGTTACCCCCTGACGGCGTAATCGCTTTCGGGCGTTTGATCTCAAGAACTTTGTGTGCTGTTTCCACAAACGGCATAAAGATCAGGCTGTAGAGGGTCAGGTAACGCTGATGATCCGCTTCACCCGTACCGAATCGAATCGCCTCAGGCTTCGATTGCGTGACGTACAGCGTGCCGAACATCCAGTCCCAAACAGACAGGTTAATGCCGAAGTTCTTGTTGAAATGTCGTGGCGCGTCGCTGTGGTGGACCTGATGCTGCGCCGGGCTGTTCAGCACATGCTCAAGCGCCGGCCCGAACGAGAGCCAGACATGGCTGTGACGCAGGTTCGAGGCCAGGGCGTTGAGGATGAATACCATGTAGGTCACGCCAAACAAGGTGTAGCGGCTGATCTCGCCGCCACAGGCGTACCAGAACACACCGGCATAGGCACCTAGGAACACGATGTCGATCAGGCGCTCGATCATTTTCTCGACAAAGTGCACCCGACTAGCCGTCACGGGGACCAGCACCGGGGCCGAATGATGGACTTTGTGAAAGGCCCACAAATAGCGTGAATGGTAGGCGCGATGGGCCCAGTAATGGATGAAGTCTTGCAGCACGAACACGCCCAGGCCGTAGAGCAAAGACAGCGCAAGATGCTCCTCCACTTGCACCCGCGCGCCCCAGAGCCGGGTGAAAAAACTGATGTAGTCGCCGGAGCGCAGCACGTACGGGTCCACCAACCCCACGATGGGCAACACCAGCATGACTTTGAGGATCGCGCGCACGAAGTAGTAGCGGTAATCCAGCAGCGCCGAGGGATGAAAATGCACGCGGTTGCCGCCGATGAACTGCCAGAAAGTGCACGCATCCGTCAGTTCGCGGGATTTCCGGAAGCGGAACAGCACGTAAGCGATGGCGTAGGACGTGAACAGAAAGGCGAGACAGAGACGGCCATTGAGGTCGAATAAGCCACGGAATTGCTCGCTGACAGGCGCGATCACCCACCGGAACAGGTATTGGTAAAGAAGAGCGAGAACATCCATGAAAGGCTGCCCTCTCCGTCGAAGTGTGAGAATCGCTTTTGCAGGAGCCGGAGTCCTGCGAGCAATTTAGGAGGTGGAACCAGACCTGCAGGAGCCGGCTTGCTGGCGATGGCGTACTTGAAATCGCCATCGCCAGCAAGCCGGCTCCTGCAGGTTTTGCGTTCAATTCTCTTGGGCGCGGTACGCCCCCGGTGTCAGCCCGGTCCACTTCTTGAACGCCCGATGAAACGCCGAAGGCTCGGAAAATCCCAATTGCTCGGCAATCTGTTGCAACGACAGATCCGCACGCCCCAAGTGATAAATCGCAATGTCGCGACGCAACTGATCCTTCAACTCCTGAAAACTGCTGCCTTCCTCACGCAAATGTCGGCGCAACGTCTGCGGGCTGATGTGCAAGTGCGCGGCCACGGCTTCCAGATCCGGCCAGCGTGAACTGTCGCGGCTGAGCAAGCGCCGCAACTGGCTGCTCAAGCTGTCGCCATCGTCCGGACGCGACAGCAGATCGGCGGGTGAGCGTTCGAGGAAATGCTTGAGCGTCCGCTCATCCTGCAACAACGGCATGTTCAGGTAGCGGCTGTGAAACAGCAGGCTGCTTTGGGTAGTCGTGCTGTTCGCTGTGGAAAATTCCAGCGGGCAGGAAAACAGCAGATCGTATTCGGCCCCGTGCTCCGGTCGCGGGTAGCTGAACGTGGCTTGTTCCAGGCGAATGCGCTGGCCGATCAGCCAACTGCCGAAGCGGTGCCAGATCACCAGCAGGCTCTCGGTGAGAAAATGGTCCGGGTCCCACAGGTGCGAATCGTCCAGGCTCAGGCGGATCATCTCGTCTTCGCGCGTCAGGCTCAGACGCGGGGCGCCGGGGAATAGGCTATAAAACAATAAGCCGCGATTGAGCGCCTTATCCAGATTGCGGCAGTGGATCACGGCGTGACACATCATCGCGAAGCTGCCCGGTTTGCTTGGCGCTTGTCCGAAACCGAGGTATTCGTCGTCCAGTGCCAGCCACAGTGCCTGGATCAGTCGGGTGAACTGCTCCGGCGCGATTCGCGCCCGCGGCTCGTCGAGCAATTCAGGGCTGATCCCCAATTGCTGTAACAATCCCGAGTAATCGTAGCCACACCGTTGCGCACCACCGAGGGCGGCACGGGCGAAATGACTGGCGATGGTGCGTTCGCGCATAACAGGCAGGTCCATCCATTGAGCGACGGATGGTAGCTGCGAACTTTGCTGATGGACAAGGCGGATATCCGCCAATTTGCAGGAGGCGATTTGACCGAAGGGCGGAAATCCGCCACCGCGTCATGTCCGTCAGCAGACATGAAAAAGTCTGTAGCCCTTGATGTCATAAGGCTTGCAGGGATTTCACCAAAGGTGGCACGGGCCTTGCGATAGAACGAGTAGAAGCCTGCCGTCGAGCAGCTCGAAAAAACAAATCCCTCCAGTGCAGGAGGGTTCGCAATTCAGGTGTCGCGGGCAACAGATGGATGTTGAAACCGGGCCCCCTTGAGGAACTTTGCAATGACGACTCGTCAGCCACTGTACAAATCCCTGTATTTCCAGGTGATCGTTGCAATTGTCATCGGTATTTTGCTCGGTCACTACTACCCACAGCTTGGTGTGGCCGTTAAACCGTTGGGTGACGGGTTCATCAAACTGATCAAAATGATCATCGCCCCTATTATCTTCTGCACCGTCGTCAGCGGTATCGCGGGCATGCAGGACATGAAATCGGTCGGCAAGACCGGCGGTTACGCGCTACTGTACTTTGAAATCGTTTCGACCATCGCGTTGCTGGTGGGCCTGGTCGTGGTCAACATCGTGCAGCCAGGTGCCGGCATGCACATCGACGTGACCACGCTGGATGCCTCCAAAATCGCTACCTACGTTGCGGCCGGTGCGGATCAAAGCGTCATTGGCTTCCTGCTTAACGTGATCCCGAGCACCATCGTCGGCGCGTTCGCCACGGGCGACATCCTGCAAGTGCTGATGTTCTCGGTGATCTTCGGTTTCGCCCTGCATCGCCTCGGTGCCTACGGCAAGCCGCTGCTGGACTTCATCGATCGCTTCGCCCACGTGATGTTCAACATCATCAACATGATCATGAAGCTCGCGCCAATCGGTGCCTTCGGTGCCATGGCATTCACCATCGGTGCCTACGGTGTCGGTTCGCTGGTGCAACTGGGTCAACTGATGGCCTGCTTCTACATCACTTGCCTGCTGTTCATCCTGATCGTGCTGGGCGGCATCGCCCGCGCTCACGGTTTCAGCGTTCTGAAAATGATTCGCTACATCCGTGAAGAACTGCTGATCGTGCTGGGTACTTCCTCTTCGGAGTCGGTACTGCCACGCATGCTGATCAAGATGGAGCGTCTGGGTGCGCAGAAATCCGTAGTGGGTCTGGTGATCCCGACCGGTTACTCGTTCAACCTCGACGGTACTGCGATCTACCTGACCATGGCGGCCGTGTTCATCGCCCAGGCGACCGACACCCACATGGACATCACGCACCAGATCACCTTGCTGGTGGTGTTGCTGCTGTCCTCCAAAGGCGCTGCGGGCGTGACCGGTTCGGGCTTCATCGTGCTGGCGGCCACTCTGTCCGCCGTGGGCCATTTGCCGGTTGCCGGCCTGGCGCTGATCCTCGGTATCGACCGCTTCATGTCCGAAGCCCGTGCCCTGACCAACCTGGTCGGTAACGCGGTGGCGACCATTGTCGTGGCCAAGTGGGTCAAGGAGCTGGACACCGACGTGTTGCAAGCCGAGCTGGCCTCGGGCGGTCGCGGCATTGCCGACGAGCCTAAAGACGATGTTCTGGGCCACGTCGAAGCGGTAACCCCGACGAACGCCAAGTAAGCCTTGTTGTATTGAAAAACCCGCTTCGGCGGGTTTTTTCATGCCCGGGATTTGAGCGTAACGGTCATCGATCCTGGCGCATAAGGTGATTGCCGCCATGCGCTCGGCTGCCTAGGCTGGGGCATCCGTTTAGGGAGAACACTCATGCTCGGTCCACTGGCATCACTCAAGGTTCTGGATTTCTCGACATTGTTGCCGGGGCCGTTCGCCTCGTTGTTGCTGGCGGACATGGGCGCCGAGGTGTTGCGCATCGAATCGCCGACCCGCATGGACCTTCTGCGGGTGCTGCCGCCGCACGATCAGGGCGTTTCCGCCAGCCACGCCTACCTCAATCGCAACAAGCGCAGCCTGGCGCTGGACCTCAAGCAACCCGAGGCGCTGGAGGTGATCAAGCAGTTGCTGCAGGACTACGACATCGTCCTGGAGCAGTTCCGTCCCGGTGTCATGGAGCGCTTGGGACTGGGTTATGAAGCCTTGAAGGCGATCAACCCGAAGCTGATTTATGTGTCGATCACCGGTTACGGCCAGACCGGGCCCTACAGGGACCGCGCCGGTCACGACATCAACTACCTGGCGTTGGCCGGACTGGCGAGCTACACCGGCCGCGCCGACAGTGGCCCGCTGCCCCTGGGCGCGCAGGTGGCGGACATCGCGGGAGGTTCGCTGCACGGGGTGATCGGCCTGCTGGCGGCGGTGATCGCCCGCCAGCAAACGGGGCAGGGGCAGCATCTGGATGTGAGCATGACTGATTGCGCATTCAGCCTGAATGCCATGGCCGGGGCCGGGTATCTCGCTTGTGGCGTCGAGCCGGGCAGGGAAGATCAGATGCTCAATGGCGGCAGCTTCTACGACTATTACCGCTCGCGGGATGGACGCTGGTTGTCGGTGGGCAGCCTTGAACCGGATTTCATGAAGCGATTGTGTGGGGCGCTGGGGTTGGAGGCGTTGGCGAGCCATGGTTTGTCTATGAAACCGGCGCAGCAAAAAAAGCTCAAGGACGCGCTGAAAGTCGAATTCGAGAAGCATGACTTTGCCGAGCTGTGTGCGTTGTTTGCCGAGCTGGATGCTTGCGTCGAACCGGTCTTGAGTCTGGGTGAGGCGGTGCAACATCCGCATATGCAGGCGCGAGAGTTGGTGACCGAGGTGCCACGGGGGGATGGCTCGAGTCAGGCGCAGATGGCTTGCCCGTTGAAGTTTTCTGGTGGGTTGCCGGAGCCGAGGCATATTGGCGCGTCGCTCGGGCAGCATACGGATCAGGTGTTGGGGGAGTTGGGGTATAGCGCTGAGCGGGTTGCCGTGTTGCGTCGGGCCAAGGTCATTATCTAGCGCCTTTGCTGGCCTCATCGCGGGCAAGCCCGGCTCCCACAGTGGTCCGGGTTGTTCACAAAATCAGTGGTCAACATCAATACCTGTGGGAGCGGGCTTGCCCGCGATGAGGCCAGCGCAGGCCCCCAAAAAACTACTCGACCCGCATTTCCCCACTGAACACCAACGTACTCCGACACCGTCGACACAAATACCGCCGCCCCTGCCGCACCAATCCATGGCGCTGCGCCGAAAACGGGAAATCGCTGTCGGCACACGGGCATTTATAGATGTAGCGGGTCACGCTGCGGCGTTTGACGTCATAGGTGTGGCAACGGTTGGGCGGCAGTTCGTACACCCCGCGCATGATCAGTTGCCACTCTTCGCCGTGGGGCTGGATGCGGTCGCCGAACAGCTGATGGGCGATCAGGTGTGCCACTTCGTGGGCCACGGTCTGCTTGAGGAAGTCTTCGGTGTTTTCCCGGTACAGCTGCGGATTGAAGCGCAGCAGGTTCTCGTGCAAATGCGCGACACCGGCTTTTTGCCCGCGCAGCTTGAGGCTCACCACGGGGCGTTTGAAAGGTCGTTTGAAAAAAGATTCGGCTTGTTGGAAACAGTCTTCGACGCGGGAATTGAGTTGCTCGGGCATGCTTGATGGATCTCCAGAGGTGTCGAGTATGCCGCAACCCTCGGGCCTTGCGAATCGTCGAAGCGCCGAATGGTTGTTGCCGTTATCTGTACTGGAGGCATTAAAAGGCCGCCTTGCGGCGGCCTGTGTTGGCAGATCTAGTTTTTTTGGGTGGTATGTCGCTAATTAGTGTAGACCGGCCCCACGCCGAGTCCCCATACGATGACTGTAAACGCCATGATGGCTACCAGCACCACCAGGCCTACTGCAAGTACCGAACTGGAAAACAGAAAGCCCTCGTCAGATGGAATGTTCATGAACGTCGGTAGCCCGACATACAGCAGGTAGACCGTGTAGCAGATCGCCGCGGTGCCGACGACCATCCCCAGCCACATGTGCGGATACAGCGCCGCAAGGCCGCCGATGAACAGCGGGGTCGCGGTGTAGGTCGCAAACGCCACGCAGCGCGCCAGGCTTGGATTGGCGTCATAGGTGCGGGCCATCCAGTGGATGAACGCGCCCATCACCGCAACGCCGCCCAGCATTGCCAGGTACGACATGATCGTCATCCATAATGCGCTTTCCTGGGTCAGCATCACCGGCGCTCGATTGCCGATGACCCAGCCGACCTGCGTCGTGCCGATAAAGGCAGACACTGCAGGGATAGCCGCCAGAATCAGCGTGTGGGTCAGGTACATGTGGCTGATGCTTTCCTCCTGATCGCCACGAATCTCTTTCCATTCTTGGTCAGGGTGGGTGAAGAGCCCCACTACGTGATGGATCATGCCAGTCACTCCTCTTGTTTTGCCGTCGCCCCCCAGTGGAGCGCCTACGGGCCAATGCGGCCAAGCAAGTAATAGGTCTTGATGTGTGTGCGACCTTATGACGCAGTATAGGAAGTTGTTTACTGCGCAGGTGCTGCGGCTTAGAGCAAATTGCGCTGTAAAGCGGTGGGGTAATCGCTGACGGGTCTGTGAATGATGAATTTGTGGCGAGGGAGCTTGCTCCCGCTCGGCTGCGCAGCAGTCGCAGGCCCGGTTGGCACCCATTGTCTGATACAGCTCAGGGCTGCTTCGCACCCCAGCGGGAGCAAGCTCCCTCGCCACAGAGGACAGTGGCGATAGTGGGCACTTCGCCCCCAAGGTGTTTTTGCGTAAAATGCCGGCCTTTCGTCACACCTCACGGATTTCGCGTCATGGGCACTCTTACGGTCAACCAGAACAAACTGCAAAAGCGCCTTCGCCGCCAGGCCGGTGAGGCTGTCGCTGATTTCAACATGATTGAAGACGGCGACAAGGTCATGGTCTGCCTGTCCGGCGGCAAGGACAGCTACACCATGCTCGACGTGTTGATGCACTTGCAGAAGGTCGCGCCGATCAAGTTCGAGATCGTGGCCGTGAACATGGACCAGAAGCAGCCTGGCTTCCCTGAGCACGTGCTGCCGGCTTATCTCAAAGAACTGGGCATCGAGTACCACATCGTCGAGAAAGACACTTATTCGGTGGTCAAGGAACTGATTCCGGAAGGCAAAACCACCTGTTCGCTGTGCTCGCGCCTGCGTCGCGGCACGCTCTACACCTTTGCCGACGAAATCGGCGCGACCAAGATGGCCCTCGGTCACCACCGTGACGACATCGTCGAGACGTTCTTCCTGAACATGTTTTTCAACGGTTCGCTCAAAGCCATGCCGCCGAAACTGCGCGCCGACGACGGGCGCAACGTGGTGATCCGCCCGCTGGCCTACTGCAACGAGAAAGACATCCAGGCCTACTCGGACCTCAAGCAATTCCCGATCATCCCGTGCAACCTTTGCGGTTCCCAGGAGAACCTGCAACGTCAGGTGGTCAAGGACATGCTGCTGGACTGGGAGCGCAAGACCCCAGGACGCACCGAAAGCATTTTCCGCAGCCTGCAGAACGTGATCCCGTCGCAACTGGCGGACCGCAATCTGTTTGACTTCACCAGCCTCAAGATCGACGAGACGGCGGCTTCGCGCTTCGTCAACGTGGTCAATCTCTAATCAAAAACTGTAGGAGTGAGCCAGCTCGCGATGGCGTAGTGTCAGTCAACACTGAAGTGTCTGACACACCGCTATCGCGAGCAGGCTCACTCCTACAATGGTTTTTTGTTTCAATCCTCAGGAGAGGGCATGCGCGACTACAAGTGGCTGAACGAATACTGCTTGAACCGCTTCGGTTCGGCGGCTGAACTGGAAGCCCATCTGCCCGTCCCCAAGACCCCGGCGCAATTGCGCAAGATCAGCGACGATCGTTACCTCTCGACCATGGCATTGCGCGTGTTCCGCGCCGGGCTCAAGCACAGCCTCGTGGATGCCAAATGGCCGGCCTTCGAAGAAGTGTTCTTCAAGTTCGACCCGGAAAAAGTCGTGCTGATGAGCGCTGAACATCTGGAGCGCCTGATGCAGGATGCGCGGATCATCCGCCACCTCGGCAAGCTCAAGAGCGTGCCGCGTAATGCGCAGTTCATATTGGACGTGGCCCATGAGAAGGGCAGCTTCGGCGCGCTGATCGCCGATTGGCCGGTGACCGATATCGTCGGGCTCTGGACCTTCCTGAAAAAACGCGGCCATCAATTGGGCGGGCTGTCGGCGCCGCGCTTCTTGCGGATGGTCGGCAAGGATACGTTCGTGCCGAGCTACGACGTGGTGGCGGCGTTGAATGCGCAGAAGATCGTCGACAAGGTGCCGAGCAGCCAGCGGGATCTGGCGTTGGTGCAGGATGTGTTCAACCAGTGGCATGAACAAAGTGGCGGACGGGCGATGAGCCAGATTTCGATGATGTTGGCTTACACCGTCAATCATTGAGACCGAGTCGTCCCAATCGCTGGCAAGCCAGCTCCCACAGGTATTGGTATTGAACACAGGGTTTGTGAACAACCCCGGTCACTGTGGGAGCTGGCAAGCCAGCTCCCACAGGTATTGGTGTTGAACGCAGGATTTGTGAACAACCCCGGTCATTGTGGGAGCTGGCAAGCCAGCTCCCACAGGTATTGGTGTTGAACACAGGATTTGTGAACAACCCCGGTCATTGTGGGAGCTGGCAAGCCAGCTCCCACAGGTATTGGTGTTGAACGCAGGATTTGTGAACAACCCCGGTCATTGTGGGAGCTGGCAAGCCAGCTCCCACAGGTATTGGTGTTGAACACAGGGTTTGTGAACAACCCCGGTCACTGTGGGAGCTGGCTTGCCAGCGATGAGGCCGATCAGGCGACGGAAATCTCGCCTTCACCCGCCAATTTGCGATTCAACTGATACCTCCAGCGCACATACAGTAACGCCGAACAGAACACCGCCAGACTCGCGCCCATCTCCAGCAACCCGAAAATCTGCCGGTTCGGGTCATACGCAGCCAATGCGCCCTTGATGAAATACAGGTTCACCACAAAACACATCCACGAATGCCCACGCGGACTGCCGACAATCATCCCTGGAGCCAGCAACAGCAGCGGCACCAGTTCGATCAGCAGGATCACCCAAGGCCGGGCGCCGTGCAGGTCGGCGAACACCAGGTAGTAGGCGCACAGCAGCCCCACCAGACCGAAAAAACACAACAGACTGATGACCCGCATGGCCCGTACGCGGGGTTCCAGCCATTCGATGGCGGGCAGAATCTTCGGCTTCTTGGCCACCCTTAGCCCTCCAGCTTCTGAGCGGTCTTGGCCAGGCGCAGGCCCAGCGCGCGGCACAACGCGATTTCGTGTGTGTCCAAACCACTTTTGCCATCGGCCCCGGCGTGGTGGCTGGCGCCGTATGGCGTACCGCCGCCCTGGGTTTCCAGCAACGCCGACTCACTGTACGGCAGGCCGGTGATCAACATGCCGTGGTGCAGCAACGGCAACATCATCGACAGCAGGGTGGTTTCCTGGCCGCCGTGCAGGCTCGCGGTGGAGGTGAACACACCGGCGGGTTTGCCCACCAGCGCGCCGGTCAGCCACAGGTTGCTGGTGCCATCGAGGAAATACTTGAGCGGCGCCGCCATGTTGCCGAAACGGGTCGGACTGCCCAGCGCCAGGCCGGCACAGTTCTTCAGGTCGTCGAGGCTGGCGTAGAGCGCGCCTTCGTCCGGAATGTCCGGCGACACGGCTTCGCATTCGGTAGAAATCGCCGGCACGGTGCGTAGCCGCGCTTCAAGCCCAGCCTGTTCGACGCCCCGGGCAATCTGCCGGGCCATTTCATTGGTCGAGCCGCTGCGGCTGTAATACAGGACCAGAATGTACGGCGCGCTCACGGCAGCAACTCCAGGATTTGCTCCGGAGGACGGCCAACGACGGCTTTGTCGCCGACTTCGAGAATCGGTCGCTCCATGAGCTTTGGATTCGCGGCGATGGCGGCGATCAATTGCGCCTCGCTCAGGCTGCTGTCGGCCAGATTGAGAGTCTTGTACTCATCCTCGCCGGTGCGCAGCAGTTGCCGGGCGCTGATCCCGAGTTTGCCCAGCAGGCTCTGGATTTGTGCGGCGTCCAGTGGGGTTTCAAGGTAGCGGACCACGGTCGGGGCCAGGCCACGGGCTTCGAGCAATTCGAGCGCACCGCGGGATTTCGAGCAGCGCGGGTTGTGATAAAGCGTCAGATCGGTCATGAGCGGGTCGCATCTTGCGTAAGGTGGCGGCTATTCTAACTGTGCAGCGCGTAATCCAGAACCTTGGGAGGCGATGGGTCGCAGGCGCATTCAATTTTTGACAAGGAACACGACATGACAAGGCGACTGGCAGCAGCATTGGCGATCATTGGAGCGTTGATGTTGGGGGGCTGCGGTAACGACTATGGCATCGACCAGAACGGGCAGAAGGTCGCCGCCGAACGTCTGGATGGCAAATGGCTGGTGCTCAACTACTGGGCCGAATGGTGCGGCCCGTGCCGGACCGAGATTCCGGAGTTGAACACGTTGGCCGAGCAACTCAAGGATAAGAAGATCGGTGTGTTCGGGGTCAATTTCGACAACGTGCAGGGCGAAGAGCTGAAAAGTGCCAGCGAAAAACTCGGGATCAAGTTCACCGTATTGGCGCAGGACCCTTCCGAGCTATTCGAACTGCCGCGCAGCGAAGCGTTGCCGGTGACTTACATCATCGATAACAAGGGCAAGGTGCGCGAACAGTTGATGGGCGAGCAGACGGCGGCGGGGGTGATGGCGAAGCTGGAAGCGTTGCAGGCGAAGAATTGATTTAGGAAAAAGGGCTGATGCTACTTTTTTTTGTGGCGAGGGAGCTTGCTCCCGCTCGACTGCAAAGCAGTCGCAGAACCGTTTTGCACGGTGAGCCTGACAAATGAGGTGACCGGGTTTAGGGCTGCTTCGCAGCCCAGCGGGAGCAAGCTCCCTCGCCACAGGTGTCAATTGGGGTAAGGGATCAACCCTCTTCAAGCCACCAGCGCAACGGCTTGCCTTCAGCCGGCCAGAAGCGCATCTGGTCGACCGACGAAACGTCCCAGCGTTGCACTTGCTCCAGCGCCTGGAGGAAACGCTTTTCCTGCTCCATCAGCGCCGGTGCGCAGAGTTTGCGGGTGCTGCCGACTTTGCCGAAGCTCAGCTTGTCGCCTTCCAGGGTGTACGGCGCGAACCAGTGGTTGCAGCCGCCGTTACCGTAGGCGCGACCGTCTTCACCCAAGGTGATGGTCAGGTGGCTGTAATCCATCAACGGCCGTTCGCCGATCCACTCCAGGATGTAGCTGCGGTTTTGTTGCAGTTGCACCGGCTCGGCGGCGCAGCCCAGCAGGCTGGCGCCGACCATTGCGGTCAGAGCGAGGCGTTTCATCACGCAGGCTCCTGGCATTTCGGGCACAGGTGCTTCTCGCCAATCGACTTCCAGCCCAACTCGGCAATCCGCGCAGTGGCGGCAGGCTTTTCAGCCTTGTTGCCCAGTTTGGCATCGACCGCGAACTCGAAGCTCAGCTCTTTGGCGCAGCTGTCGCAGTTCACTTGCCAAGTGTGGATCGCCAGTTCGCCGAACACCGGACCACTGGCCACCGCGACCCATTGGCCCGGCGGGTTGATCAAGTGGCGAACCGTTTCGACGGTCAGGCGCATGGACAAGTCCTTGGCACCCTTGAGGGTCACTACCAACACGTCGTTATTACGAATCGAGCCGCCGTTGCCGGTGACTTGATAACGCCCCGGCACCAGGGCGCGGCATTCGGTGAGGGTGTGTTGCGGGTTCATCAGGTTGTAGCGGAAATCGTGTTCGACCATGGGTCCTCCAAATATGCGCGATATGCTAGCACGGGCATACGCGCAGCATGGCGCGGGGAGATGACCTTCGATCAGGTTCAGTCGCCCTCGACCCGATTCTCTGCTGTCCCGGCCGCCCAGGCCGCGATGTTATGCAAGGTGGTCGCGGCAATCGCGCCCAGGGCTTCGCGGGTCAGGAAGGCCTGGTGGGCGGTGATTATCACGTTTGGAAAGGTCAGCAACCGCGCCAGGACATCGTCCTGCAGAGGCTGGTCGGAGCGATCCTCGAAGAACAGCTGTGCCTCCTCTTCATACACGTCCAGCCCCAGGTAACCGAGCTGACCGTTTTTCAAGGCGTCGATCAGCGCCGGCGTATCCACCAGACCGCCACGGCCGGTGTTGATCAACATCGCCCCCGGTTGCATGTGCGCGAGTGATTCGGCGTTGATCAAATGCTTGCTCTGCGCGTTGAGCGGGCAGTGCAGACTGATGATCTGCGACTCGCCCAACAGCTGCGGCAAATCCACATAGCGCGCGCCCAAGGCTTCGACTTGAGGGTTGGGATACGGGTCGTAGGCGAGCAATTGGCAGCCGAAGCCGTTCATGATTTTCGCGAAGGTCGCGCCAATCTGACCGGTGCCGACCACGCCGACGGTCTTGCCCACCAGATCAAAACCGGTCAAGCCGTGCAGGCTGAAATCCCCTTCACGGGTGCGGTTGTAGGCACGGTGCAAACGGCGGTTGAGCGCCAAGATCAACGCCACCGCGTGCTCGGCCACGGCATGGGGCGAGTAGGCCGGGACGCGCACAATCGTTATTCCCAAGCGTTTCGCCGCCGCCAGGTCGACATGGTTGAAACCGGCCGAGCGCAGGGCGATCAGGCGGGTGCCGCCGGTGGCCAAGCGTTCGAGCACCGGGGCGCTGAGGTCGTCGTTGATAAAGGCGCAGACGACTTCGTGATGCTCCGCCAGCGGTGCCGTATCGAGGCTCAAGCGCGCCGACTGGAAGTGCAGCTCAATGCCGGTCGGTAGGTCGGCGGCGAGAAAACTGTCACGGTCGTAGTTCTGGCTGCTGAAAAGTATTGTGCGCATTAATCGCTCCTTGTCCCTTTCCTGTAGGAGCTGGCTTGCCAGCGATGACGGCCTCAAAGGCAACGCAAATTTGAGATCCCCATCGCTGGCAAGCCAGCTCCTACACTGCTTGCGGTGAGCTTAGCGCTCTATGTGTACAGGGTGATTGCGCTGCGTCATGCATTGATCCGCGCCTGGGCCGCCAGGCGATTGATCGCCCGGTCGAGTTCTTCGAGTGCGCCGAAGGCTTTCGGGTCCTGTTGCTTGAGCAGGGTTTCGCTGCGTTGGCAGGCGGCGCGCAGTTGCGGAACGCCGCAATAGCGGGTGGCGCCGTGCAAGCGATGAACCCGTTCAATCAAGGCATTGTGGTCGTTGCTTTGCTGGGCCTGGCGGATCGCTTCGCGGTCGGCTTCCAGTGAGGCCAGCAACATCGCCAACATGTCCGCCGCCAAATCAGCCTTGCCGGCGGCCAGGCGCAAGCCTTCTTCGTGATCGAGGACCTGCAACTCGTAGGCGCCAGCGTGGCTGTCGCCGGATCGTTCCGCACGCTGGTTGCGCAGCGCCAGGCCACTCCATTTCAGCACCACTTGCGCCAGTTGCCGCTCGCTGATTGGTTTGGTCAGGTAGTCATCCATGCCGCTTTGCAGCAAGGCGCGTTTTTCGTTGGCCATGGCGTGGGCGGTGAGGGCGACGATCGGCAGCGGCGTGCAATGCCGTTCGCTCTCCCACTGGCGGATCGCTTCGGTGCTCTGGCGTCCGTCCATGCCCGGCATTTGCACGTCCATCAGCACCAGATCGAAAGTCTCGTTCTGCACCGCTTTAACCGCGGCGTAACCGCTTTCCACCGCCAGCACCTTGGCGCCCATGTCTTCGAGCAGGGTTTGCACCAGCAGCAGGTTGGCCGGGTTGTCGTCGACGCAAAGCACTTTCGGTGCACGGCTGGAAACCGGTTCGCCAGGTTCACTGCGTGGCTGGCGCGGGTTGACCAGATCGGACAGGGAACGTCGCAACTTGCGGGTACAGGCCGGCTTGGCCTGGAGCTGGCTGTGGGGATTGGGGACCGAGAGGTGAAACAGCGTCTGCTCCGTGGTCGGACACAGCACCAGTACTTTGCAGCCCAGGTGTTCGAGGTCCCAGATGTACTGATTCAGACGCTCCGGCGGCATGTCGTTACTGGTTACGCCCAGTACCGCCAAGTCAATCGCCTGATCCGTCTGATGGGCAACGGTCACCCCATTGGTCAGGCTTTCCAGCGTATTGAACGGAGTGACGGCGAGGCCGCAGTCTTCCAATTGATGCTGTAACGCCTGGCGCGCCAGTTCGTGATTTTCCAGTACTGCCACGCGACGGCCGAATAGAGGCGGGCCGGGCAGGTCTTCGGCGTCGTCGCGGGTTTTCGGCAGGCTCAGGCTGATCCAGAATTCCGAACCTTCGCCCGGCGTACTGTCGACACCGATTTCGCCGCCCATTTGCTCAATCAAACGCTTGGAAATCACCAGCCCAAGGCCGGTGCCGCCGGGTTGCCGGGACAGCGAGTTGTCGGCCTGGCTGAAGGCCTGGAACAGGGTGCGCACGTCCTGGCTGGACAGACCGATGCCGGTGTCCTGGATGCTGATGCGCAATTGCACGCTGTCTTCTTGTTCATCTTCGAGCATGGCTCGGGCGACGATGGTGCCTTCGCGGGTGAACTTGATCGCGTTGCTCACCAGGTTGGTGAGGATCTGCTTGAGGCGCAGCGGATCGCCCACCAGCGACAACGGCGTGTCGCGGTACACCAGGCTGACCAGCTCCAGCTGTTTGGCGTGGGCTGCCGGGGCGAGGATGGTCAGGGTGTCCTGGAGCAGGTCGCGCAGGTTGAATGGAATATGGTCGAGCACCAGTTTGCCGGCCTCGATTTTCGAGAAGTCGAGAATCTCGTTGATGATCCCGAGCAAGCTGTCGGCGGACTTTTCGATGGTGCCCAGATAATCGAGCTGGCGCGGGGTCAACTCGCTTTTTTGCAGCAGGTGGGTAAAGCCGAGAATGCCGTTTAGCGGCGTGCGAATTTCATGGCTCATGTTGGCGAGGAATTCGGATTTGATCCGGCTCGCCTCCAGCGCTTCCTTGCGCGCCAGGTCGAGTTCGATGTTCTGGATTTCGATGGTTTCGAGGTTCTGGCGCACGTCTTCGGTGGCCTGGTCGATGCTGTGCTGCAACTCTTCCTGGGCATTTTGCAGGGTGCCGGCCATACGGTTGATGCCGGACGCCAATTCGTCCAGTTCCTGGCTGCCCAGCGGTGGCAGGCGGGTTTCCAGATGGCCGTCCTTGAGTTGGGCCACGGCTTGCTTGATCTGGCTCAGCGGGCGATTGATCGTGCGCCCCATGCGCAATGCCAGCAGCGCCGCGCCGCCCAATCCCGCGGCAATCATCAACAGGCTGGCAAACAGGCTGCGGTAACCGCGCAGCAGCATGCCGTTGTGGGACAGTTCGAGTTCGACCCAACCCAGCAGGCGGTCGGATTCATCGGGAATCACGTCACCGGCCAGATTGCGATGCTTGCCGAATACCGGCAGCAGGTAGCGCGTCGCATCACTGCCGCTTCGATGCAGCATCTGTGAATCGTCACCCAACGGTGGCTGATTGAGCATGGTGGGCCCGGCGTGGGCCAGTGGCGTGCGGTCCGGGGCGAGGAAAGTCACGGCGCGCACATCCGGTTGTTCGAGTGACTGGGTGGCAATGCGCTCCAGCAAATCGCTGTTTTTATGCCCCATGGCTGGCGCAACCAAAGGGGCCAGTTGCTCGGCGATCATTTCGCCGCGCTGCATGAGTTGGGTTTGCAGGTCGGATTGCTGCATCCAGGTGAAATAGCCGCCCAAGACCAACGCCATCAGGCTGGTCGGCAGCAGGGTCAGCAACAACACGCGGCCTTTGATTCCCAGTTTCTTGAGCACGCCTTTCTCCTGCATCCAGCTATCTATAGGCCTGCACTAGCGTGCGGCACGCATCACTTGCGCAGTGTAGCGATTTGCATGCGGTCAATCTTCGTAAAATTGATGTCGTCATTCGTCGGCCAATCCGGCACTTTTCCGTACTTTGCAAAGCGTGGGTTGCCCCAGGAGACGCAATCTTTAATAATCATTAACTGAGAATTAGTTGCAGATAGATATGACTCCCATCGCTGCCGGCCATCCCCGCATCCTCTCCATCGAAGACGACCTCGTACTCGGTGCCTATGTGCATGAGCATTTGGGCCGTAGCGGTTTTCAGGTGACCTGGTGCCAGAACGGCCAGGAAGGACTGGCCGCTGCCCGCCAGCAGGCCTTCGATGTGGTACTGATGGATATTCTGCTGCCGGGACTTGACGGGCTGTCGGTGCTGACGCAATTGCGCCAGAGTCATTCGACGCCGGTGCTGCTGATGTCGGCGCTCGGTGCCGAGGCGGATCGTGTCAGCGGTTTTCAACTGGGGGCCGACGATTACCTGCCCAAGCCTTTCAGCATGGTTGAGTTGCGGGTGCGCATCGAAGCGATCCTGCGCCGGGTCGCGCTCGACCGTCGGCCAACAACGGCCGCGATGGTTCCGGCGGCGGACAGCCTGCGTTTCGACGATGAATGCTTTGACGTGATTTACGCAGGGCAGGCTGCCGGCCTGACTCGCAGCGAGTATCGATTGCTGGAAACCCTGAACCGCAACGACGACGAAGTGCTGAGCAAAGCCTTCCTTTATCAACATGTGCTGCAACGCGGCTACGCGGCCCATGACCGCAGCCTGGACATGCATATCAGCCAGATTCGCCGCAAGCTCAAAGCCATCGACTACACCGAGCGGGAAGTGCGCACGGTGTGGGGCAAGGGTTACATCTTGAGCGCTGTCGATGAAATGTAACTTGCCGGGCTGGCATTCGCTGTTCTGGAAGCTGGCATGCCTGTTGGTGGCGTTCTGTCTGCTGATGATCTGGCTGAGCTGGTCCTGGGGCCGCTACATGGAAGAGCGCAACCAGTTCCTGTCGGATGAGGCCCGAGGCACGCTGACGCGCTACGCCGCCGAAGCCGAACAGGCCTGGCAGCAGCGCCAGAGCGCCGGCATCGATGACTGGCTGCAGGGTATGCATCAGCGGGAAAAAGGCTGGGTCGGTGTCATCGGCGGGGATTTGCAGTCCCTGAGCAATCAAACGCTGACGGACAAGGAAATCGAACGCCTGACCTTCCTGCGTGGCCTGGATTGGCCCATCCACAAGAAAGGCCAGCCTTGGATGCGCGTGCCTTTCCCCCGCGACCCTTCCGTCGGCAGCCTGGTCATCGAACTGCCCAAACGCTTTGTGCCCGGACAGTACCGGGTGTTCTGGCGCGTGATAACCAACGGCGTGATTCCCGGGCTGTTCACCTTGTTGTTGTGCGTGGGTTTGTATCGCTTGCTGGTGGTCCCGCTCAATACCCTGCGCGAACAGGCCAATGCCTGGCGTGCCGACCAGCTCAACGTGCGCCTTTCGCGTCGCACCACCAATCGTTCGGACGAGTTGGGCGAATTGGGCAGGGCGTTCGATCACATGTCCGAACGCCTGCAAACCACGGTGGCGTTGCAACAACAATTGCTGCGCGACCTGTCCCACGAATTACGTACGCCACTGAGTCGCCTGCGCGTGGCCAGTGAAAGCGAGCAAGGCCTGGACGCGTTGCGCGAGCGAATTGGTCGTGAGGTCGATGGTATGCAGCGGCTCGTCGAAGACACGTTGCAACTGGCCTGGCTTGATACCGAACGCACCCGATTGCCCGACGAAGCGATTCAGGTCCAGGCGTTGTGGGAAATGCTCACGGAAAACGCCTGTTATGAAAGTTGCTGGCCAGAGGGGCAATTGCAGTGCTCGGTGGATGCGTCTTGCTGGGTGCGCGGGCATCTCAACACGCTGGCCCAGGCATTGGAAAATATGCTGCGTAACGCGATTCGCCATTCACCCAAGGGCGGCGTTGTCCATCTTGGCGGACGACGGGATGGCGACTATTGGCATCTGTGGCTGGAGGATCAGGGCGGTGGCGTAGCTGAAGCCGATCTGGAGCGAATTTTCCTGCCGTTTACCCGGCTCGACGGCTCGCGACCGGGGGATGGTGGATTTGGCTTGGGGTTGAGCATTGCCAGGAATGCGGTGCGCCGGCAGGGTGGCAGTCTCAGTGCGGAAAATGGCGATAAAGGACTGCGTTTGAATATGCGCTTACTGGCTCATTAAGCGCCTGTTATTGGAAATTGAAATGCTCTAGATTAATTCACACATCTTTGTCAGATGCTTCCTACATAGTGAAATGGGTATCAGTAGGAAGTTTCCGAAAATTGTAGTGTGCTCTCAAGGCTCTTCAGTGATGGTCGATATTTAACTTGTGCTAAAAACCCAAGGAGAATCGTCCGTGAACATTACAATTAGAACGTCAGCTTTATCGATGCAGGCGGATGCTTATTTTATCAAGAACCCTCTGGAGACAAAAAACGCTTTTACAGTAACCAGCGCCAAGGATGCTGCTGATGTGTTGAGGTTGAAGGGTGAGGGTTTGATTGGTGATTTGAAAGAGTTGATAAGGGGGTGCGATTTTACATCGATAAGTACCAATGAGTTGGCCAAGGTCGGTTCTAAGTTATATGAGAGCGATCTGATTGGAGAGCATGTGGTGTGTATCTTTATATCTGGAAATATGACGACTGATAAAAAAGGTCATCAGACTGAAAAAGACGTCAAATTTAATGCGATCGCCATGTTTAATCAGATGATGGATGATAATCGCGCATTGGTTCGGGAATGGCCTTTGTACGCACAGCAAGAATCATTCAAAGTGGTAACCAAGGCGCTGCTCGGCGCAAATCAGGCCATAAATGCGCTATTTTATTTCGCCAATTCAGACAGAAATGATCTGTCGATCAGTGTTAGAACCTGAGTTAACCGGTGCCTTAAACGTGATTTCGGACACCGATGATCGAATTGTTATCGACTGTAACGCGTGGTGCCAAAATATTGTCTTTACGCCAAGGTCATTCACATGCCGGACTCTGTAAGTTCCTAACTGTCCGAGTGTTGAGGCGGTATTGCCAGTGCCGCCAGCGACTTGAGTCTAGGTGGAGCCTGTTAGTTTATCAATGAATAACTTCGGTGGGGAACCCGCTCCGACGGCAGAAATGGTGGACTGAATATTTGCTTGTCGGCAGCCATTTGCGCTGGTGATGTTAAATGGTCCCTGTGCAATTACGAATGAATTGGCTGGTACAGTGCCGCTATAAGTATCGCGAATATTTGTGCAAGCCGCAGAAGCGTGGTTGATGGCAAGGAGCATCCCTGCCAGAGAAAACGCGGTTAAAATCTTCATGTATGTATCCATTTGTGGTGATAGCCAATTTGGCGATAATGGCGCAATAGCGGGAAACGCATATTTCGCGTTACAAAAGACTATGCCTGTCACTTGCTGTGTACTAGTTCATGCATGTCGCCATGCTTTGCGGGAAATTTCTGATAGAGCATTTTTTGATACAAAGGCAGTTTGTATGTTTAGGGGTGCAATTGCATTGAAATCCAGTCATCTCGTATGTCACACGCTTCCACTTTGTTTTGTGTTTTTGCCGGAGCCTTCTGGTGTTTTTGTGCGACTTTTCCTAAAGGGTATAGTCGGTAATTTAAAGCAGCTCTGACGGTTTAAGCTCGCGCTTTGACTATCGAGGGAGTTGGACATGAATGCATCCAGTGTTGTCGATAGCGCAAGCGTTGACCGTTTCGACGAAGTGCTTGCGCTGATTTACAGTTCCAGACAAAAGGCCATTCAAGCAGTCAATACGCAACTGATTGAGTTGTACTGGCAGGTCGGAGCCTATATCAGTCGCAAGCTGGAACAGGCCGAATGGGGCGATGCCGTGATCGGTCAACTGGCTGAGCATCTGGCTCAAACTCAGCCCGGGCTGCGTGGTTTTACCCGTTCGAATTTGTTCCGCATGCGCCAATTCTATGAGATCTATCGGGCTGAAGAAAAAGTCGCACCACTGGCGCGACAATTATCTTGGTCGCACAACCTGATCATCTTTGGCCAGAGCAAACACCCGGAAGAGCGCGAGTTTTACCTGCGTATGTCGGTTCAGGAGAAGTGGTCGAAACGTGAACTGGAGCGCCAATTCAAAGCAGCACTGTTCGAGCGCAGCGTGACCCAGCCAGCGAAAGTCTCAGCCGCGTTGAAACAAACCCACCCAGCAGCGCTGGATATATTCCGCGACGCTTACATGGTCGAGTTTCTCGGCCTTCCTGGCAGTCATGCCGAAACTGATTTGCACAAAGGGTTGTTAGCGCGCCTCAAGGAGTTCCTGATTGAGCTGGGCCGCGACTTCTGCTTCGTCGGTTCCCAATACCCCATACAAGTCGGCGGGCGTGACTTTGCCCTGGACCTGCTGTTTTTTCATCGTGGACTTAATTGTCTGGTGGTCATCGAACTCAAGGTCGGCCGTTTTGAACCGGAGTATTTGGGCAAGCTCGACTTTTATCTGGAAGCGCTCGATCGCGACGAGCGCAAGCCCCACGAAAATCCGGCCATTGGCGTACTGCTCTGTGCCAGCAAGGAGGACGAAGTGGTCGAGTACGCGCTTAACCGCAGCCTGTCGCCAGCGCTGATCGCTGAATATCAGGTCCAGCTACCGGACAAACACTTATTGCAGGCCAAGTTGCATGAGTTCTACGCATTGAATGTTGCGCAAGCAGAAGACCACTGAGTCAGTGGCTTATTCCCATAAGCCATAAGCACCGCACTTTGCGTGATATGGCCTGCGAACGTTTGCCGGTATGATAGGCGCCCCCGCAGTCTGGATTGCGAATACGCCATGACCTTGCAGTACCCAACCATCGCCGATTGCGTCGGCAACACTCCGCTGGTCCGTTTGCAGCGCCTGCCCGGCGCCACCAGCAACACCCTTTTGCTCAAGCTCGAAGGGAACAACCCGGCGGGTTCGGTCAAGGACCGTCCGGCGCTGTCGATGATCACCCGCGCCGAACTGCGCGGGCAGATCCACGCCGGCGATACGCTGATCGAAGCGACCTCGGGTAATACCGGCATCGCGCTGGCCATGGCCGCCGCGATCAAGGGTTACAAGATGATCCTGATCATGCCGGACAATTCCAGTGCCGAACGCAAGGCGGCCATGACCGCCTACGGTGCCGAGCTGATTCTGGTCAGCCAGGAAGAGGGCATGGAAGGCGCCCGCGACCTCGCTCAGCGTATGGAAGCCGAAGGCCGCGGCAAGGTGCTGGATCAGTTCGCCAACGGTGACAACCCGCAAGCGCACTACACCACCACCGGCCCGGAAATCTGGCGCCAGACTGAAGGTACCATCACCCATTTCGTCAGCTCCATGGGCACCACTGGCACCATCATGGGCGTCTCGCGCTACTTGAAAGAGCAGAACGAGAACGTGCAGATCGTCGGCCTGCAACCGATGGAAGGCTCGGCGATTCCGGGCATCCGTCGCTGGCCTCAGGAATACCTGCCGAAGATTTACCAGGCTGATCGCGTAGACCGCATCGTCGACATGGCGCAAAACGAAGCCGAGGACGTGACCCGTCGCCTGGCGCGCGAAGAAGGTATTTTCTGCGGTGTGTCGTCAGGCGGTGCCGTGGCGGCGATGCTGCGTCTGTCCAAAGAAGTTGAAAACGCGGTGATCGTCGCGATCATCTGCGACCGTGGCGACCGTTACCTGTCGACCGGCATTTTCGACGCGCCCAACTGATGGCCAAGCACGAGAGAGGCCTGCGCTTCCAGCCCACCGGCGGAAGCAAGGCCCCGCAAATCCCGACCGGCAAAAAGCAGCGCCTGACCATCGAGCGCCTGGCGAATGACGGTCGCGGTATCGCGTTTTTCGAAGGCCGTACCTGGTTCGTTATCGGCGCTTTGGCCGGTGAAGAAATCGAGGCGCGCGTGCTCGGCGCCCACGGCAAAGTGGTTGAGGCGCGTACCGAGCGCGTGTTCAAGACCAGCGAACTGCGCCGCCCGGCACCTTGTCCTCATGCCGGCCGCTGCGGCGGTTGCAGCGTGCAGCATCTGCCTCACAACGAACAACTCGCCCTGAAACAGCGCATGCTCGCCGAGCAATTGTCCAAGGTCGCCGGTGTCGAGCCTGAAGAATGGGCCGCGCCGTTGAGCGGCCCGGAATTCGCCTACCGCCGTCGCGCCCGTGTGGCGGTGCGCTGGGACATGAAGGCGAAGAAACTCGAAGTCGGTTTCCGCGCCGCCGGCAGCCAGGACATCGTTGGCATCGATGAATGCCCGGTGCTGGTCCAACCCTTGCAACCGATCATGAGCCGCTTGCCCGAGATGCTTCGGCGTTTGAGCAAACCTCAGGCGCTTGGTCACGTTGAATTGTTCAGCGGTTCGTCTCTGGCGGTTTTGCTGCGGCACATGGCGCCGTTGTCCGACAGTGACATGACCATCCTCAAGGATTTCTGCGCGTTCCATGAAGCCCAGTTGTGGCTGCACGGTGATGGTGAGCCATACCCGGTCAATGCCGAGCAGTCGTTGGGCTATCGCCTGGAACAGTGGGATCTGGAATTGGCGTACCGGCCGGGGGATTTCATTCAGGTCAATGCCGGGGTCAACGAAGCGATGGTGGCCCAGGCGCTGGACTGGTTGAAGCCGCAAGCCGATGAGCGCGTTCTAGATCTATTCTGTGGGTTGGGTAACTTTGCCCTGCCGCTGGCCAAAGCCGTTCGCGAGGTCGTGGCAGTGGAAGGTGTGCAGGTGATGGTCGATCGCGCTGCCGCGAACGCCGCTAGCAATAATCTGCATAACGCGACGTTTTTTCAGGCCGATTTATCCCAGCCTTTGTCCGACGCCGAATGGGCGCGCGAAGGCTTTTGTGCGGTACTCTTGGACCCACCGCGAGACGGTGCTTTCGAGGTCGTGCGCAAGCTGAAGTCCCTGGGCGCCGAACGGTTGGTGTATGTGTCGTGCAACCCTGCAACGCTGGCGCGCGATACCGTTGAATTGATCAAGCAGGGCTACCGGTTAAAACGTGCCGGGATTCTCGATATGTTTCCTCAAACGGCACATGTCGAAGCCATGGCGTTATTTGAAGCGAGCTAGGATGCTCGTCTGGTCCGACTGGCCCGCCCGTGCAGCCGCGCACCAGCCCGACGTGGGCTCACAGGCAACGAAGGTCAGCGATTTTGACGCATTGAATCTGCGTCGTAGGGAAGGTAAGCAAGATGGTACAGGTGAGAGCACACCAGCCGATCAACACCGACGGCAGTATCAATCTCGAGGCTTGGCTCGATCACGCGGTCAGTGTCGATCTGGCACTGGATCGCGAAGCCTTGAAAGAAGCCTGCGAGTACGCTCGCGAGGCCGAACAACAAGCCAATGCGGCGAAGAATTTGTGGTCGGAAGGAAACTCGAGTTTCCGCACCGGCCTTGAGATCGCGGAAATTCTCGCCGACCTCAAACTCGATCAGGATTCGCTGGTCGCTGCGGTGTTGTACCGTGGTGTGCGTGAAGGCCAGATTCAGTTGCCGGCGGTCAGTCAGCGCTTCGGTCCGCTGGTGGCCAAACTCATCGACGGCGTGCAACGCATGGCGGCGATCAGCGACAGCCTGAGCCCGCGTAAATCCATGGTGATGGGCACCCAGGGCCAGGTCGAAAACCTGCGCAAAATGCTGGTGGCCATGGTTGACGACGTACGTGTCGCTTTGATCAAACTGGCCGAACGCACCTGCGCGATCCGGGCGGTGAAAACCGCCGACGACGAGAAGCGCAATCGCGTCGCCCGTGAAGTCTTCGACATCTACGCGCCGCTCGCCCATCGGCTCGGTATCGGTCACATCAAGTGGGAACTGGAGGACTTGTCCTTCCGTTATCTGGAGCCTGACCAGTACAAACAGATCGCCAAGTTGCTCCACGAGCGGCGACTGGATCGCGAGCGCTTCATCAGCGACGTGATGAGCCAGCTGAAAAACGAATTGCAGGCTACCGGTGTCGATGCCGACATCAGCGGCCGGGCCAAACACATCTATTCGATCTGGCGCAAAATGCAGCGCAAGGGTCTGGAGTTCAGCCAGATCTACGACGTGCGCGCCGTTCGCGTGCTGGTGCCGGAAATGCGCGATTGCTACACCGCGCTCGGCATCGTCCACACCTTGTGGCGGCACATTCCGAAAGAGTTTGACGACTACATCGCCAACCCCAAGGAAAACGGCTACCGCTCGCTGCATACCGCAGTAATCGGGCCTGAGGGCAAGGTGCTGGAAGTGCAGATCCGCACCCACGCCATGCACGAAGAGGCCGAACTGGGAGTTTGTGCCCACTGGAAGTACAAAGGCACCGACGTCAAATCCGGCTCCAATCACTACGAAGAGAAAATCTCCTGGCTGCGTCAGGTGCTCGAGTGGCACGAAGAGCTGGGTGACATCGGCGGGTTGGCGGAGCAATTGCGGGTCGATATCGAACCTGATCGGGTTTACATCTTCACCCCGGACGGTCACGCCATCGACCTGCCCAAAGGCGCGACGCCGCTGGACTTCGCTTACCGCGTGCACACCGAAATCGGTCACAACTGCCGCGGCGCCAAGATCAACGGGCGCATCGTTCCGCTCAACTACAGCCTGCAAACCGGTGAACAGGTCGAGATCATCACCAGCAAGCACGGCACGCCGAGCCGTGACTGGCTGAACCCGAACCTGGGTTACGTCACCACATCGCGAGCGCGGGCGAAGATCGTCCACTGGTTTAAATTGCAGGCTCGCGATCAGAACGTCGCCGCCGGTAAAACCCTGCTCGAGCGTGAACTCAATCGTCTCGGTCTGCCGGCCGTGGATTTCGAAAAGCTGGCCGACAAAGCCAACATGAAAACCGCCGAAGACCTGTTTGCCGCCCTCGGTGCCGGCGATTTGCGCCTGGCGCAACTGGTCAACCTGGCGCAGCAACTGGTCGAGCCAGAGCGCGGCAACGAGCAACTGGAACTGATTCCGCGCAAGGCCACCGGTTACAAACCGGGCAAGCGTGGCGACATCCAGATCCAGGGTGTCGGCAACCTGATGACCCAGATGGCAGGTTGCTGCCAGCCATTGCCGGGGGATGCGATCGTCGGTTACATCACCCAGGGCCGTGGCGTGAGCATTCACCGCCAGGACTGTGCTTCGGTGCTGCAACTGGGCGGGCGCGAGCCGGAACGAATCATCCAGGTCAGCTGGGGGCCGGTGCCGGTGCTCACCTACCCGGTGGACATCGTCATTCGCGCTTACGACCGTTCCGGATTGCTGCGTGACGTTTCTCAGGTACTGCTCAACGAGCGGATCAACGTGCTGGCGGTCAACACCCGCTCGAACAAGGAAGACAACACGGCATTGATGTCGCTGACCATCGAGATTCCGGGGCTGGATGCACTGGGGCGGTTGTTGGGCAGGATTTCCCAATTGCCGAACATCATCGAAACCCGGCGTAACCGTACGCCTTGAAGGTGACTTCGATCCATTGTGGGAGCTGGCTTGCCAGCGATGCAGACAGCTCGGTCTCTCTGGAGCATCGAGGTGATGCCATCGCTGGCAAGCCAGCTCCCACAGGTTTTGTGGTGAGACAGAAAAATGACATACAGCCTTGAAGACCTGCTGCACCTGATGAACCGCTTGCGCGATCCGCAGTTCGGTTGCCCGTGGGACATCAAGCAAACCTACGCCACCATCGTCCCGCACACCCTTGAAGAAGCCTACGAAGTCGCTGACGCCATCGAGCGCGGAGACTTCGATCACTTGCAGGGTGAGTTGGGCGATCTGCTGTTCCAGGTGGTTTATTACAGCCAACTGGCCAAAGAAGAAGGGCGCTTCGAATTTGCCGGCGTGGTCGACAGCATCACCCGCAAGTTGATCCGCCGTCACCCGCACGTGTTCCCCACCGGCGATCTGTACGCACCGCTGGATGTCCCGCGTTTAAATGAAGAGCAGGTCAAACAGCGCTGGGAAGAGATCAAGGCTGAAGAGCGCGCGGAGAAATCCAGCGCACCGCAACAACTGTCCTTGCTCGATGACGTCCCCTCCGCGTTGCCAGCGCTGTCCCGTTCGGCAAAATTGCAGAAGCGTGCAGGACAGGTCGGTTTCGACTGGCCGGACGCCTTGCCGGTGTTGGACAAGGTCCGTGAAGAGCTTGATGAAGTGCTTGAAGCCATGTCGGAAAATGATCCCGTGGCAGTGGCCGACGAGATCGGCGATCTGCTGTTTTCCGTGGTCAATCTGGCGCGTCATCTCAAGGTCGATCCGGAAACCGCACTGCGTGGCGCCAACAGCAAATTCGAAAGACGTTTCCGTTTTATCGAACAGGCATTGCGCGATACCCTGCGTCCCATAGAAGATTGCACCCTCGAAGAGTTGGACGCCCTGTGGGGCGAAGCCAAACGTCAGGAAAAGAATTTGCCCAGCTGCGGTTGAGCAGTTGCCTAAGTGAGTAATAAGCACCATGAGCATTTCCCTTCGCGACCAGTTACTCAAAGCAGGGCTGGTCAACCAGAAGCAGGCCAAGCAGGTCAGCAAAGACAAACAGAAGCAGCAACGTCTGGCCCACAAAGGCCAGATCGAACTCGATGATTCCCAGCAGCGTGCGGCTCAGGAAGCCATGGCCGAGAAGGTCAAGCGCGATCAGGAACTCAATCGCCAGCAGCAGGAGAAGGTCGAAGCCAAGGCCCGCGCCGCACAGGTCAAGCAATTGGTCGAAGTGACGCGCCTGCCGAAGCTGACGACCGAGGACTACTACAACTTCGTCGATGACAAGAAGGTCAAGCGCATCTCGGTCAACACCCTGATGCGCAACAAACTCAGCAACGGTTCGCTGGCGATCGTGCACCACGCCGGCGGCTACGAAGTCATCCCGCGTGAAGCGGCCCTGAAGATCCAGGAGCGCGATCCACAGCGTATCGTGCAGCTGAATGTGCAGACCGAAGAAGTCGCTGCCGAGGACGATCCGTACGCGGCCTATCAGATCCCGGATGATCTGATGTGGTAATTGCTACTCTGGTTTACATGTTTGTTAGTACATTGGTTGATTGATTAATTGAACCCGAAAGATTGTGTCGATACGATCTTTCGGGTTTTCTTTTACTTGGATTAATTAATCTTTAATGACTGATTAATTCTTGCGGAGAAAATAAATGGAATAAATTTAATGGATAAGGATATCTTCAATGCTGCTAAGTATCGCTTCGTTACGCCAACCAACATTTAAATCGCAGTTATCGCACCCGCGAATGCCCGAACAATCCATCCTCGATTATCTGGACGATGAACTGGCCGAGCGCGCTTACCTGGTGCGCCGAAAAATCAAGAATGCTGCAAAGGCCGTCCGGGAGAAGCATGGTGAGGCTGCGTGTGTTTTCTTTACCCTGCCTGAGTTTTTCTGGAACATTCCCTGGCATCAGGTTCGCAGTGAAGATGAACTGCACGAGCTGTGCTCTGCTTACCTGGAGAAGGTACCTGAGTGTGTGGCGTTGTTGATCAGCGAACTGCCAGTGGAGCAATACGGCAAGATCGTTTTGCTGGCGGGTAGCTGCGCGACCCTTATCAAGGTCGGAGAGGGTGAGGCGAGCTACTACGATGTCATCAATTATGTGCTGACAATCACCAACAAGGAATATGAGGCAGATATTCCATTAATGTCGATGTGGCCGAAGCGCTATGTATCAGGCATTGATTTTGGTAAACATGTAGGTGCTGAAGACGGCTATTGGTTATTCAAGTTGTTTGACGAAGTTGTAGTCAGGGTAAAGGACGTCAGTAGTGTGCAGGCCGAGCACAGTTATTTCGGTGGATATGAAGGGAAGTTTATCAATAGTCTGGTTCCAGGCTGCCCCTTCGGGATCAACTTATGTCTCGATTATGCAATGTTGAAAGACGGTGAGCGGGACAGGGAAATTGAACTGGCGGGGGCGAAGATCGATTTTCTGATTGCCTGTGGCATGGACTTCAACTACGGCAAACTGCATCCGTCTTCCGTCCAGTACGCGATCCGTAATGACGGCATGGGCGACGGTGAATGCGAAGTGGTGAAACTTGAAGCGGGGCGGATCGTCAGTATTGTCCCTGCGGTGGTGGTCGACGACACCCTTCATCTGTCGGCCATTCACATTACCTGAGCCAGATGGCCCCGGTTGCAGCCTGCCCCTGCGTGGGGGGCAAGCTGCAAGACTGAAGGTTATCCTCAACTGGTGGCGAGTTCGCGTTTGCGCTCGAGCATTTCCAGTTCGGCCTTGTAGTTATGCGCATCGCTCTCGGAATGAAACATACCTACCAGCAGGTCTTGTTGATGCACGTCCCAGATCCGGATACCGGCGGCTACGCCTTCGTGGGACATGTGTGAATCGTCGCGTTCAGTTACTTTTACAGTCATCTGCTAGCTCCAATCTCTGTTATCTGCAGCAAGGCGTGTGCAGGACTCTGTTATAGAGTTTGGTAGCTTGCTAAGTAAATGACGCATTTCCGTAACGGACTTTTGCAAAAACTGAAAAAAACGCGCAGGCCTTGCAGGGCGCGGCATTCGGTCGCAGGGCCTTAAGTTTCATGACAAAAGCTTCATGTTTAGTGCTGAAAATCCTGGCTTGAAATGCATACCTGTAGGAGCCGGCTTGCTGGCGATGGCGATCTCGAGGACACCATCGCCAGCAAGCC
>NZ_JAGYGD010000005.1:0-208239 GCF_019947275.1 Pseudomonas sp. GL-RE-29
TGAAGGTAATAACCCCGTCATCCCGGTAGGTCTTAAGGTAGGGGCTGCCGGCGATGTTGTTCGCCATCAAGTCAAAGCAGTAGAACTTTGTCGCGGCGCTGCAGTTCGCGTACATGAATGTAATCGTGTTACCGCTTCGCACCGATCCATTCAGGCAGCCGGGGCCAACGATGAACACGATTGGCGATATCGCGTTGGTTACCGTAAACCCCCACATATCGTCGCCGCTGCCCTGACTGCCTCCCACCGTGGCATCCGTCCAGTTCGCCCCGTTATTCGGATCAAGTTGCGCGGACTTCAGGAATCGCCGATACCACGACTGGATGTACGCCATGTTCCCGCTCTTCACCAGGCCGTAGCAAATCTGTCTGGTATCAAGCAGAAGCTCGCCGGTGTCCTTACTGACCACGAGTTTCGCTGTCATCAATAGTACCCGTAGAAAATTTGGCAATTCGCGGAGAAGTACCCCCACCCATTAGTGGCGTAGGAGTAAGCCCACGAAAGCGTGGTACCGGACAAGGTCACGCCCGGCTTCTTACCCTTCTCCATCTGCAAGTCCACCAGCGGCACAACAATGAAATAGGCGACTTTCCCGGTAGGCGGCGCCGGAATTGTAATCGCCCCATTGACGGCGCCTGTAACGACGCTTCCCATGTGCTGGCTTATCTTCATGGTCATGTCGAGCAGGACGACGCCATCTGCGCTCTTGATTGTCAGTCCGGTCATGTCAAAGGCTCAGGTCGATGCCCAGCACGCCGTTGGCGTGATAGAGCTTGATTGCCGTGCTGACGATCTGCATCCGTCCGGCGCCATTGTTTCCGTTCAGCTCCCAGGGGCCAGACTTCGGAAGCGCCCAGCCGGACAGGCCCGAAACATAATCACTGGCATAAAGGGCGCCGCCGATTTTGCCGTTGGTGATACTGGCGTCCTGGATGAACGCGGAATTCATGAACACCTGACCGCCCTGCACTGCAAACGGAACCGAAATGGCGCCGCCAGCCATGGAGTTGACGATGGCGAACCGATCCGCGCTCACAAGGAACTGGCTTTGCAGACCGGCGCCGGTGTTCTCGATGCCGAGCCCAATACCAGCAGCAACATACTTGCCGTCGGCAGCAACCTGCATTTTGACCGACCACATGGTCGACAGCTTGCCGTTGGTATCGGCGAAGGCTGTGGCTGTCTGTTGGATCGCCGCCGTATTCTGCTGAATCGCAGTGCTGTTTTGGCCAACCGTCACGCTCAGCTGATCGGTCTTCGTGACCATCGCCGAATTGTTGGTGGCGACCACCTGCTCCAGTTCGGTGATGTTGGCTGCGTTATCGTCAACCTTTGCATCCAGCGTTGTAATGCGCTGAGTCTGCGCAAAGTCCCGCTCCGCCGTTGCCTTCACTTCCTGCGCAAAGCTGGCAGTCGAGTCCCAGCCTTTTAAAGCATCGGCCAACTCACCTTCCCCATTGTCATCGCGGGACGAGGCTTGCAGCGCTTGAAGCTGTGTTGCAGTCGCTGTTGTTTTCCCATCAACGGTGACAATGTCAGCTGTGTTTTTGGTGACCTGCGCGGCCAAGGCATTCGCCGCCCTGATCGACTGACCGCTGTTAACCCAGTAGGCCGGATTCGGCGGGGCGTTTGAACCGTCACCTGCCGCAGGCACATCAACAATCGCGGTCCAGAGGTTATCCCCTACCCGAACGGTGTTGTCCCTGACATAAGCGTCTGTCGGAACGTAAGCCAGGGCGTCAACCAAGCCATCTATTTCATCCTGCAGCTCACCTATGCGCTCATTCACCGAGCCAGGTCCGTCGCCGTCGATCAAGTCAATTCGATCATTCAGGTGTTGATAAAGCTGCGTCTCGGTGATTTCCCCGCCCATTGCCGCAAGGTATGCCGACACATCGTTCGAAGTCTGAGTTGGTACATAGAGGAACGAGCTTTTCCCATAGGCATTCGAAGAGCGGATGAAGTAGTAATAGTCCGTGTAAAACGCCAGGCCGGTATGCGTGAAGGACAGTCCCTGCCCTAGATAGTCCGCGTCGTTCGCTGTGGCCGTCGGCGACGTGCTGAAGAAGTACTCGTAAGTGCCGCCGTTGAGGCCGGTATGCGTGTTCTGCGGAATCAGCACGATGTTGTCGATCGAGGACTGCACCACGCAGGATTCTGGGATGGGCGGCCCCATGATGCTGACGGTGATGGTCGCCTCGCCGGATCGCGCCATAGGCCCTACCGCTGCCACGCTCATCGAGTAGTTGCCAGAAGGCAGTCCGTTGATCGCGCACTGAGTCGACGTTGCCGGTACCGAGTGCGACTGAACAGCCGTCGCGCCTTGGCGAACGATGACGACGTAGGACGAAACAATCCCCGCCGGCGGCGTCCAGGACAGAACACCCTGCACGACCTCAGCCCCAGTGTTCTGTGTCCAGGCCAGCCCGGTAGGAGATCCAAGACCGCCGGACGGTAGACTGATGAATCCGAGCGGGTTGTAAGGTTCGCCAACGGCGTCATCGAAGATAGCCTGCTCGTACTGGGCTAGCGAAACCCTACAGCCATCGTCGGCCCCCATGCTCCAGTTCGTCACGATGAACTCGCCGAGGATGTTTAGCGACGGCAGATTTACTCGAACAGCTCGGCCCGGTCGGCAATTGTACCCAGCAAAGTTCATGGGAATGCTGATCGTCCCGCCAGCCCTGCGCCGGCGCAATTCGATGTTCGCCAGGCGCTGAGCCTGGTACGGATCCGTCACATAGGAGAAGCTGAGCGTCTCGGCCGCCTCTCCGCCGTCCTCAGTCACCCATTCGGTCACCACGACCTCTGGGTAGTCGGTTTCAGCCCATGCCTGGGTAGTGTCAATGAAGGTGCCACGCACGGTATTGATCGCGGCATCATTGGTCGGCTCAGTGCCGCCAGAGATAGTGCCGACCACCATGTCTTCGTTGATCTCGAAGTCATAGGGGCCGTAATACGCGCCAACTTGAAGCATCCAGCGGCCGCCGACACGAATCAGCCTCCCCGCACACGCAGCTTCAAGCTTCTGCATCACGGCCGTGCGCTGCTCGTCAGCTCCTATCACGCATCCCGACCTGTACCGCTGACTTACCGAGCCATCCGCATTGGTGACGGCCTCGTCGCAAACGTTCGCCGCACTGGCGAAAGTTTCAAAAACGATCTCGTCATCTGGAATCCCGCAGCGATTGCGCAAATACCAGAGAATGTGAAGAGCTGTGTTTTGCGAGTATGCAGAGGTCCCTGACCGCGGATCATAGATGTCGTTTCGGCCGCGAACGATGAATCGAGCGTCCGGGACTCCAGATGGAAACTTCTCCGCACTGTAGCGAAGAGACAGGCGAACAAACGACAGCCCTCGCCCTATTTGGCTGTCTTTCCAGTCTGGGCAGTTGGCCTTCAGGAAGGCGTTGACCTGGGTTGGGTTTACGATCAGCTCGTAGGTAGCATCAGCCCCGAATGTGCTGATGGATTCTTCGCCCAGAAGAATATCCTCCAGCGCGGCAATAGGGCCTTCACTCAGAACATATACAAGGTGGACCCACTCCCCGGCTGTTTGAGCCCCGCTCTGTTCCTGAGCCCAGACTAAGACGCCGCCGGTGCTTACCCGGCCTAGGATGAAGCGGATCGGCGCCTTGGCGGAGCGCACGGTTTGCGCTGACGGCTCATTGTCGCGCAGAGATGAGCCAGTGCTTAGCGCCTCTTGTTGGGAAGACAAAAAGAGCCCTGCGCCAGCGCCAATAAAGGCACCAACTGGACCCCCAACCATAAAGCCAACCACTGCGCCGATCGCGACCTGAGCTACCTTGCTGACTGCCTTGCTCATTATTCAACTCTCCATACCGCCAATGGCTCGCACGCAATCCGGCTGACGCCCTCTTCGGCGACAGACCAATACTCATTGGCCCAAAACACCGCCACGCCCCGCCCGTTAGGGCCGTCATACAGCACCACGTCACCGCGCTGGATATACGCCGGCGGCACCCGGCTGAAACACGCATCCCAAGCAGCCTCAAGGCTTCCGTGGTTTTTCTTGAGAAGGCGTTTTGCGCCAGTCTCGGTCGTGTACTTGCCCCGGTATTCGGCGGCTGGGTCGGTGTTGCACACGGCGACCGCGCATTCAGCTGCAAACAGGCAGCAGTCAAATTCGCCCCATGAAAAAGGCCGCCCTAAGGCGGCCTTGATCACGTCATGCAGACGCGTGGTCCAGTCTCGATTTCTCATAGGTCACTAGTCGTATGTGAATGACGGGGCATCTTTCGTGGCCGCCCAATAGATGGGCCACTCAGACATTTGTGCGACGGCGTAGAAAAAGCGGTCATCTTCATGGCGCGCCCGGTGGTTCTCGTCGGTCCAGCGCTCGGTACCGGTTCGGCTCCACTCAGCCATGCGATCAATGATCGGGACTGTGATCTTGTTGCCGTCCTGGCCGTTGCCGGCGAATGAGAACTGGGCAGCATCCATGCGGCCGGAGAACAGAATGTCCGCCGCGTAGTTGCCAGCCTCGTCAAACACTACGAACATCAGTTTCCCCGATCTGCCGCGACATCGTCGGATATTGGTTTCTTGCAGGATGTAGGAGTCCAGGCCGTTCAGCGTCAGGTCTATCGACATGGGCGATCCAGAGTTGTCGCTTTCCGTCGCCGACCCGATCTCGCCGAACGTCCCGACGCCCTCGTAGGTGATGCCGTCGATCACCAGCTGCCCGGTACCGGTGTGCGCGAAGACCATGCCATCCTGGAAGTCGAGTTGGCAGGCGTAGACCACCATGAACTTGCCGGTCGCGATGATGTTCACCACGCTCTGGCTGAATGGAAATGCTGATGGCATCAGAAAGCCTCCCTGAACTGGTAGTTGCCGCTCGCAATAACCGGGCGAACAGCCATCGACCAGGTGTCGGAGGTCATGCGCATTTCTGAATACGGGTTGCGGTACTCGATGGCAGCGCCGGGCGTCAGCGTCTTGCGGATCCGCTTGTTCAGCGGGACAACGGCCTGGCCGGAGGCATTTGAGGAAACCGCATCGGTCACCTCGAACATCTCCCCGGCCACCGTGATGTAGTCGCCCATTTTGAAGATGGGCGCGCTAGGTGTTGCGCCAGATACCAGCATGCTGCGCGCCTGCGCATTTCCAGTCACCACCGCCAGAGCCCCTATGTTGTCGGAGCGCGTGCGAGTGAAGGCCGGAAGATTGAAGGTCCCGAACATCCCATCAAGCCGGCCTAAAAATGCAGACAGCTCGCGCTCCTGCAGCCTGGTCAGCAAGCCAAAGGTCAGCGTGCACTGCCAAAAGGCGCCTGGATATCCAGCAATCTGCTGAGCATTGGAGAGCGTTGAGGTGAAGGACCTGCTGTTGTTCACGATGCCCCACGTCATTTCAGACGGGAACAGCGATGCCGGCCATGCGATAGCCATGCGTTACTCCTTGAGCTTATCGGTTGCGAGCGATCATCTGGCGGGCCGGGCCGTTCTGTTTTAGATCCCGCAGGACCAGGTTGTAGCCGTCCTGTGCGCCCTGCCGTGCAGCTTGCTGAATCAGGGTCAGCGTCTCCGAGTCAGCAGAACCCTGAACATTGATTACCTGGTTTAAAGCCAGCGCGCCGATCGGCGAAGAACTGGAAGCGGTTGAACCTCCGCCGCCTGACCCCGAACCCACCGAGACGTTGCCTTTTCGCATCGCCTCAACCGTGGCCACGCCGCCAGCCTTGCGGATATCGTCTTGGCTCCATACGACTTCACCCTTGTGCACGGTGCCAGCTGGGTCATTGACGCCACCCGAACCGGTATAGCCGCCGCTCGAGAATCCAATACCAGCAATAGCCGACACGTTGGCAGCCGTGGCCACACCTACAACCCCGGCCGCAATAAAGTTGAACGGCGGAGGGAATGCAGCCAATGCTTTCTGGACGGCCAAGTAACCGTCGATCGTCGCCTGGGCCATAGCTGCGGCCTTGCCGATCTCGGCCAGCTTGCCGTGACCTGATTGACTCAGCGTGGCCATGATCCCGAAAAAGCTCGACGACTGATTGATGATCGCCGTGTTTTTGGCCTGCTCGATCCTGGCCCGATTCTCGGCCGCCTGATTGTTGATGTTGGCTATGCGCTCGGCGTAGGTCTGCTCATTGATTGCCTTGAGGTCGAGATAGGCTTTCTGCTTTTGAAGCTCGGTAGCTCTCCACTGATCCAGTCTGACCGACTCTTCATTAAGTCGAGTGACCTCGCTGTCAGCCCCACCTACGGACGGGTCGAGACCGGTTGCAGTCGGCGCCTTGGTTACCCCCTCAATCGTCCCGGGCTTCTGCGCAGCGTTGAGATTGATGTCGCGGATCTTGATCAGCGTTTCAAGTCGTTTTGCGGCCTCGGTATTGCCCTGACGCTCGTACTCAGCCATTTGCTGGGCGTCATCGAGGCCGGACTTCAGTTTGTTCGCCTCGCGAAGCTGGCCGGTCAAGGTCAGAAGTTTTACCTGGTCGTCGTTCGCCTGCTTGATGCCATTCTGAATCTCGGCCTCACGCTCAAGCCCGGCATTCTTCTTCAGTTGGGCGGTGATCAGATCCTGACTGGCCAGCAAAGACTTCTGGTCAGCGGTGAGCGTCTTCTTGCCCTTGATATCGGCGAGTTGCTGCTCCCACTTGACCAGCGCCTGCGCCTGGGTGCCGAGCTTCTGGGTGGAGATTCCCTGGCCATTGATCGAAGCATTCTGCTGAAGTAACACGGCATTGGTCTGTCGGGCCGCATCCAGCATCTTGAGCCCGGCGTCTTCGGTGTAAGCCTTGGGCGTAAGCGCCTTTGAATCCTTGAACTGCTCTGCCGCCGCGTCTTTCAGCTGCTTGATTTGTGATGCTGTATACGCCTGGCCGCGGCGACTTGCGGACGCGATCAGCTCATCAATCTCGACGTACCGCGCTTTCAGCTTGTCCGCATTTGAGGCCGAATTTTTCAGTGCTTCGCTAAGCTTCCCTTGGCTCTCGATTGATTTCTTATCCAGTCGCAGCGCCTCAGCTTTGGCGGCGGCGCGTCGATCATCCTCAGCCTTTTGAACATACAGATCGGTGATTGCCGACTGCGCTCCGCTTTCGCCAGCACCAAGCTCGCCAAGGTTTGGATTGTCATCAAAGACGGTCGGCGTCTTGGCGTTACGCACGTTATTCAGACGAGTCTCAAGCTTTATCAGCTTCTGCTCGAATGTGTCTTCCCGGCCAATGTCCAGGACTGCATCCCACGCACCTTTGGCTGCCGACTTAACTCCATCCCATGCCGTTTCAACCAGGCCGAGCTTGCTTTTGATGAGGTCGGCCCGCGAGCTAATGGCTTCGGCGTAGGCCTTCTCAGCAAGGTTTGCGGCGCCTTGCTGATCGCCATGCTTCGCCAGCGCCTCAATTTGCGCGTAAGTGGACGCAGTCAGGTAACCAAGCTGCTCGTTTAGCTCTGCCGAGTACTTCACTGGATCTTTCGCCAGCTTCTCGAAGTCTGCAACGGTTTGGCTTGCAGCCTTTCCGGTGGCGTCTTCCATCTTGAGGGCCGCCGTCGCGATCATTTCAAAAGACGATGCGGGGATCTTCGATGAGCCGGCCAGCTGAGCCAGCACTACCGATGCTGCGCCGATGGTTCCCACGGACCTGCTGACATTTGCTGCCATCGAGCTGATGGCGCCAGCACTGGTGCCCGCTACGTTGCCAGTCAGAATCAGGGCTTGGCTGTAGGCATCAGCCTCTTTTGATCCTTGGTAGTAGGCCAGGCCAAGCGTTCCGACCGCCGCGGCAGCCACGGTGAACGGGTTGACCAGGCCGAGGACGTAACCACCCAAAGCTTTGGCCGCAGGGCCGGCGCCACCGAACATATCCTTGAGCTGGCCGCCCTGCTGCAGGAATACCGTCAGCGGGTTCTGGCCGCCCTGGAGCGATACGGCGATGTCAGTGAATTGTGCCGGCACGCCGCGCAGGGCTGCTGCCGTCTGCTTGGCGGTGTTTCCGGTGCGGGTCAGAGAGTCGTCGAAGCTGGTCAGGCCCTTGCGAGCGGTATCGATCTTCGCCTTGTATTCGTCATAGGTGGCGGTGTCGATCTTTCCAGCCTTGCGATGTTTGGCCAGGTCCTGCTCTTGCTTGTCCAGTTCACCCAGGCGGCGAACCACCGGGTCAATCTGCCCCAGCAGCCTCTCCAGTTCGTCGGCCTCATCCTCGATGGACTTGGTCGCCTTTTCAGCGCCCTTGCCCATTTTTTCCATGCCCGCACCGGCCTTATTCAGTGCCGGCTGAATGCTCAGGCCCGCGTCTTCCAGCGCCTCAAGCGCCTTGCGCGTATCCGCCGCCTTTGCTTCGGCGTCTCGGCTGTCCAGCTCAATGACGAGGCGGGATGTTTGGGCCATTGCCTTTCTCCAGGTATAAAAAAACCCGCCGGAGCGGGTCTTGGTAATTTGTCGACCTTATCGAATGCAGGTCTCTATCTCTTCAGCTACAGCACTCAGCGAGCGAGCGACATCTTCTGAGCCGCCACCCATCATCACATGCACGGGACTGTAACCCGCGTTGACCATGGATCCAGTATCGAGCTGCGCCTGCTGAATGCCGGCGAACAGATATTTCCTTTCAGGGCCGGAGCTCTTGACTGTCACGGTGTAGCGCACGGATCGCGAAACCATGCCGCTTGTGTAGCCTGTCTCGCCCTTCGCCACGACGCTGGACTCATCCGGCGCCACGTACTGAATGGCGTTGCCACCACCAACTTCTCGCTTGCTTCCTGCCTGGTAATAGTTGCCCGTATACGCGCCAACGAAGGTTCTCGACGAGTCGCTGAGCGATACCGGGTCATTCCTGACAGCGCCTGCTGCGCACATGGCAATCTTCCCTGGCGCTGCCGGACCTGACCCGCTTACCTCGAATGACTTCAGATAATTACCATCAATCACTGGCTGGCCGAACCTGTACAAGCTTTTGGCGTCAGAGGCGCAGCCCCCAACAACAACCAGCGCCGCCACTACAGCTGCAATCCTGAGCATTCAATTTCTCCCCCATGTGATGTTGGCAATATAGCATCACAGAGGCGCGGTTTACTCTTCCTCTGCCGCCTTGAGGCAAAGCGCATCAAGGGTATAAACCACCTCGTCAATCTCTGCCCGAGGCATGGCCGGCGAATGCGCATCCAGCCAGTCCGATATCTCTCGGGCCGACAGCGGTAGCGGGAAAGCTCCAGCCATCGACGAGATAAACCGGCGCCCGCGGGTGATGTTGCGGAACGTGCTCAGGAGGTAGTCAGTCATCGGGTCCGTTTCCGGCTCATCCGGGACCGTAATTTTCAGCCGCTGGTAGATCAGTCGCCGCTTTTCGGTGTCTCCACCCCACTCTCGCTCCCACACGAAGCGAGCGACGACTTTCCCACGGTCTCATCCAGGTCCTTTTTCGCCTCGATGGCGGCCTTTCCCGATTCTTTCAGGACGAACAGGAAGAATTCGATGTTGGCATCGAGCATCTGCTCGGCAGCTACGGCGCTGTATGCCAGCGGATTGTCGTCCGCATCCAGCACGCCGGCCCAGTCCTTGACGATGAACTGACCCATCAGCCTGCACTGGGTCTGATGCTCTGTCGTCTCGCCATCGATCACACCCACGACACCGACGCCGAACTGAGCGTCAGCGTTGCGCAACTTGCGGCGTTCGCGCTCAAGGGCGATTTGGTATTCAGGGTTATCAATTCGTGCCAGCAACACTTTGGTGTCGTCGTCATAGGCGACCCACTTTGTTTCCGAGGTGTTCTGGTCTTTCTTGGTCAGTCGCAAAGCCATGGTTATTCCTCACGCCACGCCGAAAAGGACCGCCCCGGCTGGCGTTGGTGCCGGGGCAGTCAAGGGGTGGATCGGTGTTACGGCGCCACGTATGACGCGCGGGTGATGGTCGGGGCGATCTTGGCCACGGTGTAATTGAGCGTGACCTCGATCAGATCCTTTTTGCCGCCGCTCGGCAGCTCGCCGTCGACTTCCACCGCCGGGAAATTGAAGGTGTACTTGTTGCCAGCGCTGTCGGTGATCGGGAATTCGACGGAGACCGGAACACGGGTGAAGGTGTTCTTCCAGATGCCCCAGGCCGTCGCCGACCAAGCCAGCGTGATAGTGCCGGTGATGGCTGCCTCGGTAGCGATCTGCGCGCCAGGCCCAAGCTTGTCGGTGCCGATGCAGCGCTGAGCCTGCAGGCCGTTGTCCAGGCTGATGGTCATACCCGAGACACAGGCCTGGCCTTCGAGCGATGCGCCATCGACCAGGAGAGTGCCGACGTTGCCGTTGCTCATGAATGGGGTGGAAGTCGGGGCCGCCGGTGCGAGTACGATCGGCACGTTGCTGTCGGTGTAGTCCAGGCAGGCGGTGCCGAACGTCACGGTGACCTTGCCGTCGCTCGGGATGTCCAGGGCGAACGTCGGGATATGCACACCCTTGAACAGGGAGTAAACACCAACGTCCATGTAGTTCTTGGCGATGCTGAAGGTGTGGCGCACGTCCCCCACGGTCAGCACGTTGGCGGTCCAGTTGCCGTAGAAAGCAGCCTCCAGCAGCTTGTCGAAGCTGCCATAGGACAGTTCGGCGGTCAGGTCGCCGCCGATGTCGGTACTGGTTACGACCGAGCCCTGGCTGATCCGCGAGTCGGTGATCTCGTCGCTGGTCGCCGTGTTGACGGTCGGGGTCATGGCATTGCCGGTCAGCCGTAGCGTGTCCCAGGTACCGGAGCCGGGAGTAACGCCGGGCGTCACCTCGGGGATGATGTAACTTGTGACTTTGGCGCCGCTCGACATAGTGAGTCTCCAGATTGCGGGCATAAAAAAACCCGCTCAAGGCGGGCTATTGTGTTTCTCTGCGGCGGGTCAGCGACCGCGCGCGACTGATGCGTCAGCGGCGCCTTTTGCGGCGACCAAGGCGAGCGCAAGGCCATCAATTCTTTCCCGCTGCGAGTCGATAACAGCTGCAAGCGCCTCGATGCGCTCTCGCAGAAACTTGTCTGCTAGTGCCCTGGTTTCGACCTCAGAGACTAAGGCGGCCCCACAATCAAAGGCGGGCGATTTCTTGATGGCGTACTTATCCGCCGAGACCAAGAACTGGGAGTCGATGCCGACGCCGATCCCGGCCGCGAAATAATGCCCGTTACGCACATCCATCTTGATCGACCAGCTATCACCTATCTTCGCATTGGTGATTGATCCGCGCTCAACTTCGGAATCCCTGATGTAGGTCACGCCGTCGATGATGACGAAGGGTTTAGGCGGGGTGACTTCCGGTTCAGGCGCCTTATCAAGATCAGCGATTTGAATATTCCCCCAAGGCCCAGCAAGCTCCAGCACCCCATTTTCAAGCTTCCAGCCGGAGACGCCCGGCACGTAGTCGGAACTTTGCATTTGGAATCCTCTCAACCGGCGCGAAACCGGATGTTGACGTTGATTTGATAGAACCCCTCGAACTCGCCGGCCGGGATCTGGCTCGCCTCCATACATTCGAGGTCGCCCGACTGCCAGTAGGCAAAGTGCGCTTCGAGCTGATCCGACAGGACGTTGAGCGCCTTAATGCCGGTGCCGAGCCTGGCGAAGCATTGGATGCTGATCTGCCCAGGCTTGCGGGTGTGCGGCTTGTCAGCCATGCCAGCCATGAAGGCCGTTGCGTGCTGGATGTTCAGGCGGCACCAGAGGCCATCAGCCGGTGGCGTGAAGGTCTGTGTGTTCGGGTAGTCGATGCTCGACTGCGGCAGGCCGGCAAAGGCGACCATGCGCGCCGTGATCAGCTTGCGGATGTCTTCATAGGTCATCGGTAGGCCTCTGATACGCCAATCCAGGCCAGGTCATAGACGCCGCCCGGGGCTTGGGTCGAATGCCCGAGCTCGAGCATTTCGCCGTAGGGGCTGTTCGTCTGGATGTAGATCACGGGGTAATTACCTGACGCCTTGATCATCATCGCGCCTTTGTTGATGGTGTCGCGGCCGGACGGGTCGACGTTTTCGACGACCGTGAAGTCAGGCGACCCCACCGAAACGATGTGGCTGCCGCGGAACGTCCCGCCGATATAGCCCTTGCCAGCGGCCTTGGCATCGACAAAGAAGTTCTCTTTCCGCTCACGCTGGGTCAGCTTCTTGAATTGCTTCTTGCCGGTGTTGGTCGCGTTGCGGGCGTCGACGTTGGCGTCATATGCATCGGCCTGGGCCGTGTTCTGCGCTCGAAGCTCGGTGTTGGCCTTCCACAAGTCCGGGTTACCCACGGGCGAGCGGTTGACGACTTCAGTCAGCATGGACATCGCGATCGCGCGCACATGCTGGGTTACGTCCTCGTCGATCTGGTCGGCGAAGTCGCGCAGGCTATGGCTCCATCCGGCTTTGGCGTTCATTTACGTCTTCCTCAGCTGGATCTCGTAGTGAGCGCCGGCCGGGTCGGTCTGGACGTTGATCACGCTGAAACCGTTGATCTTGTGGCCTACAACAGGCGTGCCGGTCGTTTCGTTGGTGAGCGCGATCAGCAGCTGGTCGGTCGCCAGGATGTTGATTCCGTCCACGGCCTGGGCCTTGAAGGCATCCATCACGCCGCGCCCGGTGTAGGCGATGACGACAGGATCGGTGCTGACTTCCTCGACCGGATCCCATGTGCCCGGCAGCGTAATGCCGCCACTGAACGGCACAACCGCATCAGCCAGGTCGGTGTCGAACGCCTCGGCCAGATCGGCCTGGATCTCTTCTCGCATTCCCATGGGTCACCTGTACACGTCGAAGCTGTAGGCGCTCCGCATCCACGGATCGAGCAGCGCCAAAGCGAACTGGACATCACCAGGCTGAGCGATGATCTTGCTGCTATCCAGCGAGCCGAAGGTCTTGCTGGTGGTCACCGAGCCCGCTTTCACGGTCTTCGCCTCCAGATTGCCTTCCGTCTTCTGCTGGTAGAGCTTGCCGTCGGCGGCTGTCTTCGCCAGTTCAGCGCCGGCTTGCTTCACCTCTTCAGGAATGTCGGCCATATCAATGCCGACCAGGTTGAGCGATGTCATGTACGCGTTGGCCTGCATGACCGCGCGCGCCTTCTTGTCCTCGGTGGTCCACGCTGGGCCGAGGATGGCGTCAACGTCCGCCACGGTGCTGTAGTTAGCCATCAGGCCTCCGCTTGAATGAGTGGGGCCGTAGCCCCGGTGTTACGGCTTGGCGTCAGGCTTGGCCTTCGCTGGCTGTTCGGCGGCTTTCTTCAGCGCGTCGACTTCAGCCTGCAGTGCGTTGCGCTCCTGGGCGATCTGATCGCGACTACCTGCCAGCTCGGTCATGCCGGCGTGGATCTTGTTCAGCGCGTCGAACAGGCGGATCGGCAGCTCGCCAGCGCCTGGATGCTCAAGCGGACTCACGCCCTCGAGGGACTCGATCAGGCCGCGCAGGCCGTCACGCTCTGCATTCAGGTTGCCGATAGCCTCTTGCAGCTCGACCTCTGCCTGCGACAGCGAAACCTCGCCAACGATCTCAGCCGGTGCCTGCAGTTCCTTGATCGTCACCTCAGGCACATCCTCTGCTGCACCGTCCCGGCTTTCAGTAACGCTTGCGTCGACTATGCGCAGGCCCGCCGCCTTGGCCAGCGCCTTCACGTCTTCCTGGTACTGGTGGAACGGGCCGGGCAGATACCAGATGTTCTTGTTGCTCATGATCACATCCTCGCCAAACCGGGCACTGGGCCCGGCTCAGCTGTCAGGGTTACTTGGAGGCATCACCGATCAGAGCAACACCAGCGGTGTGCTTGATGCTGGTGGCGGTCTTATCCCAGTTGGTGCCGGTTGCCAGTTCAGCGTCGGTTGGCGACTTGCCGCCGGTGGTGGTGTCCCAGGTGTAGCCCTTGAGGCCCAGGCCGAAGGTGTAGTCGGTTTGAAGCGTGGTCTCGATACGCTCCTTGCCGTTGACGGTCTGGACGTTGCTGATGATGTCGCGGCCGTCGTGGACCAAAGCGGCGCCTTGCACCAGAGACAGGATGATTTCCTTGTTCGGTGTGCCCGCCTGCATCAGCGCCGGCGCGTCCGTCACAACGGAGATTTTGCCGAGGATGTCCACCACGCGGACGTTGCCAGCCTGGAACAGCTGTTGCTGGTTCGCCAGGTTCTGGCCCACCAACTTGTGGTAGCTGGTGCCCTGCATCACTTGAGTAACCAGGTTCTGGCTTGCGTCGCCGAACTTCGCGTGAGCGTTGTTCAGGCCAGCGTAGGTGATGCCTGCGGTTGCCGACACATCGTTCACGGCCGCGGCCTGGGCGGTGATTGCAGCGACGAGGGCAGCGATCGCGGTGTTCAACTGGTCCTTCAACAGGATTTCAGCAAAAGCGCGGCTCGCAACCTCGATACCTTGCGCGGTCGGGCGCTCGAGCCAGGTCATCTGCGATGGCTCGTAACGGATAGGGCCAAAGCCGCCGGCTACTTTCACAGAGGTGTTTTTCAGTTCGGTCAGGTCGGTGGCTGCCACAGTAGCGTTTGCGCTGTAGCGATCCACGCGGCGCTGGGCAGCCGCCAGGGTTTGGAAGAACGACTCCTGGAGGAAGTCGCCGGTGAAACCGTCCGGAGACAGCACGATTGCGCCGCGGCTGGCAGCGTTGAAAGCGGCCAGATACTGGTCCAGCGTCTCAAGAGTCGCCGGCATGATGTATTCGTTGAAAACCTGCATTTGCGACAGGGACATGAGTTATTTCCTTACGATTGTGGGAGATCCGGGAACCGGCTCGCGATTGCGGCCTGTCGTTCCTCTCTGGTGCCGCCGATTTTTCCTTGTGCGGCCCCGCCGCCTTTACCTGCACCGCCGGCCCCGCCGCCAGATGCTTTGCTACCAGCGATCAGCGGACCAAAGGCCGGATCGTTGGTAAATTCTGCTTTCAGCTCGTCCAGCGTTGCCGCCGAGAGCTTGCCGGAGGCGTCCAGCACGACGACGGTGGGTTTGCCGTCTCGTTGCTCGACGCTCAGACGGCGTTCGATGTGGGGGAGCAATGCCTTGGCGCTGCCGGGGATGGCCAGCGTGGTGGCGATATCGGTAGCGGTGCGGCCTACAGTCAGATCCCGGATCTGGCCTTGCAGGGCGCTGTTTGTGCTTTCCAGCTGGCCGGAGAGTTCAGCCTCGCGGCGGGCGTACTTCTCGGACCAGGACTTCTCCAGTTCCTCGACGTTGCCGGACTTGCGGGCCGCCTCTTCGCGCTCAGTGCGTGCCGCTTCCTCAGCTTCGCGACGGGCCTTCTCGGCCGCTTTCTTCTCGCTCAGCAGTTCTTCAACCTTTGACTTCAGGCCCGAAACGTCTTCGGGTTGCGGCAGACCTTCAATGCCGAGCACAAACTTGCCGTCCTTCTCGGTGTAAAGAGCGCGCACGGATTCGTCGACACCTTCAAGGGTGTCAATTTGAAATTTAAGCATTTTCGTTCCCCTGGAACTTGGGAGAGGCCCGGCCTCTAATTTTTACGACGAAGGGTTTACAGCGAGCCTTATTGTAGATATAGTTTTCCTACAACGAAGCCCAAACAACGGAAAGGAACACAACAATGAATAACGTACAATTCTTGCACGACACCCTTGGAAACCCAGTATTCGCAGTACTACCGATTGATCACTACCGCCAACTGACTGAACAAACTCAATCTGTCATAGATGTTCAACCACTGAACCTCCTTGTAGATGGAGATTTTACAGTTAAGCTTCCTTATGGCGGCGCAGACGCTTATCTCGATGTGCGCGCTCTGGTTCGCCACCTACTGAAAAATGATATTTCTGACTTGGCAATTAACCAACGTGCGCAGTCATTAGATCAGTACCCACCAGAGCAGCGCATGACTCTTGATCCAATCATTCGCCACGACTTCTTGCCTGCATCGTCGCCTTACAAGAACACCATGCAGGCAACAGGAGAAGTAGTTGAAGCGCTCGTAAAGTCGGGTTACTTCGTACGCATCAAAAAGAAATACCCGTACCTGAGCCGCACAGTGAATGCTCTTGCAATCGTGCCCGAGAAGGCTGTCGATCTCGGTTAATGCTCGACTCAAATACCGGCGCGCTCGAAAGCCAACGGCTCACGAGCGCGCATCTGTGCAAGCGTTATCGGCGAAAAGTTTCAATCAAGCTGCACCTCGGAAACCGCTCGACGCTGAGGTTGCTGCAGGCCTGCACACAGATATGAAAAGACCCCGTCATTGACGAGGCCTGTGTAAAACGCGCGCATAAAAAACCCCGGCGATTGCCAGGGCTCGATTCAATGCATGTAGGCCCGTGCGAATGGACGGGCCCTTTGGTTGTTAAATGCCGTATCAGTCGTCCTGATCGATCTGATCAAGAAAATCAACGTCATCATCTTCCTCATCAACAATTGACTGAGCATCTTCTTCGACCCACGACTCATCATCATGGAATTCATGATCGAGCAGGTGGTCGTGCTCGGGCTCTGGAATATCTCGTTCTTCGCTCATGACTTACCGAAACAAAATTGAAAGAACGGACTGTATATGCAGATCCCTTCCTCCAGTCAACGATCATGAAATAACGACGCGCCCCCCTGAGCAGGCGGCGGACGCAAGGCAATTTGTCCCGTAATTGGCTAGCCGTTATTTAACGCCGGCCAGCTCGAACGCCAATGGTTCAAGGTCTTTCAGTTGCTTCAGCGTCAGAGTCTTGCCGTTGTCGTCGACGAACTTGTCGAGGGTCAGCTCACCCTTTGTGAACAGTGCGTAGCGGTTCGGGCCGAGGATGTCGCGTTGGAATGCGGCAGGCTGACGTGAAAGCCACTCCTGATAACTCGTCTTGCTCGACACCAAAGTTACGCCGTCAGGGCCTATTGAGGGTCGGGAAGAGCCCGGAATCTCGCGAGCGAACTCTTCTTTCAGCACGGGTAACGCGCTTGATCTGCAGTTCCAATGCCCGGGCGGCTTCGGGTCTTCCCATCCATACAGATGCTGGTCGCGCGCCTGGCACATGTGCGAGGTCTTGCTATCCAGCGTCGAAATCCATCGCCACCCCTGCAGGATGTCGTCGTTCGCCTTCAGCGTTTCCATGCGCGCCGTGCTGGCGACATGGTTAGTCATGGTGCGAACGAGCGATGTCGCCTGATCCTGATGCAACTGATGAACGCTGGTAAGACGTCGACCTATCTGCTGGCTGGTCTCACCCAGGCTGGAACCAATCTGGATCTCACCGATGATCTCGGCCGCCTTCTTAGTCCCGAACTGATCAAGCGCACCGTTGATGCTGATTCGCTGAGCGCCCTTGCGCGCCTCCAGCAGCATTGGATCAGCTAGTGCCGCCGCGCTCACCATCTCAGCCGACGGCACGCTGAGCTGCACGACCGCCCTGACTACCTTGCCCAGCATCGTCGCGTTGAACTGAGCCTCGTAGACCGCGAACTCGCCGAGGTCCAATTGAGCCCTTCCCTTCATGTCGTCGTAAATACCCCGCAAATCGCCTTGCAGCGTTTCTATCTGCGAGTTGTATCTACGAGTCCCGTAAGCGCTAAGGCCGGCTTTGACGCGAGCCTTGGCGGTGTTGATGGCTTTGCTGATGAACGATGCCACCCGCTTCAGATTTCCGCCGGCATATCGCTGGACGTAGATCTGGTGCCGAGTGGCGGCGTCCGTCAAGTAGCCTTCACTACTCATCGTTCACCCCGGGCTTTTTGCCAGTCAGTGGATCGGGCTCACTGCCCGCAATCGGCGCCTCGTCCTCTCGATCGTCATCGATATCCTCGTCCGTACGATCTGACTCCAGCACACCGGCCTGACGCAGGTTGGTGCGTAAATCCTTCTTGGCGATGATGCCCTGCTGCCAGAGCTGCACCTGCGCCAAAATCGACTGCGCATCCATGACCTGATCGAAGAATTCCTGATTGAGCCAGAACACGGTGTCCTTCTCGTTCGGTTCGCCGATCATGAAGCACTCGGCGTCGAGAATGGCACGGCGCAGCGCCTCGGAGACGTTGCCCGCCACGGTGCCAAGGATCGAATTGTCCGAGCTGTAACGGATGCGTGCCGCTTCGGCAGTCTCGTTGCCGCCGCCCTGCTGGACGATGCGAGCGCCGATCATAACCATCTGCTCTTGCTTGTCCCGCATCAGCTCAAGGGAAAGTTGCGTTTCCTTGGCCTGTACCAGCGAGGCGCTTCCGGACTTGCCGAGGTTGTAACCGCGGCGACTGCCGATGCGCATTCCGTTCGGGTTGAGCTTTACGAACTCATCCGGGGAAATGTCCGTAGTCAGGAAAAGTGTCGGCTGGCTGCTGATGAAGCCCGCCTCTTCCACCGTGGCCGAGTTGCCATAGTGCAGGATGTTCACGTCGGCCAGGTCTTCGAGCGGCGACTTGTCGATGTCTGCGTCGTTGTTCTCGGAGCCGAAGAAGCTGAACGGGATGTGGTCGAATGGCTGGCCGTTCTTATCGGTCGGGTTCGACGGAGTGAAGTCTTCGCTGCCTTCCTTGTAGACCCGCTGCTCGTACTTTCCGTCGATCAGCAGCAACACGCGATTCTGCTTGTACTCTTCGCGGGACAACTGAGCAGCGTCGAACACCGACACGCATTCCTGCAGGTTGACGTAGACCAGGCGCTTCACGCCGTCGATGACCTGCTCATCCCAGTCGATGATCGACTCGGCGTCGTAGAAGTGGATCAGGGCTTTCTGTTTGGCCGCATCCGCCATGGATGAAACGCCGCTGGCCGCCTTGACCTTCGGGTAATCGACCAGGAAGCCGCCGCGCCCGGTGTCCAGGCATTCACCGACCGCCTTTTTCGACAGCTGCTCAAGGCTCGTGCCGTCGCCGCTGGCGTTTTCTTGCAGATATTCGACTTCGGTCGGCAGCTTCACTTCGGCAGTCTTGCGGAACACAGCGCCAAGCAGGTCGGCCCGAGTGCGCCCGGTGACGTTCAGAAACATCGCCCGCTTTTTTAGCTGTTCGTAACGAGCCAGGTTCTCCTGCGACTTGTCCGTAGGGTCAGGCATCGGCAGGTAGATATCATGCTTGCGCACCTCGCGCGCGCCCTTTACGCAACGCTTCACCAGACGCCAGCCAGGCAAGGCCTCGGCATATTCCTGCCGGGTGTCGCTGTAATTCGCCATGAATGGCCTCAGAAAGTGAAGGTGACAGGAATGTGGGTCATCGTGACGCGCTTGGTCTTGGCGACAGCGAAGTACCGGAATGCGTCGGACGGGTGAGACGCCCAGTCGTGAAGCGGCCGGTCTTTCCAGCAGCCCTTCTTGTCGTCCCACTCTTTGCGGTAGTTCTCCAGCGCAGTGATGCCCTCCTCGCACTTCGCCTCGTCAAAGGCACAGTGAGCGAGGATCTCGCGCGCCTGGTCGATACCGTCATCGACGCCGATTTTCGGCACGACCTGGAACGTCATGCGATAGTGCTGGCCGTCGATCTCGTAGCCCTCGCGCGCCATCTCCCGCCGGGTCTTGGCATCGCTGCCAAATTCGCGGTTGTCGATATCGTGCGGCCCCCAGTGTTCGGAGTAGGTGTAACCCTTGTCCTTCAGCACCTTCATGTAGTGCCGCAGGCCCTCTCCGCTGTTCTGGTAGAAGTCGATGACGTGAAACTCGGTGCCGACCTGGCGTACGAACCAGATGGCCGTGGAGTCGCCGACGCCGATGTCCCAGAAGGTCATCACCGGCAGGTGGCTGTTGTCTGGCAGCGTGCCGATGCGCTGAGCGGCGTACAGCTTGGTGAACTGCTGGGCGTAGTAGGCGCCCTCGATCGACTGCTGGAAGGCTTCGGCGGGTATCGACGGGTATTCCCGCTTCATGTCGTCGCCGAGGGTCTTCTCCTTGGCGGCGTACCAGGCGCGCTGGCCCGGGTTGGTGTCGATGCCGTGCTTGGCGAACAGCTCGTTGAAGTAGTCGGTCAGGCGCTGCGGAATGACCGCCTCAGCCGGGTCGAGCCAGTAGGCCTTGTTCTTCCACCAGCTAAAGAAGAAGAACTTCCAGTCCAGCTTGCCGAGCGGCGTGCCGGACAGCAGCTGCTTCTCGGCAGTCTGGGAGTAATCGAAGAAGTAGCCGGCCCGGCCCTCAGCCGTCGATTCAATCGTGACGAAACAATCAGTGGCCACCGCCTCAAAGGCACCGGTGACGATTTCGCGCGCCTTGTGCGGAAACTTGGCGCAGATCTTCCCGAACTCGGAGACGTGCAGGTAACGCAGCGTGCCGCCCCGGAATGAGGTACTGACGTAGAGCGAGCCGCCTTTGCTGAATACCAGCTCACCGGCGGCGTCGTTGCTCGCAGGATTCGCGGCGCGGATCTCTTTCGGCAGGTTGTCGTAGGCGTACTTCACCTTCTCCCGAAACAGGCGCTTGGCGTCGTTCAGGGTGTGAGCGATCAGCGCGCACTTGGCCGACTCAAACAGAGCGGCGTCCAGCTGGATGATGCAGCACTCAGTGGTGAAGCCGAGCTGACGAGCCTTCAGGATGATGTTTCGGGTGTGCATCCCATCGAAGTATTCAATCTGCTCGTCCGTCATCCGGAAGCGGACTTTCTTGCCGCCTTTGTCGGTTATGAAGTAGAGATTATTGAGCCTCCAACGCTTATCCCGGAGCAGCTTCATGTGCTCGGGCTTCATGTCAGGCGTCCTTCGATAGTTCGTCCATCATTTTCGAGAGTTCGTCGGCTTCGTCCGTCTTCTCCTTCTCGTCCAGGCTGTATGCCTGACGCTCCAGAACTTGCAGGTTCTTCATTGCAGAGGAAAGCTGGAACAGCGTTTTGGAGTTACTCGGTAGCGCCACGGAGGCAAGCATCGAAGCCCGGCGCATCCCGTTGTTGTCTTCGGCGGTTTCCGCCTCGATGTCTTCTTCGATCTCTTCGCGGCGCTGGATGGTCGCCAACAGATCATCCATCAGCAGGTTCGCAAGGTTCGTCGCTTTGCGAATGTCTCGCCGGTGACTGCGAACCACCCGGGCGCCTTCTTCTGCCGCCTCTTCGATGATCTCGGCATCCAGTTCGCAGTTCGCGCCTTGATCGTTGCGAACCTCTCCGCGAACCAGCTTGCTGCGAACCTCTTTACGCACCTGGTAAGAAAGGTCTCTCGCCCATCCGAGGGCTTTGGCCTTCTTCCTGATTGCGGTGTCGCTCACGCCTTGGCGCTCGGCGATAGTTCTGATGGAAAGCGAACCGGCCCGGTAGGCTCGTTCGATCGCCTCCCAGTCGGGTTGCTTTGTTGTCATTTATGATTTCCAGAAAAGAAAAACCTCGCTGTTTAGCGAGGCTTGGTTTTACAGAGTGATTTACTTTTTAGGTCCAGTACCAGATAGCCACTGCAACCAGCACCGCGAAGACACTCTTAATTGAGTGCTCCAAAATCCAAAGTCTGACTTTGCCCCACACACTGCCAGTCTCTTTTGCCGCTTCTTTCGAGCTAACTCCTGCATGGCAATCGTCGGCCTCAACACGTTTTAACCCTTCCCCTTCGATCAAAACATCTGAAGTAGTGGAGCTGTGTTTAATCTTGATATCTTCTGAGTCTTTAAGATTGAACATGGCCATGCGCAGCCCTCCGAACCAAAGTCGCAAGTAATGTAGGCTGGCTCATCCATAAGCTGTCGTCATGCGTCATCTTGCTCGCAATGAGGCGTTTGACTCGCTCACCGGAAACCGCGGTTCGCGTTTCACAATGTACATCCGTCATGCTTATGTCTTCTGAATCATAAATTTCGAAGCCAGTGTCCAGCCCCTTCATTGCGACATTTGTAAAGGTCACGTCCTTGCAGTTTCGCAGCAGAATGCCAGTAGCCATTAGAGCTCACTCCTTGGTGATAGCTCAAAGATAGCACTAGGCACAATCCCGCTGCACAAATTGCCGCCTCTCGAAGCGTGTCGCTATCTACATGCGCAACTTCGGCTGAAGCACTACCCGGGCAATCATCACAAGTAAACCCAGCACGCCATAGGCCACCGGTGGCAGCACCCCCTGTAGTTGCGGCATCAGCTGCTCAGCCACTCCCAGCGCAGCAATGGCGCCGCCCGCCTGAACGCTGGTCATGCTCAGCGCTTGTTTCCAGTTGTCGATCAGTTGCATGGGTCACTCCTGGCGCTTAGGTAATTTGAAGTCGGTGAATCGGTCAGCCAGGTCGGCCACCTTCTTAACCCCCAGAGTGCCGATGACAGCTCCGACGGCGGCTGCAAGGCTCGATGGAAGGTTGAAATATTCGAGCAGCGGGAATGCGCCTGCTGTGATTGCGCCACACAGGCACGCTTCAAGAACAGCCTGTCGCCTCCCACCGCCACCGTAGATGACGCGCAAGAAGGCGATCCAGCACGACAGTGTCGCTGCATAGAACATCGGGGAATGTTGGCTGAGCCAGGCCATGACGATGAGCCAGGTGTCTGGTTTGTCGGGCATGTTTGGCATCCGGATTCCTCCCGGCTAGGGAGTTGAGGAATAAAAAAGCCCGCTCTCCGCAGGCTGATATATCGTTGTCGCCCCTACAGCTACAACGATGAAAACAATGGACGAAATAAATATCGAATTTATGGATTCAGCTGGGAGGGTTTCTGATGACCCTACTGGTTTCCCTGTGGTCCTGGTAACCGTTCAAGCTGCATGCATAAAAAACCGAGCGGAGCCCGAATATGGCTCTGTGCCCACTCGAACTTACGCGCTAATCGATACTGGTGCAGAGGGCATGCTTATTGACGAAACCTTGGCCAGCAGTACTGGCTTCCATCAGGGGCGCGCTGTTCATGTTCAGGGCGCAACCTCAACCATGAAAACCTTTGCCAGACCAGGGCTCTTTTCGCTCGAAGGCGGAACTCATCGGTACTCAGGTAACTTTGTAGCCACCCCACTAAAGGAAAATGGGTGTCGATATTTAGTCATCATTGGCATGGACTTCATAAGCAAGGGGGCCCTTACCTTGGATTTCAAAAACCGAGTTTTTAAGCTCGCCGTTGGTGGTTAGGGCTAACGTCGGCAACCGCCTTAGATCAGTAGTGGACGCTTGGACAAAGACAACTCTTTCGCGTACCGATTTTTCAGGCGCTGAGGTCAAAGGTTCTTCCTCAGCTTTGTTAAATCCGGCGCCCGCTGCACTCCCAGCTCGGAGCAATGGGTGTGGGGAGCCGAAAACGAAAAAGCCCCAGCGAATGCAGAGGCCTGAATGAGGCCCCCTACGGCGCGACGAACTACCGCGCTGAGGGCATGGGAGGAAACTGGAGACGCAAAAAACCCCGCTCGAAAGCAGGGTTGGTGGAGCAAGTTGCCGTAGGCAAAATACTCAATATGGCGAAATGATGCCCTCAGCCGTGCGGGAAGTCAAGCAGCCTCTCGCATCTTGTAAATCACCCCGCCGATAGGGCTCAAAGCCTTCGCGTCGATGTCATAGCAGGCATCAAAGCAGAGCTGCACAAACGGCTCCCAGTCTCGGCCCCAGGCAGCGGATGGAAGCTTGATCCCGTACTCGCCATTCACCCAGGCCCGGAACACTTCAGGCTTGATCAGCGGATCATCGCTGGCTGATTGCCCGCCCTGGTGCATGTAGCGGTAACGACGGAACACCCCTTTGGCCACGTACTCGGCACGCTCTCTCTTGTCGGCGGTCATGCGCGGCGCGCGGGTGCAGGCAAGATTGAACACCGCCTCTTCTGCCTCTTCACGGTCATCATCGGTTGGCTCGGCCGCGTACATGGCATTGCCGAATGCGCGGAGCTGTTGGTGAAGCCGTGCGATCGCCGATTGAATCTGGCCGGCCAATGCACCGTGCACGGCGTGATTCGCAGTTGGCCCGCGTTCGGTACTCTGGACCACAACACCCAGCACGGCGGCGTCGGAGGTCTGGCCCGGGGCCGGGTTGTACGTGCAGTCATGCCATGCCTGGCGTGCAGAATTGATCTTCATGCTGCGACCTCCGGCTTCTTGAACGCCAGAATCAGGATGAAGAACGTGACCATGAAACTCGATGCAGCCAGAACGGTATGGCCCGTGAAGATCATTGCGTAAAGGCTGAATGCTGAGCTCGGCAAGCTTATCCACAAGTAAGATCGCAGCCCGGCCGCAACATCGTCCTTGACGCTACCGCAAAACAGAGCAAGCCAGGCACAGCCATTCATGACAGCCGTCACGTAGAAAGCGAACTGATGCAGAGTGTCTATGCCTGACAGAAGCGCAAAACTGAACATGGTACTGATCAATGCAGAAATTAATTTCTTGGTCATGCTACTGCTCCCTTTTTCAAGTCTCTGGTCTTCGCCCGGTAGTCGGCGGTCATCGCCTTCAACTCTTCGACGGTGTACTTCTTGGCCTCATGAGGGCCCTCCAGCCAAACCACCTTTTCTTCCCCGATTCGCTGTAGGAGCGAGATTCGGTAATTGATCAGGTTCCCGGAGAGGTGGTTATTGCATGGGGCGCACTGTTTCCAGGCGTTCAGAGGCTCAAACCGCAATTCCGGGTTCGCTCCCACAGTTCGATAATGGCCGGAGTGATATTGGCCATCGTGGTACCGCCCGCAGCTGATGCATGGAAGCTCGGCGTCACGCTCGCGCACCCAGGCGTTGAAGGCGATCTGCGTATCCTTGAGGTGCTCGGCCCGGCTCTTCAGCTTCTCCTTGCGAACCTTGATCTCGCGTCGCTCGATCTGGGCCAGCGACTTGCGCGCCTTCTCCTGGTTCACATCCTTGATGGCGAGGCCGCACTTCCAATGGCAAACCTTCTGTGTGGTGCTGAATGGCGTGAACTCGGACGCGCACGCCGGATTACCGCAGACTTTCTTCTTCCGCTCCTTGGGTGCTACACGCATGGATTCGCCTCCTTTGGAACAATCACAGCATCTGCCCACTGGTACGAGTACGGACCTGCAACCGCAATCACGCTGTAATCTTTGAACCCCAGCCGAAATGTTTCTCCAACCTCTGGCGGAGTGTCCTCGGCGGTTTTGATCACCGCGGTGCCTTTGAGATACCAGGTGGTTAGGCACTTGTTGATGGCATCTGCAACGGTGAACGATTTGGCCTCCCTCATGCAGCCACCTCACCCAGCAGATCCGTGAACACCACGCCGCGCCCAGTGAAGTCAGCAACAATGCGATCCGTGTAGGCGATGCCCTGGGCTCGACTGAACAACCGAGTCACCGGGAATCCGTCCGGGCCGAACAACGGATTGGCGCCCATCAGGTCCAGCTTCTCCGCATAGGTCAGATGGCGCATGGTCCGGTACCAGCCGTTGCGGAAATCGTCATCCTCGTTCACCAGGATCTGCACGCCGAAGTGCAGCTTGCAGTACCGTCGTGCATCCTCGACGTCGCCGATCTGCGTCATCGCAGCGATGCGCTGGTACAGCGAGAACCACAGTGCGTTTTGGTCCAGGGTGCGATCCTTCCCCGGGCGCAGCGACACAACGACGAACTTCTTCTCGCGGAACATGGTGGTCAGGCTGGTAATGGCCTCAGACAGCTTGGCCTGGCAGTTGACGCTGATTTTGTCGGTCATGACTGCGCCTCCGCTTCCTGCGCCATCTGCTCCAGGCGACGGCCGGACTGCTCAACAAGTGCGGCATGGTCGGCTTCATCCAGAACCGGCACGCACACAAACAGAATCCCGGCTTTGAGGAAAGTATTCGCCACCTCCGCGGCTTTGCGCAGATCGATTGGGCTTGCACGGTTCATGACTGCTCTCCCTTGCTCATGTCGGCGAGCAAGTCGCGGATATCGAGGGCTTCGTTGTCCATGTTTGAATCGGCCTTCCACATGGCAACCTCGGCAGCTTTCAATGCCTTGCGCAGCGCCTCGTTCTCGGTCTTGAGCTGGTCGCGATCTACCCGAAGTTCATTGCGATCACCGACCAGTAACTGCCCGCCAGCCTTCAGGTGCTCGTTCTCGGCGATCAGGGCAAGTACGGCGGCAGGGTTGGCGGCGGCAATGAAATCAGCATCAGCAATGGGCTGAGCACCCGAGCCATGCAATTGTGCCGGACCGGCGTTTTCCCAGCTCCAGTACGCCTCGTCGCCTTCGTACGACACACTTACTTCGTTGCCGTCGCTACGATCCCATTGCCCAGGCGTCGCTGCCTCGGCCAGCTTCTTCAGTTCGCTGTAATCACTCATGACGTCACCGCCATAGTGATCAGGACGCAGAACACGCCGATGGAGAAACCAGCCATGGTGCAGGCCAACGTGGTCATGGTTTTGTTGGTCGTCGGCTTACCCATGGGCATGCCCTCCCCGGTTCTTGCGCAAGTCAGCCAAGGCCTTGTTGCCGATCGCCGCCGTCACGCGACCGTCGACCCGCTCAGGCAGGGCCAACGGAATGTTCCGCAAGCGCTCACCCGCGAGCATCATTCGGATGGTGATGTCGTAGTTGCGGTCGAACAGCTTGCGGCTGACTTCGGCCTTCATCGTGTTCAGCGTGTTGAAGCCGCACTGGCTCGCAGCGTGGTACACGGCCTGGTGCGACCACTCCCTGCATCCTGCCTTGCTCGGGTGAGCATTGGCGACGGATTCGGCGTAGGCCGCTTCGTGGGACGGGATGCCGAGAGCTTCCGGAGTCGGTTGGCACATCTGGATGAACTTGCCCACCGACGGCGCGAAGTCGCTGCCGAGCTTGCGGCAGTTCTGCAGGCCGAAGCGGATCTGTTCGATCTGCTTGATGCCCTCGGCCATGAACGCCTTCACCCAGGTGCGCTTGGCGGTCATCAGCGCCTCATCGGTTGGCCACGCCTGCCGCCACGCCGGAAAGATCGCCTGCAATTCCTTGAACAATGAATTCACGACGTCGGCGGTACCGGTGTCGATCTTGAGCGGAGCAGTCTCCACGGAAGGCAGGTTGCCCAGGGTCTGCATGAGTTGATTCGGGGTCTTCATCACAATCCCCCCAAGTCATTTGCCCAGGTCAGGTCATCGAAGTCGGGACCATTGGCCTGACGACGCGGGGGAAACGGGTGGACGTTGTTCGCAGCAGGCGCCGGCTCGGGCACTTCGTCTTCCCAGCGCTTGCCGTTGAGCCAGGTCGACGGGTGCGGGATGAACTGGCCGCTGTCCTTGGTCCAATCTGAACTCAGGCACTGCGCACCCAACGCAGTGACCATCGACTCGAAAAGCTCGTTGGTCAGGGTGAGTTTGTCCCACGCCTTGCGTGCCGCCTCCTTGCCTACCTTACGTGGATACAGCGACCAAAACCGGGCGAACAGTTCCGCTGAATCGACTGCATCATCGCCAGAAAGCTTTTGATCTTTATCTTCTCTTCTCTTCTCTTCTCTGGTCCGCATTTTGTCCGCATCACTAGCGGACACATTGCGGACGTTTTTCGTCTTTCTGTCGTTACGCTTGCGCTCGTTATCGTTGGCGCGGCGCTTTGCACTTGCCCCGTTATGTTCGTCAAAGCGAGGCATTACAAGGCCCTCATCCTCCATGCAGGCCCACTCAACGTCGATCATGGCCTGCGTGAAACCCGGCCACCCGACAACAGCATCCATCGCATCAGTGGTGTAGCCAACGAGCACACCGTCATCGCAATGAGTGTCAAAAGTGCTCCAGGCAACATGCAGTCCACCAATGATCCGAAGTCTGTCCGCTTTCAATGCGGACACCATGCGGAAAACTTTCGGATGGGTTTGAAGTTCGATGCGCATTTTGATCCAGTCTCCGGCCATTACTTGCTGCCTTTGCCGATCAGGTCGGCCAGTTCGAGGAAACGATCGACGTACCAGTGAGGCTGCGTCTCGCGGGGGCATTGCGGGCTGGTGAGGTTCTTGCCGTACTTGAGGCCCTTTTCAGTCACAGACCAGAAGTCGACCATCTCCTGCTTGGAGTTCTTGCGTTGGAGTTGTTTTAGGAAGCCATGAGCAGCCAGCGCGCGATTGAAGGCAGCCGGTGCGTAGCGGATGCCGCTGTCCTTCAGCAACGCCGTGGCGGACTTCGTAGGCATCGAAGATCCGCCAGAGGCATCTGGAGCTGCGTCTATGGCATACCCCGGTAGGAACTTCGCATCCAGCCCGTTATTGGCGGCGATCTGGGCCAGCATCATCATCTTGCTGGATGCTGCGGGCTTAAGCAGGCGGTCGAAGCATTCGAGGATTGCCAGCTCGCCAACGATTTTGGAGTTGTTCGGCGCCGGCGCCGAGTACTGGCCGTTTTTGCGGATGCTCGGCAGTACTTGGCCAACCACCCACTCTTCGAACTGTTCGGCGGCCGGCAGCTTCGACCTCATCACCAGCCGGTAAAGATCGCGCTCGGGGATTATCTGTACCGCCCTGACCTGACCTCCCATTTCGGTATGGCAGGTGCTAACCGCCTTGCAGTGCGCGTTGATCGCCTTGGACGTGTTGGCATAACCGAGAGCCTCCGCCACATCCCTGGCGATGAACAGCGGCTCACCGCTTCCGTCGTCGATCACGCGAACCAGAAGTCCGTGAAAGCTAAACTGAGTTGGAATACGCGACACGTTTTCACCGTTGCCAAAATGTGTCGCGACACTGGCCGGGGTATTGATCGTTTGGATTGATTGGTGCATGATTTGCTCCACAACGCGTTTTAAGAGAGCCAGGCCACGAACCTGGCTTTTTTTCGTCTCGGATTTGGCAGAGGCCCTCTTGGTTACCCTCAAGAGTCCCTGCCTGAGGCCCTCATTGGGGTCACCAGTTGAAGCACCTTGGCCTTCTTGCGCCCTACTTCTGAAAGCGCCCCGCCAGCAATGGCGGTTTCCATCATTTCGTTGATGGCTCGGTCGAAGCTCCAACCGTTCTGGCGCATCAGCCCCTCTACTGCTTGCCGCGTTTTAGGCGGCAACTTTTCAAGCTCGATGGTCATTCGGGACTCCATAGGCCCGTCAGCCCGCGATATCTTCTTGTTTGTCCTGCATGAGTTCCTCGATCACGCCGTTTGCAACAGCCCACTCGATGATTTCGTAGAGGTACGTGGCGTGCTGCATGCGGGTCTTTGTAGCGGCCTTGCGCAGAATCCGATCAAGAACAGGTTCGAAACGAACCTTCACCGGAATGGCGCGCTTTTGATTGGGGTCCATGTACATGCTCGGATTTCCTGTGTGGCTGATGAGATTGATTAAGCGGCGGATTTTTGGGATGGGAACGGGCGCTGCTCTTTCGCCTGGAAGCTTCCATCTGGAAGCTCAAGCACTCGGATGTCCCGTTTCGCGGTTAAGGCTTTGTGAATGGCTGGCGCAGTAACCCGAAGAAGCCGTGCGGCTTCGGACTGCCCTTTGTCAGCCACGAACTTGTCGAGGGGAGTCTCATTCATGGTCGTGCCTCTGCTGTTGATGAGGCCGATATTAACCATCTGTTAATTTTTAATCAATACCGATGGTTTCTTCTTATTTTTAACCATTGGTATACATTCGCGCGATGACCAAGAAACGAATCCTTCCGCCCGAGCTGCTTGCCGAGTGCTCGGCCGCGCACGAGTTGTTCCTCTCGAAGAAGAACGAACTGAAGCTCAGCCAGAAAAAGATCGCCGATGAGGCGGGAATGACGCCGGCTGCTGTAAACCTGTATTTCAAGGGAATCAATCCCTTAAACACTAAATTCGCAGCCGTACTTGCACGCATGCTTGATGAGCCAGTTTCAGCATTTAGCCCGCGCCTAGCTCGCGAGATAGCGGCACTGACCGGTGCATCGACTAAGGTAACAGCGGCGAGCGGATCGAGCGCCGCCGAGAAAGTTATGGAGATGATCCGCAAGCACGCGGGCAAGAATCTCGATGCGGATGCGCAAGAGAAAATTGCGGCGGCGGCGCTCACGGCGGCCGGGGAAGTCCAAGGCAAGGTTATTCAAGCTGATTTTTCCGGGCTTAAGGCTAGGCCAGAGGAAATCATCATCCGTCAATACGATGTGCGCGCCGCCATGGGGCATGGCCAGGTGCCGGCAGACTACAACGAAGTGATCAGAAACCTCATCATTCGCGAAGATCTATTGCGCGAGAAAGGCGTTTCGTACACATCACCCCACTCCTTGGCCATGATTACCGGCTGGGGTCAGAGCATGGAAGGCACCATCAACGATAAAGACCCACTTATCGTTGACAAAGGGGTCAACGAGTTTGTGGGTGATGGTATTTACGTGCTGACATGGCTTGATCACCTGTACATAAAACGAGTTCAGATTATGGACGCTGAACGGTTCTGGCTGATTTCGGACAACGCAAAACACAAAGACCAAGAAGCCAGGATTGAGGACGTCACGATCCACGCCAAGGTGCTGATGATCTGGAATGCGCGGAAGGCGTGAGATTGCCGGATGGTCTTGCGGGGCGGGGATTTGTGGGCGAGGACTTTAGCGTACGAGGTAAACGACTATGGAAAGCTCGGCATCGGCTTCAAAACTCGAGGTAATAAAGCGCTCAATGGATACCCTCCTCGACGCCATAACAACGCTGTGCGAAGCCGGTATGGTTGAGGAGGCGGATATCCTTTTAGCTTCTCTTCAGGACCTCAAGAAATCCCTGCAGCGCATCAAAATCGCCGAGGACGGCAATGTCGTGATGGTTCATTAGTAAAAGGATTGTGCGGGGGAAGGCGGAGTGATGGCCGGCGCGCTCTTAGTGTGGAATGCTCACCTGCTGTAACACCAGGGAAAATTAACTCTGAACTGTATTTTCGGCGCCCGGGAGGCGCAATGGATGGCGCGCAGCGATTGGGTGGTTTTTGTTGATGAAAGCGGTGATCACAGCCTTGCATCGATCGATGAGAATTATCCGATCTTTGCTCTGACCTTTTGCCTAATCCACAAGGATGAATACATCGACATCCTCTCCCCGAAGGTTAACCGACTGAAGTTCGACCTCTTTGGTCATGACCATGTGGTTTTCCATGAGTCGGAGATTGTTCGAAAAAAAGGTCGATTTTCAAAGATGGGCAAAGAGGATCGTGAGGCCCTCCTAGAGCGACTTTCTCAGATCATGGACGAAAGTAACTTCGACATTTTTGCGGTGATCATCGATAAGAAGCGCCATAAGAATCGCTATGCAGAGCCGGAGCACCCTTACCACCTAGCTATGCAATTCGGGCTTGAGCGGATTTATAAGCACCTTCTTGGCCTGGGAGCTCACGACAATGAAACACATTTTGTTTTTGAGGCGCGCGGCGGAAAAGAGGATGCAGATCTAGAGCTTGCGTTTAGAAGGGTCTGTGATGGTGCGAACTGGGGCGCTAAAAAATACTCATTTGAAATTTGCATCGCTGACAAGAAAACCAATTCAGTTGGCCTGCAAATCGCCGATCTCACCGCAAGACCTATAGGGCTTTCGGTGCTTCGCCCCGACCAGCAAAACCGTGCGTACGAAATCCTCAAGAAAAAGATCGGTCGCTACGGCAAAAAAGTTTTCCCATAAGCCAGAAAGCGAAAAGCCCCTGAGTCAATGTCTCAGGGGCCTAGCGCCGGCCGCGTAGTCGCAACCCATTTATCGTTAAATCTGTGTGGGAGAACGCGCTTTCGTGCTGCTATTCCCCTTTCTTGCTTATGAGACGATTAAAGCATCTGGTAGGTCATGCGTACACAAATTTTTTTCAAAAAGGCGCTGCCTCATTCCTATAGCCCGGCCATTGAGTCGGGCTTTTTATTAGCTGTCAGAAAGGTGCCTCTTCTAGTGCATCAATCTCGCCCGTCTCTAGCACCCGATCTTCCTCACTCGGCGCCTCCCATTCCAGCAGGACTCCGCCATCATCCTGAAAGATCATCGAGACGCCGTCCGTCTCGGCTATCTGCCCCATGACTTCGTCCCACTCGGCATCTTGATCCGTATCCATGCGATGAATTAGCACCGAGCATCTGTCCTGGGAGCGCGGCGAGTTGATCATTGCTGACACGCGCAACCCTAGCCTCTCTACCCCGGACGACTCAGTTCGTACTGCCGGCTTAGACTTCTGCGCCTTGCTCATTCTCCACCCCTAATACTGTATATACGTCCAGTTGCGACAAAAGAATACTCCACGCCCACCAAAAATAAATTAACCATCGGTATTGACGTTAAAATATACCGATGGTTAACTACATCCATCGCAGCGACACACAGCCAATGCGAAGGGCCTCAAAGGGCCTGACCGCTCTTTAACAATCTGATGGACGCCGAGCTGGCCGATGCATAGCCAGCGGACGTACCGCGCAACGGTACGCAGCGATTCGACCTGATGTCGGCGCTGGGCATAGGAGACCTCATTCGGAGGGCGTAGCTGGAGAGGCTGCGTGGTGGTGATTAAGCGTTTGGCCTTGGGACCTTGATCCCGTGTCGCGCTGAAAGACATCAACGGGAAAGCGACCGTTGGCCTATGCAAGAGAGCGACACAAACAGATTTCCTCGATGCCCTTCTAGCGAGGGGTATCAGGGAAATCAAACCGGAGTGATACGGCTATGAGCCAAGAAATAAGTAGCGGGCAGGAAATGACAATCAACATGCTGTTCAGTGACTGGCTGGCAGCGTCGAAGTCGCTTGAACGTAAGGCGCTCGATTACAAGTTGGCCAGAGAGCGGAACGAGTCAGCCAGAAATTTATTCGTCAAAGAGTTCGCCGAGGCTAATCAGATAAGCCCCGGCGATATCACGGCCCTACTTTCCAGCCTCTAATTTCTCGATTCTGCCTAGCAACACGGTAACCACGTTGCACAGAGCAAAAATCGCTTCAGACGCATCCTTGATGTCCTTTGATTCGCCATGCAGAGCAAGCTTGTTTGCTGCCGCTCTTGCCAAGTCAATTGACTCAACTGTCCCGCTTCTTTCCTGACTCATACACATCCTCTGTGGTGCTTGTTGGTGGAACTTCAAGCGTACCACCGAGCGCGTCACCTGCGCAGTGGTGAGCTGGCTGCTAGCCACTGAACAACCAGCGCCGCGTCAGCCTGACGATAACTGCCCTATTCCGGTGATGGTTGAGGAAGTGGGTGGTCACTTCTAATCCGGTTAACCCACCCGAGCACCTGGTACTCCCCAGCACCAGGCCGCATCGGACTGACCCTTTGCACGGAGCCTGCCGCAACTCGGCAGCGTAGCCGTGATAACGGAGAGTCAGCCCGATGCGGATGATTCTGCACCGCGCAACGCGGCCCCCTGCATTACCCATTCAATAGGTGGCCACTGCCTGCCCAGTGAGCGAGCAATAGGAGCCACTGCCATGAAGGATTAACCCGCCGTTGCCAAGCAACAGTATCCGCAGGCACTACAGCCCTGCGCGCTTGGACCGACGAGAGAATATCGGTTCCGGAGAGCGCGCCTTGTCAGCGCCCCGTAGCGGGCATAGCCCACAGGATCTGCTGGTGACATCAGCGCCGGACAAGTAACCGGCAACCCCTCCCGACACCACCCGCATGCACTCCCCTCCGCGCCCAACGGCAACCAGCGGAATGGATGAGTGCAGCCGGGTTTTGTTGGACGACCACCGGTTAAACCCCGATGGATCACCCTGAATGGCCTTACGGTCAATATGTTTAAAACGGATGGGCGGCCCTCGCCTACTCCACCTCGCCACTTGGAGGCGATCATGAACGCAACACAGCTTGCTCAGTTGAGACTTGAACGCCGCCTGCCGCCTCCAGTGAGCGAAAGCCCGCACGATGACGCTCGGGCGGAATGGATTTACAACGCTGCCGAAGAGTTGCTGCGCGGCAACAATGTGTCGTTCCAGCGCCGCATGCGCACTCCGCAGGGTGTGACGGCTGAGGAGTTCGCTCTGGCGGTCGACGAGTACGTGAACAACCGGCTCGCCGACAGTGAGGTTCATACCCCTGCGCTTGGCTGGCTGCTCATCACGACAGCGATTGGCAGCGCTGACAAGACTGCGGTGGCCGAGTTGCTCGGCAACAGTGACCACCCGCTGGGCAAGCTCGGTGAAATCGCCCAAACGTTACTTTGGCCGCTCGCTGATGACGCGCTCATCGCCAAAGCCGAAGACGATGAGTTGTGAGCCCTCACATCCAGATAGACAAAGACATCGATGAGCTGACCCGCGAAACCTGCCCTCCTCTCTACGAGGTGTTGGCCCTGCGCAACATCGCCAGCTTCCTGCAGGCAAGCACGATCACCATCGAAGAATTCCACCACTACTGCGAAAGGCTGAATCGTGCGGTTGCGAGCCGGCCGAGGAGTTGCAATGAGCACTGCACCGGTTAAAACGCTGATCGACGAGCAGATTGAAGAGATCGAATCGAAGCTGATCATGCTCGGCTTCGGCCTTCCGTTTAACGAAGTGATCGGCATGTCGCGTGAGCGCAAAGTGTCGAGCCTGCCTCAGCGCTTGGCGGCAACCATGAAGGGCGGCCGCATCGCGGTAAGGGTTCGGCCTTGACCGGCTACCAGCGCGCTAAGCGCATCTACCTCTGGCGCGGCTCAGCTCTCGTCCTGATCGGCACCACCTTCGTAATGCTGGCCAGCTCCTACTGCTCTCAGCTCACCCAATAACCCACACCTTCAAACGCTGCGAGCATCGCGGCAAGGATTCCCCATGTCCGCAAATACCGAACTGGCCGTAGTGCCGCCCCAAGAAACCGCCCTCGCGGTCTACAGCACCGAAAAGGGCCTTGAGCCGTGGCTACAGAAGATCCGCACCGAGATCGACGGCTTCACGCCGGACATCAGCACCCGCAAGGGTCGCGATGCGATCGCCTCCATGGCCTACAAGGTAGCCCGGTCCAAGACCGCTCTGGACGACGTCGGCAAGAAGCTGGTCGCCGATCTGAAGGAGGTGCCGAAGAAGATCGACGCCGAGCGAAAACGCGTTCGCGACACATTGGACTCATGGCAGGAAGAGGTTCGGCGCCCACTGAACGAATGGCAGGCTGCTGAAGACGCCCGGGTCGATAAGCACAATGATGCGATTGAGCGTATCCGGTTGCTGGCCGTAGATCTGGACGGCATCACCGCCGAGGACCTGGCCGACCGCGTAGCTCAGCTTGAAGCAGTTGCCATGGGTGATGACTGGGAAGAGTTCGAACCGGAAGCCGCTCGCGCCAAGGACAAGGCACTGGGGGTGCTTCGCGCTGCCCTCACCGCCCGCCAGAAATACGAAGCAGAGCAGCTGGAACTGGCGCGACTGCGCAAGGAAAAAGAAGAGCGCGACAAGAAGGACCACGAAGAGCGAATCGCCCGCGAGGCTGCCGAGCGCGCCACTCGCGAAGCAGAAGAGAAAGCTCGGCTTGAGCGTGAAGCTGCGGAACAGCGCATCCGTGATGAGAAGGCCGCCGCCGAGAAGCGCGAGAGCGACCTGAAGCTGGCAGCCGCCGAATCCGAACGCAAGGCTGAACAAGCCAAGCGAGAACAGATCGAGGCCGAGCAGAAAGCGGAGCGCGATCGGTTGGCAGCCGTCGAAAGCCAGAAGGCAGCCGTTGAGCAAGCCAAGCAGGAAGAAGCGGCCCGCCAGAAAGCAGCGGCTGACGAAATTCTGCGGCAAGAGCGGTTGCGCGAACAGGACAAAGAGCACCGCCGCTCAATCAACCTCGCGGCCCTTCAAGCCTTCGTGAGGGGCGGCATGACCGAAGAATGTGCGAAGCAAGCAATCACGCTGATCGCCAGCCGCCAGATCCCCGCCATTTCAATTCAATACTGAGGTCGCCATGAGCAATCTTGCAGTGAAAGACCAGGTCGAGCGCGTGCCGGCCATTCAAACCGAATCGGCGACCATCATGTCGATCATCCAGCAGGTGGCCATGAGCCCCGATGCTGACATCGACAAGATGGAACGACTGATGCTGATGCACGAACGCTTCCAGGCTCAGCAGGCGAAGCAGCAGTACGACGATGCACTGGCTCACATGCAGGAAGAAATGCCGGTGATCGGCGAGCGCGGTGGCATCAAGGACAAGAACGGGCGAGTACAGAGCACCTATGCGCTCTGGGAAGACGTCAACGAAATGATCAAGCCGGTGATGGCCAAGTATGGATTCGCCATTACCTTCCGCACCCCTCGTAACGAGCGAGGCATCGAGGTTGAAGGTGTGCTGAGCCATCGCGCTGGCCACCGGGAAGTGACGTCGATTGTCCTACCTGTGGACGCGTCGGGCAGCAAAAACGGTGTGCAGGCAGTCGCCTCCAGCGTCAGCTACGGCAAGCGCTACACCGCAGGCCTGCTCCTGAACTTCACCACCACCGGCGAAGACGACGACGGCAACGGCCCGGCCGCGCAGGTTACGCCGCGCGTGACTTCGGCGCAGGCCGCGCAACTCGCCATCCTGTTGGAGAAGTGCAGCGACAAGGCGAAAGAGGCTTTTAAGAAGATGCACGGCACCCCGGCATCGGTTGAGAAATCTCTGTTCGACCAGGTGCTCGCAATGCTCACCAAATCAGCGACCCATCACAGCAAACCAGCCGAGGACAAAGGCAATGAAAATAATCAGTAACGTAGAGCAAGGGACTCAAGAGTGGCTGGATCTGCGCCTGGGCATCGTGACCTGCTCGGAGCTGGACACCCTGCTGGTCAACGGCAAGGGTGAGGCAGGTTTCGGCGCCGGGGCATTCACCTACATGAATACGCTGATCGGCGAGCGCATCACCGGTGAGGCCGCCGACCCGTTCCAGGGTAACCGCCACACCGAGCGCGGCCATGAATACGAGGGCATTGCCCGCGGCCTGTACCAGTCGCAACTGGACGTCACCACCGAGCAGGTCGGCATCATCCTGAACCACGGCATCGGCTATTCGCCTGACTCGCTGATCGGCGAAGACGGCCTGTGCGAGATCAAGACCAAGCTGCCGAAGTTTCAGGTGGAAGTGATCCTCTCCGGCGAGATCCCGAAAGAGCATGTTGCGCAGTGCCAGGGCGGTTTGTGGGTATCGGATCGCGAGTGGATCGACTTCGTCAGCTACTGGCCGGGCATGAAGCTGTTTGTGAAGCGTGCCTACCGTGACGAAGTGATGATTCGCAAGATGAGCGAACGCGTCAAAACCTTCTACGAAATTCTCGACGAGCGCATGAATCGCGTGCTCGGCATCGCCGCTTAAGGACATATCATGCCAACACTTACCGACGTCGGCCGCATTGGCCGTGACGCTGAACTGCGCTACACCCCTGGCGGCGATGCCGTAATTAATCTGGCACTGGCCTGCGACTACGGTCGCAAGGGCCAGGACGGCAAGCGTCCGACTCAGTGGGTTGATGCCACTCTCTGGGGCAAGCAGGCCGAAGCCATGGCGCCCTATCTGCTCAAGGGCCAGCAGCTCTACTTCACCATGGAAGATGCCCACATCGAGACCTACGCCAAGAGCGGCGGCGGTGAGGGCTTCAAGCTGACGGGCAAGATCATCCTGATCAAGTTCGTCGGCTCACCGCCTCAGGCGGCCAATCAACCGCAACAGCAGTCGAGGCCGCAGCAGCAGCCACGACAACAGGCGGCGAACCGGCCAGCGCAAAACCAGCAGGCCGCCCCGCCCGATAGCTTCGACGACGACATCCCCTTCGCGCCCCTCCACCATTTAAACGGTGTCTGACATGGACCAAGCAATCGAAGAAGCCGCAAAGCGGCAATGTGGACTGGAGGCGGCGAAAGCTGCCTTCTTTGCATCTGGGGGTCAGGCGCAAATGATCCCGACTGGCCTCGGCAAGGACAGTCCCGGAATTGCTCAAGTACCGAAGCCGGCATACGGCTATCGGAACATCGAGGCGCCAAAGAGCAAGCGTGGGCGACTCATCAGCGATGACGAAAAAGCCGCCTTGGCCGTTCAATTGATGGAGTGCAAAGCGGCCGGCATGACGCGGTACAAGGCCAGCAAGCACCTGGGCATCAGCGAAACGCTATGCCGGCGGCTGATTGCCGACTACTCCCTCGACTTCCCGGCATCTGCCTGATGCGCAGGATGGCACGCGTGCAATAACGCAAACGACAAACCTGGCTGGCGATCCCGGCCAGCGGAATAGATGAGGTTGGCCATGGCCAAAAGTGGAAAGGAGCGGTCGGCCAAGGCTGCCAAGAAGCGGATCGAGTTCGACGAGAAGGAACTGCGACACCGGTGCCGACTCGGCACGCGCAACATTCTTGAAGAGTTGATGGTCTGGAGCGAGGATGCCGAGCAGGCCTCTGTTATCGAGGGTGTCCTGCGGTACGTGCATTCGCTCGGCCCTGAGGGTGCGCGGAATGCGCTTCGTGCGCGCCACGAAATCGTAATTAGCGAAAGCGTGGCGCAGGAATTCCGCAATCAAAGCTTGGCGGAGCTGAAGCGTGATCCGGGCGACGAGATTATCTCTCCTCAGGATGAGCAGATTGAATAACACCACTATCCGTACGGTACTTGAAACCTGGAATGTTCAATCTGTAGGTTCTTCCGCAGAACTTGGCTTGATATACAGGTATAGCCTGATTCAAAGAAGATTCCACCGCCCCAACAAGCGCGACTAACTCTTCCTGATTTTCATTCCGCGCGCCTAAAACAACAGCGCTCAGCGCAGTGGGATCGTACTTAAAAATCCCCTCACCACCATAACTTTTCAGAACCCTGCTCTCTTGTTCATAAGCCCACACATCTGATTTTGTAAGTATAAGGTTCTCAAGAACTGTGTTCGGAGCGGATGGATTGCCATCCCAAAGCATTACCGGTCGCTCCCTGGAGTAATGGACATCAAGGCAAATCAAATCGGCATGGGATGTTCCCAATGAGAATTTTTTTGAACAATCTATTCGAAACTCAACAACAGCACCTTTGTGGTCCTCTGCGTAATGCGACCACATCAAAGTACTGTCCGGAATTTTTGAGAGCGAAAGAACTGAAGCGCCAGAGAGTAAGCTTGTAATGAAGTCACCACTCTCGAAGGATACCCTCATCCCTGACTCAGCCTTTGAAAGTGTGACGTGAAGCTCCTCCGCGCTTAGGCCGTCGAGATGTAAAGCCTCTCTTAACTGCGGGTGAATTTTAGAAATCTCGCGAGGAAGATCGATCTCGCATACTGGCATGCAGTCAAATGGGTCATTGAATTTTTGCGGATGCGTGAACTTCAGTGTCCGCTTTCCTATGACCGCCCTGAGCCCGTCCCCGTCCGGGAGATATTTGTATCTATAAATGAATTTTGGCACAGGATCCTCGACACGAGCTTCTGAGTTGTTCTGCTCCCCACATTATCACTCAAAAATTGCCACCACCGGTCACGGATGGCGGCGCCTGATGCATTTTTCACTAAGAGCCGGGCTTGTTTAACGCAAGAACTGCCACCCACATGCTAATGCCGGATATGACCATGCTGAGTATTGCAATAACGGTATTGAGCCCTGGGTTATTGTTCCAATAGTCCAAAAATCTGCGCCAGCGCGACTTCGACGCCTCGGCATACCCAAGGTTGGTAAGGTAGTACCTGAGGCCATTTTCGGACCTCATCAACTCAGATTTTTCAAGCTCCACCAGCACATCCAGCAGTCGGTACCGAACCACATTCCCTTCGGTTTCGGCCAATTCTGGCATGCGGTCTATGTAAACCTCCGCAGCCGTGGTGAGAATTGCGTAGCCGTTAATGTGCCTTGAACCATGGCCATACGTTGTCTCGTAGTCCTGGTAAAAAATCCTGAGCAACTTGCTCATCATCTTCGGTGTGATCTTCTTCGTTATCACGATCTTCCCCAATACCTAAAACATCAACCAATACCCCACTTCAACGAATCACGCCAGCCGGCGAGGATCTTCTATGTCCGCTCAACAGAAATTACCCCAGTTCATCAACCGTCAGCCAAGCATGGGCCTGCCATTCGAAAAGGAACTGGTGGTGGACCTGTTTGCCGGTGGCGGCGGTGCAAGCACCGGGATAGCCCGGGCGTATCGGGAGCCGGATGTCGCGGTAAACCACAACCCGATCGCCCTGGCGGTTCACCGCGCCAACCACCCGCAGACGGCGCACTATGTTGCGGACGTGTTCGAGGTGGATCCGGTCCATGCCACCGGCGGCCAGCCGGTCGGCATTCTCTGGGCCTCGCCGGACTGCCGACATCACAGCAAAGCCAAGGGCGGTGCGCCGCGTGACCGCGGGGTGCGCGGGCTTGCCTGGGTCGTTGTTCGTTGGGCGCACGCCACCCGGCCGCGCCTGATGTTCCTGGAGAACGTCGAAGAGTTCTGCGACTGGGGCCCGATCGACGAAGACGGCCAACCGATCAAGGCCGAGCGTGGCCGAACCTTCAAGGCATTCATCGCCGCGCTTAGCACCGGACTCGCCGCCGATCACCCGGACATGCCAGAGATCCTGCAATCGATCGGCGAATACGTGCCGGCGGAAAGCCTGGTGCGAGGCCTGGGCTACAACGTCGGATGGCGGGAGCGCATCGCGGCCAACGCAGGCACCCCGACCATCCGCAAGCGCCTGTACCTGGTGGCCCGAAGCGACGGCAAGCCGATAGTCTGGCCGGCACCAAAGCGCCACAAAGTGCCGACGGCGAAGCAGCAACCTTGGCGAACCGCCGCAGAATGCATCGACTGGAGCAACCTGGGCCGCACGATCTTCCGAGACAAGCCGATGGCCTTGAACACCATGCGCCGCGTAGCCAAGGGTTGCTGGCGACACGTGCTGACCAGCGCGAAGCCCTTCATCGTGCCGATGCGCGGAACATCGGAAGCGCACACCAGCACCCACGGCGTTGACGAGGCATTATCGACCATCAGCGCCGGCGGCACGCATCACGCATTGGTGCAGCCAGTAGCGGCGCCCTTCCTGACCGAGTGCGCCAACGGATCGTCGCAGCGCAACTTCGATGCGCAAGAGCCGCTGCGCACGCAGGTCGCCCAAGTCAAAGGCGGCCACTTCGCGATGGTTGCCGCGCACATGACAGCCTTCGGGCAGAACGCCGTCGGCAGCTCGCCGGAAGAGCCAACCCAGACCGTGCTGGCCGGCGCCGCACGACACGGTGTCGTCGCTGCGTTCTTCGAACAGGCGAATGGCGGGTATTACAAAGGCGACGGCCGTTCGGCCTTCGACCCTATCTCGACCATCTGCCAGTCAGGCGCCAACCAGCGACTGGTGAACGCCTACCTGGTGAAGTACTACGGTAACGAGAAGGACGGCATTTCGCTCACCGAGCCGATGCACACCCTGCCGACGAAAGATCGAGTCGCGCTGGTCGAAGTTGTTCAGGTGCCGGACACCCTGACGCCTGAACAGTTGGAAGGTGCGCGCCGCTGCGCTGCCTTCATGCACGAACATCTGCCGGAACACTTCAAAGATCCTGCGGACCTGGTCATGGTCGGTGGCTATGTGCTGGTCGACATCACCCTGCGCATGCTGCAGCCGCCTGAGCTCAAGGCAGCCCAGGGCTTCGACAAGGACTACATCATCGATCGCGGGTTGTTCGTCGATCCGGTCACAGGCGCCGAAGAATGGCGCGAAATCAACAAGACGGACCAGGTACGGCTGATTGGCAACAGCGTCTGCCCGGATGAGGCTGAAGCCTTGGTCAGCGCCAACGCTGCCGACATCATCGAGCTTTACCGGGGACTCGCCGCCTGACCTATCCTCACTTACTGCTGCGAACGGGCAAGCTTTCCTTTCGCAACGACGTTGGACTGTATTTGCGCTGCCAATTTCATATGGGAGGGGTGTTTGTCGTGATCAGAAGCTACAAACAGCACTTGCGTACGATAAAATTCAAACGGGGATTTAGTTCTCTGGCTTATGGCTCGACCTACAAACATCGAGAACTTAATACCAAGCAAACTAAAACTGTGAACCCTATCCCCTCGCATACGCCCACAGGTAGGGAAGGACATCATTGAAGACGTTTTTAAATGTGAGTTTACGTCCACTAAAAGTAGAACGTTTTCGAGCTTACGCTTACCAAGCAGAAACTCTCGAAAACCCAGCTCATATTTAGTACCTAATGCCCTGCTGTAAGCATCTTTATCTCTACCCCAGTCCCAGACTTGCGCCCTCCAAAAAATGCTAGCGGCAAAATATAAAATCGCATTGACGACATGCTGATCCAGAGTCCTTCCGTCATAGAAATTTAACCCAGAGTCGGTGGTAGTAACAGGCCTGGATCGCAATAGCTCAAGTAGAGGGAACCCGAATTTGGTAGCCCAAAGCTCTCCCATTTTACGTTCGCCGTTTTTTGAGAACAGGTCTTCGCAATCGCCACAAAGCAAGGGCTTCTTAATTTGTCTATCTGTATAAAAGGCACTATTTTTTCCGATATTTATATGAATTGGTCCCTCATTGGCTAATTCATCAACTCCTCGGATTTGGTAGTACGCTGCAGAGGGAAGGAAGTGGCTATCTATTAGCTTGTCTTTCTCTTGCTTGCACAATGCACAAATCATAATGCCCACCCCCAAAATCAGTTCCGTCGAATATACCGACGAGGAATCCCCATGCCCATAGAAAACAAACCGGCCGAGCCTCTGAAGATTGAGCGCTCGACAGTCACGAAGCTGGTGATCACCGGCGCGCCGAATCTTGATCCGATCACCGTCTTCCTCGAAGACCTGGCTCCGTGCAAAGGCAAGATCACCGTCAGCTGCTGGGGCAAGAGCTGGACGGCCTACTGGGGCGGTATGTGGGACGGCCTGAACATAGGCCAGTTCTTCTGTGAGCTGAACGCGAGCTACATCATTGGCTACTTCGACAAGGATATGAGCTCCCGAAGGTTCAGCGGCAATGCGCTGGCGGACAAGGCGAAAAGCCTGATTCTGCAACAGCGAAGGGAACGCGAGATTGATCAAGGTGAGGCGCGCGATCTGTTTGACGAAGCGGAAGACGTCAGGCAGGCGAACTCTATCGATCATCTTGCAGGTGCTCACTACACATTCATGCGGCAACTGTTCGGTGATGAGTGGTGGCATCTGGATAACGATTCAACCGAGCTGAACCCTGACTGGGCCTACCTCGAAAGCATCATCTTCGCGGTGCAGCAGGCGCTGCGCCAGGATCAGTAGCAGGAGACAGCATGAAACGCTTCTACCTCAGCCCCTCTGACTGCTCGCTCCTAATCGCGATACGTTAAACGTCGATCAAGCGAGCTGCCTGGTTCGAATCGATGATTGGAATCGCCCCAGTGCCTTGATGTTCTGAAAACCACTTCCGCGTTAATTCCACGTCGAAGTGCCATTTATGGGCTTTCATCAGCACAAGCGCAGTACCAGTGATTCGATAGTATCCGCATTTCGGACAGGCTCTTTCCTGATACTCGACACCAGCATCGACGATTGCCGCTGGCTCATAGCAAACCAAACAAGTCATCGCTCCCCCTTTGCCTAATGGCTTCACTGCAACCATTCCTCACCACTCTCAATCACCCGGGCAAGCCCCGGCGCGAAGTACGCTCTATGCCCACAGACACCGACACGGGCAAGTGCGCCCACCCCATCAGAGGGGTCCAGCAACGCCAAAACGCAGCTGTTCAGCGAATCAATAAGCTGCTGATCAAAAAAACAAACGAGATCGCGCATCACCAAAATTCATGAACCCACCCAACTCTGGCCTAGCAATCCGTGCCTGGTAAAGAGCCAGAGTTGAGCAAGTGGCCAGATAATATCAAATGGATCCAATCCTGTATTTAGGCTGATTGCCTAAAAATCAGCCGCTATAGCAGCCGAACACCAAACGAGAAGCTCAGATCGCAGGCGGAAAATTACCGGCAGCTTTTACTAACGGGGCGTTCATAAAGGTGTCCCAGCACTGATAGGCGTCGTGCTGCCTCTTGGTCGCCATTTCCCATTCAGGTCCCGAGACACATCTGGACGACACCAGCATCATCATGCCCATGGTTGCTGCGTCGAGCTCTAATAACAGTTCGTGTGATTTCATCCTGAAGTCGTCGATGGATGCCATGTCTATGTCCTGGGCGGAGCACACCGCCATTGAGTAACTGTTGTCACTCAGGCGGTTGAGTGTGGTGTGAGGACGATAGTTCATACCCATTCGACCGTAGTGACCCCAACAATCCCTCCCCCTTCAAAGTCAGCCGCATCCCGACAGGAGCACATTTGTACTCCACGCCTAGAAAATCTTAACTCCGCCGAGAAAATCTTAATTTTCGGCGCTTTCCTTCAATTTTTGTTAACTCAAAGTCAGCCGCTATAGCGGCAAGGACGAAGTCATGCCTGAAAAAAACAAAGTCCACGACGAAACCTGGTCAGCCAATGACGAGATGTTCAACTGCGACAGTTTGATCGAACTGCTCAACGAGAACGACGAGTTGGCCGTTGGCGACACCGTTTGGAAGGGAGAGAAATTCCCGGTGAACATCACCGGATACGTCGACGCCGGCGACATCATCGAAATGCTTAGCGAGCGCGCCTATGACGATGTCGGTGAGGCCTCAGAAGACTGGCCAGATGTTTCAGCCGAAGCCCGACAAGAGCTTGATGCGCTTCTGAGTGCATGGGTCAGTAAGCATTGCACTGCCACCTTCTACCGCGTGCGCAACGTCGTCGAATACAAGATCGACGCCGAGGATCTGGTGGATCTGGTGATGTCATGACGGTATTCATCATGGAGTATCGGAAGATTGGCTACCAGCTTTCTGACGGCCTCAGGCCAGACCCTAAGTGGGGTAAACGCCGTTTTACGATCGATTCGAAAGATGTCGGGACCGATGACGTCAACGTAGTACTTGTAGCGGCAAATGCGCCAGAGAACACGCCGGACGGCTACAAGCTGTATTCAGTTCGGGACCGTGACGCAGGTGTTGAGGTGAAGCCATGATCGCCCTCACCTGGTTCGCCTACGTGTACTGCTACAAGGGGCCGCGGTGAATTCAAACCGCCTCACCAGCCACCGAATGAACCGGACAGGAGTTCGGCAGCTGATGAGACGCAAGCTTCAAACATAGCTCACCAAAGTTACACATTCCACCTACCAGCCTGCCGGTGAACGGCGGGCGAGGAATCCCTATGGCTTTTATTACTCCGACCGCCGTCAAGTGCCCTCAATGCGACTACACCGGGCACGCCCTGCGTGAGACCGCAAAAGGCGGTTACTGCCCAAAATGTTTCGATGAATTCATCCAGCAGCATGTACCGAGATTGGTGCCTGACCCTGATGGGAAGCAATTCGACCCCAATAGCCAATTCGTCACCCTTTAACCGTACTCACCTTCGGCCGCCGCGCGCGGCGTGGAGCAGCTCATGACCATCCAGTTCCTATCCCACGAGGAGGTTTGCGAGCTCACCGGCGCGCGGACCAAGGCAGGGCAGATCCTCAACCTCAAGAAGAATGGCGTCCGCCACACGATTAAAGTGAACGGCTGGCCAAGTGTTACCGCCATGGCGGTGACCGCGGTCGGAACGTTTGAAGCGGAAAAACCCGTATGGAAATCACGTAAGGCCAGCTGACATGGGACGACGACCAAGTAAACCAGGCTCCATCGCCCGGCTGCGGGAGCGCAAGAAAGCAAGCGGCCGGGTTTTCTACTATTACGACACTGGCGGAAAGAACCGCAAAGAAATTCCGCTGGGGAGCGATTACGGGCTGGCGATCATGGAGTACGCGAAGCTGGAGCGTGACCGCACAGCGACCGATCTTGTAGCCAAAGTAATAACTTTCCGCTATGTCGCTGAAAAATATATGGTCGACATTGTTCCTACAAAAGGTAAGGCCACGCAGTTCGACAACAAACGCGAAGTGAAAAACCTGATCGCGTTCTTCGATGATCCGCCCGCGCCTCTGGAAACGATTGAGCCGTTGCACGTTCGCCAGTACCTCACCTGGCGTAAGGCGGCACCAGTCAGGGCGAATCGTGAAAAAGCCCTGCTGAGCGCGATCTGGAACTACGCCAGAGACAAAGGCTACACGTCGCTCGCCAACCCCTGCGCGGGCATCAAGGGCAACAAAGAAACTGGGCGGGACACGTACGTAGAGGATGCGCTGTTCAAACGCGTGCACGATAAGGCCGACGTTGGCCTGCAGGATGCGATGGACCTTGCCTATCTCACCGGCCAGCGGGTGACCGACACCAGATTGATGGATGAGCGAGACGTGCGCGACGGGCAAATTTGGGTACTGCAGGGCAAAACAAAGGCAAAGCGTCGGATTGAGGTAACAGGCGAGCTGAAGTTTTTGATTGATCGAATCATGTCCCGAAAGTCAGAACACAAAGTCCGCTCGACGCGGCTGATCGTTACAGAGGACGGCACACCAATGACGGTGGCAATGTTGCGAAGAAGGTTTGACTTGGCCAGGGAGGCGGCCGGGGTGAAGAAATCTGAATTTCAGATGCGGGATTTACGCGCAAAGGCAGGTACGGACAAAGCCGAGTCCAGCGGTGACATCATGCAGGCGAGAGATCAACTTGGGCATACGACCGTGGTGATGACTGAGCAGTACATCCGGAATCGCATGGGCAAGAAAGTCACTCCCACCAAGTGAATTGCGGACCAACATCAAAATAGCGGACCAGCAACAAACAAGGGTTTGCATCAGCTTTCGCCCGCAAACCCTTGATTTAAGATGGTGCCCGAAGCCGGAATCGAACCGGCACGCCCTTACGAGCGGGGGATTTTAAGTCCCATGCGTCTACCAGTTTCGCCATTCGGGCGGTAGCGCGATAAAGCAGTCTGAGTCTTGGCCAATAACGATCTGGCAGTCCTGACGCTTGTGCAGCAGAGGGGGAAATATATACATCCCGTCCCGGTGAAGCAAGTTCGCATCTGTCCTTTTCAAGACTAAATCTTGCAGGACTGTGCAAATAAAAAAGCTCCGTAAATCATTGATCTACGGAGCTTGTTTATTAGTGGAGGCCGAGGTCGGAATCGAACCGGCGTAGGCGGATTTGCAATCCGCTGCATAACCATTTTGCTACTCGGCCTCAAAACATTTGTTGCCAGTAGCTCAACAACAAACGTGTACAAACTTGGAGCGGGAAACGAGACTCGAACTCGCGACCCCGACCTTGGCAAGGTCGTGCTCTACCAACTGAGCTATTCCCGCGTCTTGGTGTGGCGCATTCTATAGAATCCAGAAGCCCCGTCAACCCTTTGATTCAAAAAAGTTTTATTTCTTTTCAACGTCGGTCTTCAGATGCGGCCAGGCAGCCCGCAAGTACTGGACCATGGACCACAAAGTCAGGCCAGCAGACACCATCAACAGTACGTAACCCATCAGAACCCAGAAGCTGAAGTCCTTGGGATTGGCCAACAGGATGACCAGTGCGAGCATTTGCGCAGCGGTTTTCCATTTGCCCAGGTTCGATACGGCAACGTGTGCGCGAGCGCCGAGCTCGGCCATCCACTCCCGCAGAGCGGACACCACGATCTCGCGACCAATGATGACTGCAGCCGGCAGCGTGAGCCACAGGTTACCGTGTTCCTGCACCAGCAATACCAGTGCAACGGCAACCATCAGCTTGTCGGCAACAGGATCGAGAAAAGCCCCGAACGGCGTGCTTTGTTCCAGACGGCGGGCAAGATACCCGTCCAGCCAGTCAGTGGCGGCGGCAAATGCGAACACCGAGGCGGAAGCCAGGTAGCTCCATTGGTAAGGCAGGTAGAACAGCAAAATAAAGATCGGTATGAGCAGGACGCGTAGAACGGTAATCAGATTAGGGATATTCATCGGCACAACTGGCTACGAGGTGAGGTGGCATTCTACTCGCTGTGCAGATTTGCATAAATCAACTCTGCGAGCTTTTTACTGATCCCGGGTGCTTTGGCGATCTCTTCGATGCTGGCACGAGACAGCTCCTGCAATCCACCAAAATGTTTCAACAAATCGCGGCGACGGGTCGGCCCGACGCCGGCGACGCCCTCAAGTGTAGACGTACGACGGGTTTTGCCACGGCGGGCGCGGTGCCCGGTAATGGCGAAACGGTGGGCTTCGTCGCGAATCTGCTGGATCAAATGCAGCGCGGGGGAATCTCCGCGCAACGTGAATTCGTGGGCGGCGTCATTGAGGTACAAGGTTTCGAAACCGGCCTTGCGTGTTGCGCCTTTGGCTACGCCGAGCAGGATCAGGTCCGGCACCGCCAGCTCATTGAGCACGTCGCGAGCCATGGACAACTGCCCCTTGCCACCGTCCACCAACAAAATGTCCGGGAGTTTGCCCTCCCCGTCCTTCAGCTTGCTGAAGCGCCGGGTCAGCGCTTGATGCATCGCCGCGTAGTCGTCGCCCGCCGTTACGCCTTCGATGTTATAGCGACGGTAGTCGGACTTGATCGGACCTTCGGGACCGAAGACCACACACGAGGCAACGGTCGCTTCGCCACTGGAGTGACTGATGTCGTAGCATTCGAGGCGTTGTGGTGGCTCGTCCAGTTTCAACACTTCTGCCAGCGCTTCGAAACGTGCGGCCACGTGTTGTCGGTTGGCCAGGCGCGCGCCCAGTGCCTGCTCGGCATTGGTCACTGCCAATTGCTGCCAGCGCGCTCGTGTACCACGAACCCGGTGACTGATGGTCAGCTCGCGACCGCGCAACTCGTCAATGGCCGCGATCAATGTCGGAAAGTCTTCGTGGACCACGTTGACGATCAGTTCGCTTGGCAAGTCGCGTTCGGGACTGCTGATGAAGTATTGGCCGAGAAACGCGGCCATGACTTCGGAAACGTCCTCTTCAATACCGACCTGCGGAAAGAAGTTCTTGCTTCCGAGGACTCGCCCACCGCGCACGCTGATCAAATGTACGCAAGCGCCACCCGGATTGACGAATGCCGCAATCACGTCGACATCACCCGTCCCGCCTTCCATGCTCTGCTGATCCTGAACACGACGAAGCAGCGAGATCTGGTCGCGCAATTCGGCGGCACGCTCGAACTCGAGGTTGATCGCCGCCTCTTCCATCCCGGCGGACAACTCATCCGTAAGCGCATTACTGCGCCCCTCAAGGAACATCACCGAGTGCCGCACGTCTTCGGCGTACACCTCGGGATCCACCAGACCGACGCAAGGTGCCTTGCAGCGTTTGATCTGGTATTGCAGACAAGGGCGAGTACGGTTCTTGTAATAACTGTCTTCACACTGCCGAACGAAAAACGTTTTTTGCAGCAGGCTCAGGCTTTCGCGAATCGCGCCGGCACTGGGATAAGGACCGAAATACTTGCCCTTGGCCTTCTTGGCACCTCGATGGATGCTCAGGCGTGGGAAATCGCCGTCCGAGAGATAAACATAAGGGTAGGATTTATCGTCACGCAGCAGGATGTTGTACGGCGGGCGCCACTCCTTGATCAGTGTCTGTTCAAGCAGTAATGCCTCGGTTTCATTGGCCGTGATGGTCGTTTCGACCTGTGCGATACGTGCGACCAGTGCAGCGGTCTTGGGTGCCAGACCGGTTTTGCGAAAGTAACTCGACAGGCGATTCTTGAGGTTCTTGGCCTTGCCGACATAGAGCAGGCGCGCGTCGCTGTCGAACATGCGATACACACCGGGGCGCCCACTGACGGTTGACAGAAAAGCGCTTGGATCAAAGGTCTCGGTCATTTTCAGAGGCTGGCGTCGACCATGCCGTGACGGACCGCCAACAGCGTCAACTCGACATCACTGCTGATCGAGAGCTTCTCGAAAATGCGGTAACGGTAGGTGTTCACGGTTTTCGGCGACAGGCACAACTTGTCGGAAATGATCTGGACCTTTTGGCAACCCACGATCATCAACGCGATCTGGATTTCCCGCTCCGACAGGGCGTCGAAAGGCGAATCGTTGGTCGGCTGGAAAGATTTGATCGCCAGTTGCTGGGCAATTTGCGGACTGATGTAGCGTTGACCGGCGAACACCAATCGGATGGCCTGGACCATTTCCGGCAGACCCGCGCCTTTGGTCAAGTAACCTGCGGCGCCGGCTTGCAGCAGCCTTGTAGGAAACGGATCTTCCTCGCATACAGTCACTGCGACGACTTTGATGTCCGGATGGCTGCGCAGCAATTTTCGAGTGGCCTCAAGGCCGCCGATCCCCGGCATCTTGACGTCCATCAAAACCACATCGGGTTTCAGCTCACGCGCCTTCAACAGGGATTCTTCACCTGATTCAGCCTGGCCGACTACTTGCAGGCCATCGATGTCAGCCAGCATTCGTGTAATGCCTGTACGAACGAGATCATGGTCATCGACTACTAGCACCCTAATCAAGCAGACACCTCGCGATATGGTCTTATTGGGTTGCCGACACCTTAGCAAAAAGCAACTGGCAGACCTAGCGGAAAGCGTCATATAAAAAGTTTCAATTCATCTTGAAAGGCTTGTGCCTAGCGTGTTTCAGCGATGCGAGCCATTGACATCCAGCTGCATTCTCAGGAAACACTCGTCCATCCCCACCACCTGTAGTCCCTTTCTTTCATACAACGATCGCGCCGGGTTGTTTTCGAAAACCGTCAGCCGCAATGCCGGGCGTCGCTCCTTTCGCGCGATGGCCATTACCTGGTCGATCACCCAGGAACCGGCACCCTGCCCGCGGAAAGCTTCGGCAATGTGCAGTTCGCGGATATAAAGAGCCCTGGCGTCTCGGCTCAGGCTGACGTAACCCACGCGATTATCAGTGTGCGTGATGATCCGGTGTTCACGTCCTGCCCAAGCGACGTCGAAGGCCTCGTCTTGCCACAGCAGGCTGTGCTGAATGTAGTAACGCAGCATGTTGCTGCGGCTCAGATCGCGGGCAAAATCGAGGTCGCGATCAGACCCGTGGCGCCACTCAAATACCATCAAGCCTCCACGAGCGCATGATTAGTCCCTCTGTGTATCCGTAAGAAAGGGAGAGTGTCACACCCTTCGCAGCATCCAAGCGATAGAAAACGTCGCTAAACATCAATAGCAATTTCTGATTGAATCCTCGCACCAGCCTCGAGTAAGCTCGGCGCATCCATCGGAGTCAAACCATGTTCAACGCCCTCTCACAGCTTCATACCACCAGCGCCCTGCGCTCGGTTGCGGCCGCCCGGGTGAACGACGTTTGTGCTTCGGTCAGCTTTTATTTTGGGTATTGGTTTAGCCACTGGCGCGCCTGATACCCACACGGCGCCCATATCAAACGGGTCGCCACCAGAGAATTTTCAACCCCCGGTCGGCCTCCCGACCGGGGGTTTTGTTTTTTCGGCCCCCAGATTTTTTAGCGACACACCAGACAACTTGAGGATTTAGAAAATGAACTACGCCACTTATTACCGTTACGACAGTTTTTTCGCCTGGCGATTTACCACCCTCCGCTCGGGACAGCCTGCCGCCTCCGATCGGTCACCCACAGGTGGCAAGCGCACACTCGTAGCCAATCCGGCCAATTGTCGAACACCCCAGTAGGGCCGAGCGAGCGGGACCGAACCCGCCGCCAGCCCAGGAAGCCTGAACATGAACTCGTCCGTCTCTGCTTTGCCACTATCCACCCTGAGCCCTGCCAATGAAGCGCTGACCCTGCGCCTGCCGAGCTCATTGCAACTCAAACAACAATTGCCACTCAGCACCGCCCTGACCCAACAGGTCGCTGCGCACCGCGAGGCGGTCCGCGCGATCCTCAACGGTGAAGACTCCCGCCTGCTCGTCATCGTCGGCCCCTGCTCGATTCACGACCCCAAGTCAGCGCTCGAATACGCCCACAACCTGGCTCGCCTCGCCGCCGAGGTCAGCGACGAAATGCTGCTGGTGATGCGCGCCTACGTCGAAAAACCCCGCACCACTGTCGGCTGGAAAGGCCTCGCCTACGATCCGCACCTGGACGGAAGCGACGACATGGCCGGCGGCCTGACCCTGTCCCGCGAGTTGATGCGCCAAATGCTAATGCTGGGCTTGCCGGTTGCGACCGAACTGCTACAGCCCATGGCTGCCGGCTACTTCGACGATCTGTTGAGCTGGGTGGCCATCGGTGCTCGCACCACCGAATCACAGATCCATCGCGAGATGGCCAGCGGCCTGAGCATGCCGGTCGGCTTCAAGAACGGCACCGATGGTGGTGTCGCTGTTGCTTGTGACGCCATGCGCTCTGCCGCCCATCCACATCGCCATTTCGGTGTCGACAGCCAGGGGCATCCCGCCATTATTCAAACTCAGGGCAATGCGGACACCCACCTGGTGCTGCGCGGTGGGCACAACGGACCGAACTACGACCGCACGAGCGTTGCCAAGGTGCATGGCGACCTGACCAGACTGAAGATCCCGGCACGAATCATGGTCGACTGCAGCCACGCCAACAGCGGTAAAGATCCGTTGCGCCAACCAGCGGTGTTCAATGACGTCCTTGAACAACGCCTGCAAGGTGACCGCTCGCTCATCGGCATGATGATCGAAAGTCATTTGTTCGAAGGTTGCCAACCGTTGAGTCAATCTCTGAAATACGGCGTGTCGATCACCGATGGTTGCCTGGGCTGGAGTGGGACGGAACATCTGCTGCGTCAGGCAGCGGAACGTCTGCGTGCGCAAGGCGGCAATTGACTTCGGATGACCTTCACCCGCCAAGCCGTCCTCATTCGGGAACGGCTTGGCAGTCAGCCATGTTAAGAACGCACCTGCACCACCGTCACATCGGATAGCTGACTGACATCATCCAGTCGCTCAACGGAATAAGAGACACGCACCGGCAAATCCCGGTGCTCCCTCCAGAATCGGTAGGGCACGATAAAGACCAGCGGCTGACCGGCCATGTCCCTGGAGATGTCCCGATCATCGCGATGACTGAAATACTCGCCATCGCATTTCAGGTAGACCAGTTCGCCCTCCTCTGTCTGCGCATCTTCGATCACCACCGTGACGCCATCCATCGCGTCTTGCAGGTCCAGCCAACCTTCGTCGGCCTCCAGCACGATAGGCGGTATAAGCGGTTCTCGTGTCAACGTCCCGATGACCAGCTGTGTCGGCTCCGAATACCGTGGAGATTGCCCTTCGTGATAGACGCAATAGCTAAGCGCCACAGTCGCGCCGAGGTTGGGAGCGATGCAGTCCGGTGGCACCCAGAATGACAGCTCACTACCCACCGCAAAGGGCTCAATCTTTAGCGTGTCATTGAAGCTCGCTTCAGGCGTCGAGCCTGCCCAGGCCAGCAGAACACGGTCCCCCGCAACCATTCGCGAATAGGGTCTGATTGAAACCAGCGTTCCCTCTGATACCCGCTCCGGGTCGAGCGTGCCGCCTACGGCATCGTTCGCAATCACTGGCAGCAGGTCTTGCTTGATATCGCCAACACTCAACTGCAAGCGCGGCGAATGCACCGGCTCAGGCCGGCCTGCACTGACCAATGTGTAATAGATCTCAAGCGAGCCGCCATCAAGCGCCGCAATGTGTACCGCCGACACGGTAAAAACCATCGCCATGCCCACCTGTGCTTCGCTGATGAAACGTGTCGCTTCGTGTCGGTAGACCAGGCCTTCGACATCCAGGCCAACCCAGGACAACCGCAATTTGTCGCCACAGGTCATGCCCGCATAAGGTTCTACCTTGATCACTGCCTTTCTATCAGAGGGGTCCAGCATGGCGTTTTCAGCCTGATCCACCACCGGCTTCGGTAGCTCGTGTTCGGTTTCATACCTGTTCATTTATAGGCTCCAGTCCTTGGAATAAATGCCGCCTGCTGGCTGGCATCAAACGAACCCTATTGAACCGCACAGGCCTGAATTCCGATGTCGGGAGATCCCTTCGCAAAGCACGGACAAATGACCTGCGCCGGGTAGGCCAATGACTGAAAACGCCCGCGACCCGCTGAAAGGATGGCGCAACATTCCGACCGGGACCTCATGCACATCTGATTTTTCACCGCTGTTCTATTCCGTTTTCGCCTGTTTACCGCGGCTTTTTCATACATCGCGCCATCGTCCGAGTGTTTTAGAGTGCAACGCAAGGCAACTCCCTGAACCCTGAAAAAGGTAAAACCCATGCAACGGAATGCAAGCACTCAACACCCAATCCTGCTGGTCCACGGGCTCTTCGGCTTCGACCGGATCGGCACCGTTGAACTCTTTCATGACGTCAAACAGGCCCTCAGAAGCGCAGGCGCGAGGGTTTTCGTCCCGCACCTGTCAGCAACCCACAGCAATGAAGCGCGGGGCGAGCAGTTGCTGGCGCAGATCGAACGAGTTCTGGAAGGCACAGGTGCGAGCAAAGTCAACCTGATCGGTCACAGTCAGGGCGCGCTGGCCGCACGATATGCGGCAGCGTTAGCGCCACACTTGGTTGCTTCGGTGACATCGGTCAGTGGGCCGAACCATGGATCGGAGCTGGCAGACTTCCTGCGCAAGGCGCTGAAGCCCGGACAATTGCCGGAGCATGTCGCCGAGGCCGTGGCGACGCTTTTCGCTAACTTCCTTTCATTAATCAGTGGCAACCCCGGCCTCCCGCAAAACGCCATTGCGGCACTGAATGCCCTGACCACAGAAGGTGTCGGCGCATTCAACGACAAATACCCTCAAGGGCTGCCGAAAACGTGGGGTGGCAAGGGCCGCGAACTGGTCAATGGCGTTCGCTACTACTCTTGGAGTGGTGTCTTGCCGGGGAATATTCTGGATGAAGGACTTCACGCGCTTGATCCGCTACACGGCTTGCTGCATGCCTTTTCCAAATACTTCGTCACCGAAGCGGAGCAGAACGATGGCATGGTCGGTCGCTACAGCTCTCATTTGGGCACAATCATTCGTTCGGACTACCCGCTGGATCATCTGGGCACCCTGCGCCAGACCACCAGTCTGCTCGCAAACAGCTTCGACCCCATCGACCTCTATGTGCAGCACGCAGAACGCCTGAAAAAAGCCGGCCTTTGATCCGCCCCCTGCCGCCCAGGCCGCATGGAACGGAACTTTGAGAAGAAATAGCTCACTGAATCCGGTAGGCTCAGCACTTTAACGAACATTGAAAAGGAGTATTTCCCATGGCTAAAGCCACTGCCCGTCACATCCTGGTTGCCAGCGAAGCCAAGTGCAACGAACTCAAGACCCAAATCGAGGGCGGCGCAGACTTCGCCGAAGTCGCCAAAGCCAACTCCACGTGCCCTTCCAGCCGCCAGGGCGGTGATCTGGGTTCGTTCGGTCCAGGCCAGATGGTCAAGGAATTCGACACCGTGGTCTTCAGCGCACCGCTCAACGTGGTACAGGGTCCGGTCAAGACCCAGTTCGGTTATCACCTGCTGGAAGTGACCAGCCGTCAGGACTGATTGTCGCCTGATCGCTCTACATAACGGCCCGCCTTTTGGTGGGCCGTTGTGCTTCGGATACGTAATTCGGCTGGCGAGGGACGCGCCGCTAGCGTACAAATTGTCGTTAACGACCACCCGGCTCTAAGGCTGACAATGCGACTGGCTTTCCCTACTTTGTTGTTCACTGCCGTGGCCCTGCTGCTGGGCGCCGCCGGTGTGAATGCCGCACCGCAACATGCGTTGACCGTCTACGGCGAACCGGCCAAGTACCCTGCCGGTTTCAGTCATTTTGCCTACACCAATCCGCAGGCACCCAAGGGGGGCACGATGCGGCGCTCGGCGATCGAAATCGGTCATTTCGATCATGTGCTGCCGTACATCGACAAAGGCATAGGCGTTACGCAGATCGACGGCCTGCTCTACTCGCCCCTGGCCCAGCGTTCGCTGGACGAGCCTTACACCGTCTATGGCCTGGTGGCGCAGAAAATGGAGCGTTCCGATGACGGCCTGTCCCTGCGCTTCTATCTGAACCCCAAGGCACGTTTTGCCGACGGCAAGTCGATCACCGCCGAAGACGTGCGCTACACCTTTGATTTGCTGATGACCCAGGGCAGCCTGCGTTATCGCACGCAATTCGCCGACGTCAAAGGCGTCGAAGTGGAGTCGCCGCTGACCGTGCGCTTCGATTTCAAGAACAACGAAAACCGCACCCTGCCGCTGGACATCGCGACCTTGCCAGTGTTTCCCGAACACTGGTGGAAAACCCGTGATTTTGCCGGCGGTGGCGGTTACGAGCCGCCGCTGGGCAGCGGGCCGTACAAGGTAGGCAAGGTCGACTCCGGGCGCAGCATCACCTTCGAGCGCAACCCCGACTGGTGGGGCAAGGATCTTCCGGTCAGCCGCGGCCTCTACAACTTCGATCATTTCAGCATCGAGTACTTCGGCGATACCGACGTGGCCCGCCAGGTCCTGCGCGGCGGTGCCTACGACTACAACCGCGAATTTTCCGCCACCGGTTACTCCATCGGCTACGAAAGCCCGGCCCTGAGTGACGGTCGCCTGCAAAAGGCGCATCTGGCAACCGAAGCCCCGCAACCAAGCCAAGGCTTTGTGTTCAACCTGCAAAAACCGATGTTTCAGGATCGCCGGGTGCGCCAGGCGCTGGCCATGCTCTGGGATTTCGAATGGAGCAACCGGCAGATGATGCGCAACATGTACATTCGCCAGCAGAGCTTCTTTTCCAACACTGACCTCTCCGCCCGACAACTGCCGGATGCAGGCGAATTGGCGATTCTCGAACCCTTGCGCGGGCAGATCCCCGACGAAGTCTTCACTAAAGTCTTCGAGCCGCCGAAAACCGATGGCAGTGGCGTCATCCGTGACAAACAGCTCCAGGCATTGGACTTGTTGGAACAGGCCGGCTGGAAACCGAAGGGAGATCAACTGGTGAACGCCGATGGTGAGCCGCTGAGCTTCACCTTCCTGGTCAGCCAGAACGGCATGGACCGCTTGCTGTTGCCGTACAAGCGCACCCTGAAACAGATCGGTATCGACCTGAACATCCGTCGCATCGACTCGTCCCAGTACGTCAATCGCTTGATGAGCCGCGATTACGACATGATCGTCACCGGCTACCCGGTCACCACCTCTCCCGGCGGTGAGCTGCTCAACTATTTCGGCTCGGCCGCGGCTACCGATCCTGGCTCGAACAACTACATGGTGCTGAAGAATCCAGCGGTGGACACCCTGCTCACCGGACTGGTGCGCGCCAATACTCAGGCGGACATGTTGCGCTACGCCCATGCGCTCGACCGGGTGCTGCAATGGAACTACTACTGGATTCCCAACTACTACCCGCCAGGTACTTCCACCGTGTGGTGGAATCGCTTCGGCATCCCGAACGTGCAAGCCAGCAATGACGAAGCCATCGAGAGCTGGTGGGAAATTAGCACCACGCCATTGACCAACCAGGAAATGACCGCCGAGCGCATTCGCCGCGGCAAACCCGGAGGACCGCATTGATGTGGGCTTACATTCTGCGGCGCCTGCTGCTGATCATCCCAACGCTGGTGATCATTCTTCTGGTCAACTTTGTGATCGTCCAGGCTGCGCCGGGCGGGCCGGTGGAACAGGCCATCGCGCATCTGCAAGGCATCGGCGGGGCCAGTGTCGGCGGCGGATCCGGCGAGACCATGAATGGCAGCTCCCGGGCCAGTCGCGGCCTCGATCCGCAACTGATCAAGGACATCGAAAAACAATACGGCTTCGACAAACCGGCCCATGAACGTCTCTGGCTGATGCTCACCAGCTACGCACGCCTGGACTTCGGCAAGAGCTTCTTTCGCGGCGCCACGGTCACCGACTTGATCCTGGAAAAAATGCCGGTGACCATTTCCCTCGGGCTCTGGGCAACATTGATTACCTATCTGGTGTCGATCCCGTTGGGCATCCGCAAGGCCATGCATCACGGCAGCCATTTCGATATCTGGAGCAGCACCGCGATCATCATTGGCTACGCCATGCCGGCGTTCCTGTTCGCCATGTTCCTGATCGTGGTGTTCGCCGGGGGGACTTCGCTGAACTGGTTCCCGGTACGCGGCCTGGTTTCGGATAACTTCGAGTCGCTGTCCACCGTGGGCAAGATCGCCGATTACTTCTGGCACCTCGTGCTGCCGGTGACGGCGCTGGTGATCGGTGGTTTTGCAACCCTGACCATCCTGACCAAAAACTCGTTCCTCAATGAAATCACCCGCCAGTACGTAGTCACCGCCCGCGCCAAGGGGCTGAGTGAACGTCGGGTGCTGTACGGCCATGTATTTCGCAACGCCATGCTCTTGGTGGTATCGGGAATTCCCCAGGCGTTTATCAGTGTGTTTTTTGCCGGTTCATTGCTTATCGAAGTGATCTTCTCCCTCGATGGCCTGGGGCGCATGAGTTACGAAGCCGCAGTTTCGCGGGACTATCCGGTAGTGTTTGGTTCGCTGTTCATCTTCACGCTGTTTGGCCTGCTGATAAAACTGGTCGGCGACCTCTGCTACACCCTGGTCGACCCGCGTATCGACTTCGCCGCGAGGAATGCCTGATGTTCAAGCTCTCGCCGCTGGGCCGTCGCCGCTTCGAACGCTTCAAGAAAAACCGCCGTGGCTGGTGGTCGCTGTGGTTGTTTATCGGTTTGTTCACGCTGACGCTGGGCGGAGAACTGATCGCCAACGACAAGCCGCTGATCGTCAGTTACCAGGGCTCGTTGTATTTTCCGGCTATCAAGCGCTACACCGAGCAGGAATTTGGTGGGCAGCTGCCATTCCAGGCCGACTACCGAAGTGAGTACGTACAGAACCTGATCAAGAAGGACGGCGGCTGGCTGCTGTTCCCGCCGATCCCCTTCAGCGATGACACGCCGAACTACGACCTGAACAAACCTGCACCGAGCCCGCCTTCGAGCGTGAACTGGCTCGGCACCGACGACCAGGCGCGCGACGTGATGGCGCGGGTGATTTTCGGCGCACGGGTGTCGATTCTGTTCGCCTTGATGCTGACCTTCGTTAGCGCACTGATCGGCATCGCTGCTGGCGCCCTGCAAGGCTATTACGGTGGTTGGGTCGATCTGCTTGGTCAGCGACTGCTGGAAGTCTGGTCCGGGTTGCCGGTGTTGTACCTGCTGATCATTTTGTCGGGGTTTGTCGAACCGAATTTCTGGTGGCTGCTGGGGATCATGGCGCTGTTTTCATGGCTGGCGCTGGTGGACGTGGTGCGTGCGGAGTTCTTGCGCGGACGCAATCTGGAATACGTCAAAGCCGCCCGGGCGCTGGGGCTCAGCGATCGCAAGGTGATTGTGCGACACATCCTGCCCAACGCCATGAACGCGACCTTGAGCTATCTGCCGTTCATTCTGACCGGGGCGATCTCGACGCTCACGGCGCTGGATTTCCTCGGTTTCGGCATGCCCGCCGGTAGTGCATCACTCGGTGAGTTGATCGGTCAGGGCAAGCAGAACCTTCAGGCGCCATGGCTGGGGCTGACGGCGTTTTTTACCCTGGCGTTGATTCTTTCTTTATTGGTATTCATTGGCGAAGCGTTACGCGACGCCTTTGATCCCCGGTCGTAAGGCGGACTGTTGACATGACCAACCTGATCGAAATCCGTGACCTCAGCGTGGCCTTCAGTGGCCAGATCGTGGTGCGCAACCTGTGCCTGGATATCCGCCCCGGCGAATGCCTGGCGCTGGTCGGCGAGTCGGGATCGGGCAAATCGGTAACTGCCCACTCGATCCTGCAACTGCTGCCCGAATGCGGGACCGAAACCAGCGGCAGCATCCGCTATCGCGGCCAGGAACTGGTCGGCGCCGATGCGAAAAAACTGCGCGAGCTTCGGGGCAACCGGATCGCGATGATTTTCCAGGAGCCAATGACGTCCCTCAATCCGTTGCACAGCATTGAAAAACAGATTGGCGAAACCTTGTTGGTGCACAAAGGCATGGCCGGCAAAGCGGCGCAGGCGCGGATTCTGGAATTGCTGCATCTGGTGGGCATTCAGAAACCCAAGGAGCGGCTCAAGGCCTACCCTCATCAATTGTCCGGCGGCCAGCGCCAACGGGTGATGATTGCCATGGCCCTCGCCTGTGAGCCCGAATTGCTGATCGCCGACGAACCCACGACCGCGCTGGACGTCACCGTGCAGCGCAAGATTCTACTGCTGCTCAAATCGCTGCAACGACGGCTGGGCATGTCGTTGCTGTTGATCAGCCACGACCTCAATCTGGTGCGCAGCATTGCCCAGCGCGTCTGCGTGATGAAGGCCGGGGAAATCGTCGAGCAGGCCACGTGCGAAACCATCTTCACCGAACCCAAGCATCCGTACAGCTGCATACTGCTGAACGCCGAGCCGGAAGGCGAAGCCTTGCCCCGGGACGAGCGCGAAAATGTGCTGGAGGTGGACAATCTGCGAGTGCAGTTCGCGGTCAGCGGCGGGCTGTTCCAGCGCAAGACTTATCTGAACGCCGTGGATGGCATCAGCCTGAATATCCAGCGCGGCAAGACGCTGGGCATTGTCGGCGAATCCGGTTCCGGCAAGTCCACCCTCGGCCAGGCGATCCTGCGCCTGCTGGATTCCGAGGGCAGTATTCGCTTCCAGGGTCAGGCGCTGGATGGCCTGACGCAGAAGCAACTACGCCCATGGCGCAAGACAATGCAGGTGGTGTTCCAGGACCCGTTTGGCAGCCTCAGTCCGCGTATGTCCGTGGCGCAGATCATCAGCGAAGGCCTGGAAGTTCACAGTCAGTTGAACCCTGAAGAATGCAATGCCGAGGTGATTCGGGCACTGCAGGAAGTCGGCCTCGACCCGCAAAGCCGCCATCGTTATCCCCACGAGTTTTCCGGCGGCCAACGCCAGCGCATCGCCATCGCTCGGGCGCTGGTGCTGAAACCAGCGCTGATCCTGCTGGACGAACCGACCTCGGCGCTGGACCGCACGGTGCAAAAGCAAGTGGTCGCCCTGCTCCGCCAGCTTCAGGAAAAACATGGCCTGACCTATCTGTTCATCAGTCATGACCTGGCGGTGGTGCGCGCTCTCGCTCACGACATGATCGTGATCAAGGACGGCAAAGTGGTGGAAAGCGGCGCCAGCCACGACGTGTTCGATTCGCCGCAGCATCCGTACACCAAAGAGCTGTTGGCGGCGGCGCAGGTAGCGCAGGCATAATTTCCCAAAAAAATCGCAGGACCGCATTCCCCTGTAGGAGCTGCCGCAGGCTGCGATCTTTTGATCCTGATTCCAAAATGGATGCACACCATGAACACCACCGAAAGCCTCAAGGACTACCAGCGCGTCCGCCTGCTGGCGATCCGTTCGCTGTTCGAGATCATCGAGCAGTCGAGTGAAGGCACGGTGATCGTCGACCGCGACGCCAATATCGTCTGGATGAACGAACGCTATGCCAAGCGCTTCGGCTTGCCATCGGCCGAAGGCGCCATTGGCAAGGCCTGCGAAAGCGTGATTCCCGGCAGTCTGCTGCGTGAGGTGGTGCGCACTGGTCGGCCGATTCTGCTCGACATGCAGGACACTCCGAAAGAGCCGCTGGTGGTCATGCGCCTGCCAATTCACGACGATGCTGGCGAGGTGATCGGCGCCATCGGCTTTGCCCTGTTCGACGAATTGCGCAGCCTGTCGCCAATGCTCAAGCGCTACATGAGCATGCAGGAAGAGCTGGCTTCCACGCGCTCGCTGCTGCGTTCGCGGCAGACCAAATACAACTTCGCGCATTTCATCGGCACCAGTGCCGCCAGCCTGGAAGTCAAACGCCGCGCCCGGCGCAGTGCCAGCACCGATTCGCCGGTGTTGCTGCTCGGCGAAACCGGAACCGGCAAGGAATTGCTCGCGCAGGCGATCCACAATGCATCGCCGCGCGCGCATAAGGCGTTTGTCAGCATCAACAGCGCAGCGATCCCCGAATCACTGCTGGAAGCCGAATTCTTCGGCACCGCCCCCGGCGCCTTTACCGGTGCGGACCGCAAGGGTCGCGCCGGCAAGTTGCAGATTGCCCAAGGCGGGACGTTGTTCCTCGATGAAATCGGCGACATGCCTCTACCGCTACAAAGCAAATTGCTGCGGGTGTTGCAGGAAAAGGAATTCGAACCGGTAGGCTCAAATGACGTGATCCAGAGCGATGTGCGGGTGATCGCCGCGACGTCTACAGACCTGGAAGCGGCAATCAAACGCGGCGAGTTCCGTGCCGATTTGTATTACCGTCTCAATGTCTTGCCGATCCAGGTGCCACCGCTGCGCGACCGTCTCGACGATCTGCCAGCCCTCAGCGAGGCGATTCTTGAAGAGTTGCGCAGCCAACACGAATTGAACAGCGAAGCGCTGGCGCTGCTGGGGCAGCATGCCTGGCCGGGGAATATTCGCGAACTGCGTAACGTGCTGGAACGGGCAGCGCTGCTCAGTGATGATTTGCGACTCACGGTTGCGGACATCCGTGCGGCGATCGGGACGTTTACGCCGGTTGAGCGTGTGGCGCCGTTGACCATCGAACCGGTGGAGCATGAGACGTTCAGCGCTGCGCGGGAGCGGTTTGACCGACAGTTAATTGAAAACACCCTGGCGCAATGCGGGGGCAAGGTGATTGAAGCGGCGGCGCGATTGGGGCTGGGGCGGTCTACTTTGTACAAGAAGATGGTGGTGCTGGGGATTGCCGAGTCTCTATAAAGAGACTTTTTTCTCTATTTATAGATAAATTTTCAAGATCAAAAGATCGCAGCCTTCGGCAGCTCCTATAGAGGTTTTCGCGTTTCCCTGTAGGAGCTGCCGAAGGCTGCGATCTTTTCGGCTCACTAAAATTCTCAAACTAGAGACATAACGAAATCGATCTTATACCGAAAACAAATTAATTCCTTATATTTCAACAACATACGTTTATGGCACAGAACTCGCTATAGGGTTTCCTTACCCAAGCTTCATCACAAAAATAACAATCCAGGAGACACACCATGAGTGTGATCATCGCTTTGGCAGCCCTCGCGCTGCTGATGCTGGCTGCTTACCGTGGCTATAGCGTTATCCTTTTTGCCCCCATTGCCGCCCTCGGCGCCGTGCTGCTCACCGATCCTTCGGCCGTTGCGCCCGCCTTCACCGGCGTGTTCATGGAGAAAATGGTCGGCTTCATCAAACTGTATTTCCCGGTGTTCCTGCTCGGTGCGGTGTTCGGCAAGCTGATCGAATTGTCGGGTTTCTCGCGCTCCATCGTCGCTGCGGCCATTCGCCTGTTGGGCACCCGCCAGGCAATGCTGGTGATCGTGCTGGTTTGCGCCCTGCTCACCTACGGCGGCGTTTCGTTGTTTGTGGTGGTGTTCGCGGTCTATCCGTTTGCCGCTGAAATGTTCCGCCAGAGCAATATCCCCAAGCGTTTGATTCCAGCAACCATCGCACTCGGCGCGTTCTCGTTCACCATGGACGCCCTGCCCGGCACCCCGCAGATCCAGAACATCATCCCCAGCACCTTCTTCAACACCACGGCCTGGGCCGCGCCATGGCTGGGTCTGATCGGCTCGATCTTCGTGGTCTGTGCCGGCATGCTGTTTCTCCAGCGCCAGCGCAACAAGGCTCAGCTTCGCGGTGAAGGCTATGGCACCGAGCTGCGCAACGAGCCGGAAACCGCTGCCGACATCAAACTCCCCAATCCGTGGATCGCACTGTCGCCGCTGTTGGCCGTCGGCATCATGAACCTGTTGTTTACCCAGTGGATTCCGCAGTGGTACGGCAAGACCCACAGCCTCGCGTTGCCGGGCATGGCTGCGCCGGTGACCACCGAAATCGCCAAGCTCACCGCGATCTGGGCAGTTCAGGCGGCGTTGCTGGTCGGCATCATCATGGTGCTGGCGTTCGGCTTCCAGGCGATTCGCGGCAAGTTGGCCGAAGGCAGCAGAAGTGCGGTCAGCGGTTCATTGCTGGCAGCGATGAACACCGCGTCGGAATACGGTTTCGGTGCGGTGATTGCGTCGTTGCCGGGCTTTCTGGTTCTGGCCGACTGGCTCAAAAGCATCCCTAACCCGCTGGTCAACGAAGCGATCACCGTAACCCTGCTGGCGGGCATCACAGGTTCGGCGTCCGGCGGCATGAGTATTGCGCTGGCGGCCATGGCCAATGACTTCATCGCAGCGGCCCACGCCGCCAACATCCCGTTGGAAGTGCTGCACCGTGTGGCCGCGATGGCCAGTGGCGGCATGGACACACTGCCGCACAACGGGGCGGTAATTACCTTGCTGGCGGTCACCGGCCTGACTCACCGCGAGGCTTACAAAGACATTTTCTGTATTACGCTGATCAAGACCCTGGCGGTTTTTGTGGTGATCGGTACTTTCTACGCCACTGGCATTGTGTGAGGTATTCATGACGACTCTTTCGGGCAAGACCGCACTGGTCACCGGTTCCACCAGTGGTATCGGCCTGGGCATCGCCCTCAGCCTGGCCAAGGCCGGGGCCAATCTGATCCTCAATGGTTTCGGCGATGCGTCCAAAGTGATTGCCGAAGTCGAGCAATTCGGCGGCAAGGTCGGCCATCACCCGGCCGACGTCAGCGATCCGGCGCAGATCGCCGACATGATCGCCTACGCCGAGCGTGAGTTCGGTGGTGTCGACATTCTGATCAACAACGCCGGCATCCAGCACGTGGCACCGGTGGACGAGTTTCCGGTGGAACGCTGGGATTCGATCATCGCCATCAATTTGTCGTCGGTGTTTCACGGCACCCGCTTGAGCCTGCCGGGCATGCGCGCCAAGGGCTGGGGCCGGGTGATCAATATTGCTTCGGTGCATGGTTTGGTTGGTTCGGTGGGCAAAGCGGCTTATGTCGCGGCCAAGCACGGGGTGATTGGCTTGACCAAAGTGGTCGCCCTGGAAACCGCTACCACCAACGTCACTTGCAATGCGATTTGCCCAGGTTGGGTGCTGACGCCGTTGGTGCAAAAGCAGATCGACGATCGCGCCGCCACCGGCATTGATCCGCAGCAGGCGCAGCATGATTTGCTGGCCGAGAAGCAGCCGTCGCTGGAGTTCGTGACACCGCCGCAATTAGGTGAACTGGTGCTGTTCCTGTGCAGCGAAGCCGGTAGCCAGGTGCGTGGCGCGGCGTGGAATATTGATGGCGGGTGGCTGGCGCAGTAATTCACCGCGTTCCCTGTGGCGAGGGAGCTTGCTCCCGCTGGGTGGCGAAGCCGCCCCAAGAGGTTCCCAGCCACAACCCGCTGCCTGCATTTGCGACTGCTGCCAGCCGAGCGGGAGCAAGCTCCGTCGCCACAACAGCGTGCTCGACCATAGCCTTGTGTCTACAAAAGAACAAAGAGGCAGACCATGTCCGACATCCTTTGGCAACCCACCGCCGAGCGAATCAGCAAAACCCGCATGGAGGCCTTTCGGCGCTTCATCAATCAGCGTCACCACCTGACTATCGACGACTACCCCGCCCTGCATCAATGGTCCATCGACCAGCGTCCGGACTTCTGGCAGGCCATCGTCGATTTCTTTGACATTCGCTTTCATCAGCAACCTGACGCGGTGCTGGTGGAAGGCCCGCAGATGCCAAGCGCCCAGTGGTTTCCAGGCGCGACCCTGAACTTCGCGGAACACCTGCTAAGCCGACGCGACGATGCCGTGGCGGTAATCGCCGTGAGCGAAAACGGTCAGCGCGAACAGCTGACCTGGGCCGAACTGGCCGAGCATATCGCCGGTTTTCAGAACGGCTTGATTGCCGCCGGTGTCGGACTCGGCGACCGCGTGGCCGCATGCATGCCCAACACTTGGCAGACCCTGGTGGCGATGCTGGCGACCACCAGCCTTGGGGCGATCTGGTCCTGTTCTTCGCCGGACTTCGGCACCCAAGGCGTGATCGACCGTTTCGGCCAGATCGAACCGAAAGTGCTGATCACCTGCGCCGGCTACCGTTATGCCGGTAAGGAAATCGACCAAACGATCAAGGTTAACGAAATTCTCGAACGCCTGCCTTCGTTGCAACAGCTGGTCATCGTGCCGTACGCACGGCCCGAAACGCACATCGAAAACTTCCACACCCAGGCCAACGTCACGCTGTGGGACGACTTTTATGTCCCCGGCGGCGAGCCGGATTTCGTCCCGGTGCCGTTCGCCCATCCGCTGTACATCCTCTATTCCAGCGGCACCACCGGCGTGCCCAAATGCATCATCCACAGCACCGGCGGTACGCTGTTGCAACACGTCAAGGAACACGGCTTGCATTCGGACCTCGGCCCCGGCGAGCGTCTGTTTTACTACACCACGTGCGGCTGGATGATGTGGAACTGGCTGGTCTCGGCCCTCGCGGTGGGCAGTGCGGTGGTGCTGTACGACGGTTCGCCGTTCCAACCCGATCCGGAGCGCTTGATCGACCTGATCGACGACGAGCGCATCAGCGTGTTCGGCACCAGCCCCAAGTACCTCGCCACGCTTGAAAGCAGCGGCGTGAAACCCAAGCAAAGTCACGACTTGAGCAGCCTGAAAACCTTGCTCTGCACCGGTTCCGCGCTATCGCCGCAAAGTTACGATTACGTTTATCGCGACCTCAAGGCTGATGTGTGCCTGGCCTCGATGTCCGGCGGCACCGATATCGTCTCCTGCTTCGTCAACGGCAACCCTATGTCGCCAGTACGTCGCGGTGAAAACATGGGCAAGAGCCTGGGCATGGCCGTCGAAGTGTGGAACGACGCGGGTCAACCGGTGATGGGTGAAAAAGGCGAATTGGTGTGCGCCCGGCACTTCCCGGCGATGCCCATTGGCCTGTGGAACGACCCTGACGGCGACAAGCTGCGGGCCTCGTATTTCAGCCAGTTTCCCGGCGTCTGGGCGCAAGGGGATTACGCCGAACAGTTGCCCCACGGCGGGATGATGATCCACGGTCGCTCTGATGCAGTGCTCAATCCCGGCGGCGTGCGCATCGGCACGGCGGAAATCTATCGTCAGGTGGAAAAAGTCCCGCAGGTGCTCGACAGCGTCGCCATCGGCCAGCAGTGGCTGGACGACGTTCGAGTGGTGCTGTTCGTGCGCTTGCGCGATGGCGTTGAACTGGATGAAGCGCTGCAACAGCAGATTCGCCAGGTCATCCGCGCCAACACCACGCCGCGCCATGTGCCGGCGAAGATCGTCCCGGTCACCGACATTCCCCGGACCATCAGCGGCAAAGTCGTCGAATTGGCGGTGCGCAATGTGGTACACGGGCAGAAGGTGAAAAATACTGATGCGCTGGCCAACCCAGAAGCGCTTGAGCAATTCCGCGACCGCCCCGAACTCAAGACTTGAAATACCCCCCCTGTAGGAGCTGCCGCAGGCTGCGATCTTTTGATCTTGCTTCTTAAAATCAACGTCAAAAGATCGCAGCCTTCGGCAGCTCCTACAGGGTTACGCTCCCCCCAGCATCACTCTCATACCTGTGGCGAGGGAGCTTGCTCCCGCTGGGCTGCGAAGCGGCCCCAAAAGATCGCAGCCTGCGGCAGCTTCTACAGGGGGTTTTGTGTCAATCCATCAGTCCCCATTCACCGGGCGATGCCTCGGTATGCAACTTCAGGCGCAAGCGCAAGTTGTTGACCGAATCCGCATGCTTCAGCGCTTCTTGCTCATCAATCGCCCCTTCCAGCACCAGCGCATACAACGCAGCATCAAACGTCTGCATCCCCAGCGCCGCCGACTTTTCCATCACCCCTTTGAGCTCGGAAAACTCGTTACGCCGGATCAGATCGCCAATGGTCGGCGTCCCCAACATCACCTCCACCGCCACCCGCCGTTGACCATCACGGGTGCGTACCAATCGCTGTGAAACGAAGGCCTTGAGGTTGTTGCCCAGATCATTGAGCAGTTGCCCCCGGCGCTCTTCGGGGAAAAAGTTGATAATGCGATCCAGCGCCTGATTGGCGTTATGGGCGTGCAGCGTGGAGATCACCAGATGCCCGGAATCGGCAAAAGCCAGTGCGTGCTCCATGGTTTCGCGGTCGCGGATTTCGCCGATCAGCACCACATCCGGCGCCTGGCGCAGGGTGTTTTTCAACGCTGCATGAAAACTGCGGGTATCGACGCCGACCTCGCACTGATTGATGATCGATTTTTTGTGCCGGTGGATGTACTCGATCGGGTCCTCAATGGTGACGATGTGCCCATGGCTTTGGCGATTGCGATAATCGATCAACGCCGCCAAAGAGGTCGACTTGCCCGAATCGGTGGCACCGACGAACAGCATCAGGCCTTGCCTTAACATCACCGTTTCAAGCAGTACTGAGGGCAACTTGAGGTCTTCGAAGCGTGGAATGTCGAGTTTGACGTTGCGCACCACCATCGACACATCGTTACGCTGTTTGAAAATATTGACCCGAAAACGGCCGATGCCCGGCAGAGAGATCGCCAGGTTCATCTCCAGTTCCCGATCGAACTCCAGCCGCTGTTCGGCGTCCATGATGGACGCGGCCATCGCCGCAATTTGCCCCGGTTCGAACGGCCGGTCGGTCAAGGGTGTGAGAACGCCGTCGAACCGCGCGCTGGGTGGCGCACCCGTAGACAGATACAAATCGGAGCCATCCTGGCTGGCCAGGCGTCTTAACAACGCATCGATTTCCATGGCAAAAAACACCTGCGAAGCATTCAATGAGAAAATGACCCGAAGCGGGTCATCCAGCGTCTACCGCTCAGCAAGCATAGTTGACGCCGTCACACCGACTTAAGTGCAGGACACCTTGATGAACGCATCACCGACCGGCAGCGATGCCCAGGCCTTGATAGCCAGACTGGACTGGGCGAGCAGTCCGCTGGGCGCTGCCAGTCACTGGCCGCAGAGCCTGCGCACGGCCGTGGACATCGTGATTCATTCGCCGATGCCCATGTTGTTGCTGTGGGGGCCAGAGCTGACGCAGATCTACAACGACGGCTTCGCCTTGCTGGCCGGCAACAAGCATCCGCATGCTTTCGGACAGCCAACGCACCTGATTTGGCCTGAGTTAAAAGACTTTACCGACCCGATTTACAGCGCCGTCCTACAAGGCCAGGTGCGAACCTACAGCGAACAGCGCTTCAGCCTGCAACGGGATGGTGAGGATTCCGACTTCTGGCTCGACCTTACCTACAGCCCCATCCGCGACGAAAACGCCGAAGTCGCCGGGATTCTGGTCACCGCCATCGAAACCAACGAGCGCCGGCGCATCGCCCTCGAACTGGAACAGCGCTCCGCCGCCAGCCTCAAGGCCCAGCAAGAAACCGAAGAACGCCTGCAACTGGCGCTCGCGGCCACCGACGCGGTCGGCACCTGGGACTGGGACATCAGTGAAGACCGCTTCATCGCCGACGCTCATTTCGCCCAATTGCACGGCGTCGAACCAACCCTCTCCGGCCAGTTGCCGATCAGCGAATACCTGCACGGCGTCCACCCCGAAGACCGCACCCTGATCGCCCGCAGCATCAAGCACTGCATCACTCACGGCACCGAATACGCCGAGGAATATCGCCTGCTGCAACCCGATGGCCAATTGCGCTGGGTGTTTGCCCGAGGCCGTTGCTACAAGGATCACCATGGCCGGCCGATCCGCTTCCTCGGCGCCGCCCTCGACCTGACCGATCGCAAAAACACCGAACAGGCCCTGCGCCAGAGCCAGACCGAGCTGCAACTGATCATCAACGCCATGCCGATCCTGATCAGCTACGTCGACCGCGAGGAACGCTTTCGCCTGAACAACGCCGCGTATCTGGACTGGTACGGCCTGACGCCCCAGGAACTGTTTGGCCGGACAATTCGCGAGGTGCTGGGCGACGAGGCCTACGCCCTGCGCGCCGAGTACATCGCCGAAGCGCTGTCCGGCAAAACCTGCTGCTTCAGCATCAGCACCCCGCACCGTGATGGCAGCCTCCGTCAGGCATTGATGAACTACCTGCCACGCCACGGTGCAGACGGTGCAGTAAACGGTTTCTACATTTTCGTGATCGATGAAACCGAGCGCAAACAGACCGAAGAAGCCCTGCGCAACCTCAACGAAACCCTTGAAGAACGCGTGAGCGCCCGCACCCGACAGCTGGCCGAGGCCAACGAAAAGTTGCTCAGCGAGATGTTCGAGCGTGAACGCGCCGAAGAGGCCTTGCGGCATGCGCAGAAGATGGAAGCGGTCGGCCAGCTCACCGGCGGCATCGCCCATGACTTCAACAATATGCTCACCGGGATCATCGGCAGTCTGGACCTGATGCAGCGCTATATTGCCGACGGCCGCGCCGCCGAAATCGCCCGGTTCACCGAAGCGGCAGTGTCCTCGGCCAACCGGGCTGCCGCCCTCACCCATCGCCTGTTGGCGTTCTCCAGGCGTCAATCGCTGGATCGCAAACCGCTGAACGCCAACGACTTGATCCACTCCCTGGAAGACTTGCTCAGCCGCACCAAGGGCGACCACATCGAACTCAAGCTGCAACTGACCGAAGACATCTGGCTGGTCAGTACCGACGTCAGTCAGTTGGAAAACGCCCTGCTCAACCTGGTGATCAACGCCCGGGACGCTATGCCCGATGGCGGCCAGTTGTGCATCGAGACCGCGAACGTGTACCTGGACGGCAGTGATATCACCACCCTGGAACCGGTCAAGGCTGGCGATTACCTGATGATCGCCGTCAGCGACAACGGCACCGGCATGACGCCCAAGGTATTGGCCAAAGCGTTTGATCCGTTCTTCACCACCAAACCCATCGGCCAGGGTACCGGGCTCGGGTTGTCGATGATCTACGGCTTTGCCCAGCAATCCGGCGGCCACGTGACCCTGTTCAGCATGCCCGGCCAGGGCACCAGCGTGCGTTTGTACCTGCCGCGGCTGTACGGATTGGAATTGGAAGATGTGCTGTCGCCCGTGATCAGTGAGGCACCGTCGGCGATTGCCGGCGAAACCGTCGTGCTGGTGGAAGACGATCCAGCGGTGCGCATGCTGGTGTTCGATCTGCTCAAGGAGCTGGGTTATCACGCCTATGAAGCCGAAGATGCGAAGGCCGCCCTGCCGTTGCTCGAATCCGATTTGCGCGTTGACCTGCTGGTCACCGATGTCGGGCTGCCGGGCATGAATGGTCGGCAACTGGCAGAGATTGCCCGGCAGCATCGCCCTGAACTGAAAGTGCTGTTCATGACCGGTTATGCGGAAAAAGCTGCCGAACGTCAGGGCTTTCTCGAAGATGGCATGGACATGGTGGCCAAACCGTTTTCCATTGATCTGTTGGCCAACAAGATTCGCACGATGATCGGCCAACCCGAGTGAGTTAAGGCATAATCGCGCGCCCCGCTGTCACCACCGTTGCAAGGTAATTACTCCATGAAAGCTCAAGCCCGCCATATCCTGGTGAAAACCTCGGAAGAAGCCGAGCAGCTCAAACAACGCATCGCCAAGGGTGAAGCGTTTGATGTGCTGGCCAAGAAGTATTCCACCTGCCCGTCCGGCAAGCGTGGCGGCGACTTGGGTGAAGTGCGGCCGGGGCAGATGGTCGGCGCAATCGATGCGGTGATTTTCAAGAAACCGCTGCGGGTGGTGCATGGGCCGATCAAGAGCAAGTTCGGGTATCACCTGGTGCAGGTGTTTTACCGGGACTGATGGGTTGGCTTTCGGTCACCATCGCTGGCAAGCCAGCTCCCACAAAGATTTGTGAACGGCCACATATTTCAGCCACACCCAAAAACCTGTGGGAGCTGGCTTGCCGGCGATCCGATGGCGCAGCCAGCGGCCATACCCCTTTTACTTGGGAATCAACGCCCCAGGCACCTGAATCACCCGACTCGCCAACTGATGCCCCGCCTGCGCCGCCTCGATCGGGCTGCCGCCCTGGAGTCGTGAAGCCAGATACGCCGCACTGAACGAATCCCCCGCCGCCGTGGTGTCTATTACTCGCTCAACCTTCTGCGCCGGCACTTCAAACGACTCGCCCGCACAACGGATCAGACACGCCTCGGCGCCACGCTTGAGCACCACTTCAGGCGTGCCGATTTGCTCGTAGGCAGCAAATACCGCCGCGCCATCCGAGAAATGAAACAGCGCCTGTTCGTCATCGACGGTCAGCAGTGCCAAGTCAACATAAGGCAGTACGCTGCGATAGGCCGCCCGCGCCTCCTCCACCGAAGCCCACAGCCGAGGCCGGTAGTTGTTGTCGAAGACGATCCGCGCATCGCGTTGTCGGGCTTCGATCAAGGTTTCCAGCAATTTTTCCCGGCCGTGCACGCCCAGTACCGCCAGGGTGATGCCGCTGAAATACAACACGTCGTAATCCGGCAATGCGGCCAGGATCGGCGCGGCGGACGCAGTGGTGAAGCAATCGCGGACCGCCGCTTCATTGCGCCAGTAGAGGAAGCGGCGTTCGCCGGCGGCGTCGGTCTGGATGCAATACAAACCCGGCAAACGACCGGGTAAACGCTGGACCATGCCCAGGCCGATGTTTTCCGCGGCCCAGCTCTGGCACATGGCATCGCTGAAACTGTCGTCGCCCAGAGCGGTGACGTAATCCACGATGCCGGCGGCGCCGAGTTCGCGGGACAGGTAGACCGCGGTGTTCAGGGTGTCGCCGCCGAAACTCTGTTGCAGGCTGCCGTCGGCGCGGTGTTGCAGCTCGATCATGCACTCGCCGATCAGGGCGATGCGCGGGGTGTTGGGGCCCAGGGTGCTGATGGTGTTCATGTTGTGGGTCTCTGGCATTTCGCTGTCGTCTTCTCGGGCCTCATCGCTGGCAAGCCAGCTCCCACAGGGATTTTTGAACACTGGAATCCTTGTGGGAGCTGGCTTGCCAGCGATGGGCTCAACGCGGTCTCAACCTTAGAAACAGGTTTCCATGGTTTCGATGACGTTCAACTGCTCATCCACCAGACACCCCGTGCGCCACTTGTCGAACGTCAGGCACGGGTGCGAAGTACCGAACGAAATGATATCGCCCACGCGCAATTCAACCCCCGGCGCCACGGTCATGAACGCATGCTGGTCCATCACCGCCGTCACCTTGCAGGCGCTCACGTCGTCGCCCTTGGCCGGCACAAAACCTGCCTTGTAACGCAGCAGCGGCACCGGCAGACCGGCGTCGTAGGCCACATCGCGTTTACCCAGGGCAATCACCGCGAAACCCGGTTCCGGCATCGACTGCACGTGCGCCCAGACTTCCAGCGCCGGACGCAATCCTTCGTGCAAATCGCTGCGACGGTCGAGCACGCAACACTGCGCTTCCTTGTAGATGCCATGGTCGTGGGCCACATAACTGCCGGGACGCAGCACACTGAGGAAACGACCGGCGGCGTTCTGCGCTTCAAACTCTTCGGCAATCAAGTCGTACCAGGCCGAACCCGAGGCCGTGATGATCGGCTTGGGAATCGCGAACGCGCCGCTGTCCTGCAACTGCACCGCCAGGCGAACCAAAGAACCGGCGAACGCGCGGATACCGCTCACCGCGTGATCGCCGTGGATCACGCCTTCATAGCCTTCGATGCCGGTCAGGGCCAGCGCCGGTTGCGCGGCGATGGCCTTGGCCAGGTCGAGCACTTCCTGCTCGCTGCGGCAACCGCAACGACCGCCGACCACGCCGTACTCGATCATCACGTTCAAGCGCACGCCACGGGACGCAAAATAAGCGCCGAGGTCGGCCACGTTGTCCGGATGATCGACCATGCAATGGAAATCGAACGTCGGGTCGGCCAGCAGGTCGGCGATCAGCGCCATGTTCGGTGTACCGACCAGTTGGTTGGCCATCAACACCCGGCGCACGCCATGGGCATACGCAGCACGGGTTTGCGTGGCGCTGGCCAGGGTAATGCCCCAGGCGCCGGCGTCCAGTTGCCGACGAAACAGCGCCGGAGTCATGCTGGTCTTGCCGTGCGGCGCGAGTTCGGCGCCGCTGTTGCTGACGAATGCCTGCATCCAGCGAATGTTGTGCTCCAGCGCTTCGCGATGCAGCACCAGCGCGGGCAAGCTGACGTCCCGGACAAGGCTGGCGCCAGTCTGGGCAAAACCCTTGTCCACGGCAGCCGTGTTTTCGGCAGTAGTCATGGTCGAACTCCTCACGTTCGCGGCCGCAAGCAGCCGCTGTTATTCGTTGATGCGACGGGCCAGGCTGTTTGCGCTTTCGATCAGCACCCGGCGGTAGTCGTTGTAATTGTTTTTGGCATCGGCCCGGGGGGCGACGATGCACAGGGTCGCGATGGCCACGCCGTTCGGATCTTTGACCGGGGCGGCGAAGCAATGGGTAAAGGTGTCGGCGACGCTATCGAAAGAGAAGAAGCCATCGATACCGGCCTGACGGATTTCCTCGAGAAACTGTTCCAGCGGCAGGCGTTCACCGTTGGGCAGGATGAAGTCGTCGTGGTCGATCAGGTCGATGATCGCCTGGTCACTCAAGTGCGCCAGCAGCAGGCGCCCGGAGGCGGTCCAGGGAATCGGCGCGTTCTCGCCGATGTCCGAGGAAATGCGGAAATGCCGCTCGCCCTCCTTCATCAACGCCACGGTGTATTTGCGCCCGTTGAGCAGGCACATCTGCGCGGTTTCACGGGTTTGGCTGACGATTTCCTGCAAGGCGTGATCGGCCTCGCGGGTCAGGTCGAAATGACGCAAGTGCGCCTGCCCGAGGAAGTACAGCTGACGGCCGAGGTAAACGTGACCGTCCTTGCCAACCGGCTCCAGAATCCGCCGCTCCAGCAACGAGGCCACCAGCTCGTAGACCGTGGACTTCGGGCTGCCGATACCGCTGGCGATGTCGTTCGGGCGCAGGGGCTGACCGATCTCCTTGAGGAAATCGAGGATATCGAACGCCCGGTCCAGACCGCGTGCCCGGCGCTTGATGGTGTCTTCGGTCATGTCAGTGATTTCCATACAAATTCACCGGGGAATTTAACCAGAGTGCTGTGGCGACCGTCAGGACGCCATCGCTGGCAAGCCTGCTCCCACAGGTTCCGTGTGCTGCAACAAATTGCAGGCAGACTATCAATCCCTGTGGGAGCTGGCTTGCCAGCGATGGGCGCACCTCGGTTCAGGCCTTTTTCTTGTACGCGATGCAGTCGATCTCGACCTTGCAGTCGACCATCATGTTCGCCTGCACGCAGGCGCGAGCCGGGGCGTGTTCGGGTTTGAAGTACTCGGAGAAGACCTTGTTGAAACTGGTGAAATCCCGCGGATCCTCCAGCCACACGCCAGCACGCACCACATCTTCCAGGCCATAACCGGCCTCTTGGAGAATCGCGATCAGGTTCTTCATGGTCTGGTGGGTCTGCTCGACAATGCCGCCCGTAATGATCTCGCCGTCCACCGCCGGCACCTGCCCGGAAACGTGCAACCAGCCATCGGCTTCAACGGCACGGGCGAACGGGCGAGGCGTGCCGCCTGCAGCAGCGCTACCGGTGCCGTAACGAGTAATGCTCATGAGTGTTTTCTCCTGATTGAAAATGGAAGGATCAAGAATGGGTGCTTCTGGAAATCTCTGCCATCCGTGGAAAATGGATGATGCAGATTCCGCTATACCGGAATCAGGTATGTAATAGCGGAATGAATGACGCAAAGTCTGCCACAGGTTGCGAAGGGAATGTGGGGGATATTGAAATTTGTTTTGAATCGGGAGGGTCTACAAAAAGCCAGAGAGAGGCGCTGCGAAGTCTGTGTCGGGTAGAAGCTACAGTTGGCAACGAGGAAGCAACGCCGAAGGGTTGCCCTCCAACCGCTGTTTTTTCACTACGCTTCAGACCGTGGGTCAGTTGATTTTCGACAACCAACGCGCGATCAAGGGTGACGATGTACAAAACCATTGAAGATGAAGTGTTGAAAAAAGCCGCGCCAGCCGAACTGAAGGCTGAATTTATCCAACATGATTTCGAACGCCTGCGCACCTTTTGCCAATTCATCTATGCCGCCAGTATCGCGGTGTGGGTGGTATTCGACCTGATCATCAGTTTCGTCGGCGGCCAACGTTTCACTTGGGTCTCACTGATGTTCATGGGGATTTTTGCGATCTTCGCGATCATCTTGACGTTCATCCGCGATGCCCGGCATTTCCATGTCTTCAATCTGCTGTTCGTCTTCTTTATCGCCCTCGGCGTGCGCCTGCTGATCGATGGCTTGCCCGCCGATTTCCGGCCCGCCTGGCAGGTGCTGGCGGCATCGAGCATGTTGTATGGCGCCTCTGTGCTGCCACTCAGTCGCTGGTCGTTCTATGGTGCGCAGATCGTTACCTGGCTGATGCTCAACCCGTTCTTCCATACCAACGTGGGGTTGTTTGATTTGCAGGGTGTGATGACCTTTTGTTACACGGGATTCTTCTGCGCGCTGACCATTTACAGCTTCCTCACTTTGCGCAAGGCCAAGCTCTACAACTTCATCATGTCCAAATTGCTGCTCGATCAAGCCTACGTCGACACGCTGACCGAGATTCCCAATCGCCGCTCGTTCATGGCTCACGCCAACCAACAGCTGGACGCCACACCGCGTGAGCACGATCACTACCTGGCGATGATCGATATCGACAACTTCAAGAAGGTCAACGACCTGTACGGGCACGACATCGGCGATGAAGTACTCAAACGCATCGCGGCGGACATTAAAACGGTGATGAGCGACTTTGAGTTCGCACGCTTGGGTGGCGAGGAGTTTGCGATCTATCTCGCGGGTGTGCGCCGCGAAGATGTCGAGTCGCTGGCGGGTGAGTTGTGTCGAGTGGTGCGCGAACAACCGACCCGGCACCCGGTGACCATCAGCATCGGCCTGACCCGGGTGCTCGATGGCGATACGCTGAACCAAGCGTTGATCAAGGCTGACAAGGCACTGTATGAGTCAAAACATACGGGGAAGGATCGGTATACCTTTCATGGTTGAGATCGCCATCGCTGGCAAGCCAGCGATGGGGCCCTCGAACCCAGCGCAAAATCACCCGCCCACGCGCGCCAGAAACACCCGCGTCACCCGCCGCTCCTCAACTTTCAAGACGGTCATCCGCCAGCCTTCCCACTCATGACTGTCGCCGATCATCGGCAGCCGATCCAGCAAACTCACCACCAATCCGGCCAGGGTCTGATAGTCGCCGGTAGGTTCCGCCGCAAACCCGGTGCGCTGGCGTACCCGAGCCAGGTTCAAGGCACCGCTGACCACAAACCCGCCTTTTTCCTCGAGCACATCCGGGCCTTCGATTTCGCTGGCATCTGGCAACTCGCCGGCAATCGATTCGAGGATGTCGGTCATGGTCAGCACGCCGACGAAATCACCGAATTCATTGACCACAAACGCGATGTGCGTCGACGCCTTGCGCATCTGCTCCAAGGCATTGAGGATCGAATAACTGTCCAGCAGGTTGATGGTCTGCCGTGCCAGGTGCGCCAGATCAACGTCGTTGCCGGCCAGGTACTCCTTCAACAATTCCTTCTTGTGCACGAACCCCAGCGGTTCATCCACCGCGCCGTCGCGAATCAGCGGCAGACGCGAGTAGGACGAGTGCATCAGTCGCGTACGAATGGTCTCGGCATCATCCGCCAGGTCGATGTGATCGACGTCCGCTCGCACGGTCATCAACGTGCGAATCGGTCGCTCGGCCAGTTGCAATACGCCGCTGATCATCACCCGTTCACGGCGGTCGAACAGTTCTTCGCTCGGCGCCTCGCCGTCATCCAGCATGTCGGCAATCTCTTCGCCGACTTCTTCCACTGCCAACTTGCGCCCGCCCAAAAGACGCATCACCGCGTGCGCAGTACGCTCACGCATCGGCCGCAGACCCTGCATCGAGCGCTTGCGCCGGGCCCGGGCGATCTGGTTGAAGACCTCGATCAGGATCGAAAAGCCGATGGCCGCATACAGGTAGCCCTTGGGAATATGGAAACCCAGGCCTTCGGCGGTCAGCGCAAAGCCGATCATCATCAAGAAGCCCAGACACAGCATGATCACCGTCGGGTGTGCATTGACGAAGCGGGTCAGCGGTTTGCTGGCCACGATCATCAGGCCGATGGAAATGATCACCGCGATCATCATCACCGCCAGTTCATCGACCATGCCCACAGCGGTAATTACCGCATCGAGGGAGAACACCGCGTCCAGCACCACGATCTGCGCCACGATTGGCCAGAACATCGCATACGTGGTGTTAGATGAGCGCTGGCCGACATGGCCTTCGAGCCGTTCGTGCAACTCCATGGTCGCCTTGAACAACAGGAACACACCACCGAAGAGCATGATCAGGTCTCGTCCGGAGAAGCTCTTGTCGAACACCTCGAACAGCGGCTGAGTCAGGGTCACCAGCCAGGAAATACTCGCCAGCAAGCCCAGGCGCATCAGCAACGCCAGGGACAAACCAATGATTCGCGCCCGATCGCGCTGATGCGGCGGCAACTTGTCCGCAAGGATCGCGATAAACACCAGGTTGTCGATGCCCAGCACCAGCTCCAGCACAATCAGCGTCAACAAGCCAAGCCAGGCGGTGGGGTCAGCTAACCATTCCATAAAAACGTCTCGATCTCTTCAGTGAATTCAGAATGCCGGGCACGGCAAGGCGCGGCGCAGAGGCCGTAGATGTGCTAGGAATTTGGCGTTCGGACGTCGGAAGACCGGGTGTTTCGCGTGCGTCAAAGCTACGCGCAGGCGCGTGGAGGAAGGATAACTGGGAGGCTCCGTGAGGGTGTTCATGCAAGTCCTGAAAGGAAAAAAGGACTTGGATCGTACAGGCGATCGCGACAATTCCTACAGTCGGAAATCATTTCAAGATCTGTAGAAGATCAAAAGATCGCACCCCGCACCAGCTCCTACAGGTCTACGCGATCCCCTGCAGGAGCTGCCGCAGGCTGCGATCTTTTGATCCATTCAACATACCGCAACACAGCCGGGGATTTCTCAAAGCGCCGATGAATCAACGCCAGCCACGACGACGCATCGCAATCATTGATCTGGCGATAAATCACATTCGGCAAACTGACATGACCGACCACCGATTCCGGCACCACCGCCACCCCTTGCCCCAGGGAAACCAAAGCGATCACCGCCACCAACCCACCCGGTTGCGCCCCGAGTTTTGGCACGAAACCGCCTTGGGCGGCGACTTGCAAAGTGCCCACGACTTGCTCAGGAAGAATGAAGTTTTCGTTCTGCAAATGCGCCGAATTGATCACTGGCAAACGGTTCAGCCACGAATCCACCGGCAGCGCCAGGACAAAGCCCTCGTCGCTCAGGTGCACACCCTCGACGCCCTCGGGCAACGCCAGCGGGCAGCGGATGTACCCCAAATCGAAGCGCCCCTCGAGGATCATGTTTGGCAGGCTGGCCATGGGGCTTTCCCGCACATTGAGGCTGACATCCGGGTATTGCGCGGCAAAACCCTGCACCTGTTTTTGCAGGAGCCCCGAATACACCGCCGAGGCGACGTAACCCAGTTCGATATGGCCGATGTCACCACGACCGGCGCGCTGCGCATTGCGCTGCGCCGACTCGAATTGCCGCACCGTGGCCTCGGCTTCGATCAGCAGCGCCGCGCCGGCCTCGGTCAGGCTGACGTCCCGCGCCTGGCGCAGAAACAGGCGTGCACCGAGTTCCGCCTCCATGTCCTGGATCTGCCGGGTCAGCGTCGGCGGCGCGATGCCCAATTGCTCGGCCGCGCGTGTGAAGTTGCGGTGGCGAGCGACTGCCAGGAAATAACGAAAATGACGGATGTCCATCGGTGCATTAGCTCAAAGGTAATGAAGTGACGATGTGCGCCTAACAAAGGGACAGCCTGCCAGCGATAAGCTGCACGAAACCTCACAGTAGAGAACCCTGGCCATGTCCGTCAAACCCAAGGTGAGTCCGCGCCTGACCTTGCTCACCGCCTCGGCCGTGTGCTCGCTGATCGTGCTCGATACCAACATCGTCGCCGTTACCTTGCCCAGCATTGCCCGTGACCTCGGGGCGAATTTCGCTGACATCGAATGGGTGGTCAGCGCCTACATGCTGGCCTTCGCCGCGCTGCTGCTGCCCGCAGGCAGCCTGGCCGACCGCTTTGGCCGGCAGAAAACCCTGATCTGGGGACTGGGCATTTTCATCCTCGCCTCCATGGGTTGCGGGGCGGCGCCGAGCGCCTTGTTCCTCGACATCGCCCGGGCCATCAAGGGCGTCGGCGCCGCGCTGTTGTTGACCTCGGCGCTGGCCTCCATCGGCCACACCTTTCACGATGAAGTAGAGCGCGCCAAAGCCTGGGCGTTCTGGGGCGGTTGCATGGGCGTGGCGATGACCGCTGCGCCGACCCTGGGCGGGTTGATTACCGAGTACATCGGCTGGCGCTGGATTTTCTATCTCAACCTGCCCGTGGGCCTGTTCCTGATGTACATGGTCTGGCGCGCGGTGCCGGAATCCCGCGATGCCCAGGCCGCGCGCCTCGATCCGTGGGGCAGCCTCGCCTTCAGCGCCAGCCTGTTGTGCCTGATCTGGGGTTTGATCGAAGCCAACCGCATCGGCTGGAACAACCCCGTGACCTACGCCCGCCTGATCGGCGGCGCCGTGCTGCTGGGGTTGTTCGTGCTGATCGAACGCTTGCAACAGCGGCCGATGATCGACCTGCAACTGTTCAAACACCCGCGCTTCATCGGCGCCCTGCTCGGTATGTTTTCTTACGCCGCGTGCGCCCAAGTGATGATGACCATGCTGCCGTTCTACTTGCAGAACGGCTTGGGCTTCACCGCCATTTCTGCGGGACTGGGCATGCTGCCGTTTGCCGTGACCATGCTGATCTTCCCGCGCATCGGCGCACGCCTGACAGGACGCGTGACGCCGGCGAACATGATGGCTCTCGGGCTGACACTGGTTGGCAGCGGTAATCTGCTCAGCGCCTGGGCGGTCAACAGCGGCGGTTACCTGTCCTTCGCCGTGGCAATTGCAGTCACTGGTGCCGGCGCGGGGTTGCTCAATGGCGATACGCAAAAGAACATCATGGCTTGCGTGCCTCGTGAACGTACCGGCATGGCGTCGGGCATGAGTACGACCATGCGCTTCAGTGCGGTGATGCTGGCCATCGGCGTGTACGGTGCCTTGCTCGCCAGCCACACCGAACAACAGTTGCATGGTGGTCTGTCGAGCCACGGCGTTGCGTTGCTCGAGCAAACACAAGGCATCGCCTCGCGGGTGGTGGCCGGTGACATGAGTGCGGCGCTGAACCTGGTGCCCGAGGCGGCTCGCGCGACGGTCGAACCGTTGGCCCGACAGGCGTTCGTCGCCGGCTTCAGCCTGTTGCTGTGGGTCGCAGGACTGGCCGGGTTGCTCGCGGCGCTGGTGGTGGGCACGCTGATGCGCAATCCGCTTCCCGCTCCGCCGCCAACCTTAGTGTTTGAATGACGCCAACACTCGTTCGGCGTTCGCATCGCAGGCCATGCCTTCAGGCTTCGCCGCGATGTTCTCGATCAAGCCCAGCAACTGCGCCTTGCTTTGCGCCAAGTGCTGTTGCATGGCTTCGATCTGATCAACCTTGCGCTCCAGACTGACGATCAATTCGTCGTGCTTGAACGCGCCCGTCACCGTGTCCGGCAACAAGCGCTTCAACTCCTCAAGGCTGAAACCGGCCTGCTGGGCGCACTGGATGATTTGCAGGGTTTGCAGCACCTGCGGCGGATAACGCCGATAACCGTTGGGCAAGCGCTCGACCTGCGGCAGCAGGCCTTGAGCCTCGTAGAAGCGGATTCGCGACGCCGACAACCCGCTCATTTGCACCAATTTACCTATCTGCATCGCGTCCTCGTTTGCCTGCTTGACATTAAAGTTAACTTTAAGCTTAGCCTCCACTCATCACTGATGAGGAGTCAAGCATGTCACCCTTCCAAGCCTTGTATTTACCCAACGGTCAGACCATCGGTAATCGTATTGCCAAAGCCGCGCTGGAAGAGAACCTCGCCGACGGTAACCAGGCGCCGGGCCAAGCATTGTTTCGCCTGTATCAGGCCTGGGCCGAAGGCGAGACCGGTCTGCTGTTGACCGGCAACGTGATGATCGACCGCCGGGCCATGACCGGTCCCGGTGGCGTCGCGCTGGAGGATGAGCGGGATCTGCAGCGCTTTCGCCAATGGGCCGACATTGGCCGCGCCGGTGGCGCGCAGTTCTGGATGCAGATCAATCATCCCGGCCGGCAGACCATGGCCAATCTCGGCCAGCAAGCCTTGGCGCCCTCTGCCGTGGCGATAGACCTGGGGTCGTTTTCAAAAATGTTCGCCGAACCCAAACCCATGACTGAGGCCAATATCGAAGAAGTGATCCAACGCTTCGCTACCACTGCTACGCTGGCAGAGAAAGCCGGATTTACCGGCGTGCAAATCCATGCTGCGCACGGTTACCTGATCAGCCAATTCCTCTCGCCGCTGACCAATCGCCGGACCGACCGCTGGGGCGGCTCGCTGGAAAATCGCGCCCGTTTGCTGCTGACGGTGGTCAGCGCCGTGCGCAACGCCGTTTCGCCAAAGTTTTGCGTGTCAGTGAAGCTCAACTCGGCGGATTTCCAGCGCGGTGGTTTTGATGCCGATGATGCCCGCCAAGTGATCGAGTGGCTTAACGATCACCCCATCGACCTGCTGGAGCTCTCCGGCGGCAGCTACGAAGCGCCGGCCATGCAAGGTGAAGCGCGCGACGGCCGGACCCTGGCGCGCGAGGCGTATTTTCTGGAAATGGCCGGTGAACTGGCCGGCGTGGCACGTATGCCGGTGATGGTGACGGGCGGGATTCGGCGCCTGGCAGTGGTCGAGCAGGTGCTCGACAGCGGCATCGCCATGGCCGGCATCGGCACGGCGCTGGCCATTGAGCCGCAGTTGGTCAATCGCTGGCGCGAAGGCCAGAACAGCCATCCGCAGCTACCGCCGATTCGCTGGAAGCGTAAAACCCTGGCGTCACTGGCGAGCATGGCGGTGGTACGGTTCCAGATGCATCGTTTGAGTCGTGGACGCAAGACATGGCCGCAAGTCTCGGCGATTTGGGCGTTGATTGTGGATCGGGTGTACGTCGCCAAGCGCACCCGGCAGTATCGGGCGGCGATGGCGAAGTGATTCAAAGTTGTTAGTGACTGGTCCACCGCTTTCGCGGGCAAGCCCGCTCCCACAGGAATCCATGGCGCTCACGAAATCCATGCAACAACCCAAAACCCTGTGGGAGCGGGCGGCGATGGCGAAGTGATTCAGAGTTGTAAGTGACTGGTACACCGCTTTCGCGGGCAAGCCCGCTCCCACAGGAATCCATGGCGCTCACGAAATCCATGCAACAACCCAAAACCCTGTGGGAGCGGGCTTGCCCGCGATGAGGCCAGCAAGCGCAACAAAGAACTCACCCCGGAAGCAGCTCATCGATATGCCGATACTCGGACCGCAACTGCGCCGCCAAAGACTTGCTGCGCCCAAGGCGAATCGGCCCGCGTTCGATGTCGATCACCAGTCCCGGACAATCGAGCGCGGGCAACGTCGGCCAGTCTTTCAAGCGGCCATCGGTCACCACCAACAACCGTTGCTGCTCCGCCGGAAAACGCTTTTGCCGCACGGCAAGCCAGCGCCCCGCTTCACTCAACGCCGCCAGCAACGGTGTGCCACCACCCGCGCCGAGCCCGTCGAGCCAATGGCGCAAACCGCTGGACGCCTTCAATCCCTGCACCTGCCACTTCGGCAGCGAACCGCTGGCGGTCAGCAATGCCAGACGCGCACGCTGTCGATAGGCGTCATCGAACAACTGCGCCAGCAAGCCTTTGGCATCGCTCAAAGCCTGATGGCGACGGGTTGAGGCCGAGGCGTCGACGATCACCAGCCACAGTTCATGGGCCGAGCGCGTACGCTGGTGGAACAACAGGTCGTCGTGTTGACGTGGCCGGCCATTGAGTAACGTACCCGGCCAATTCACCGAGCCGCTGCGGGCGGCGTGACGTTTGCCCTGTTTGCCGTGGTCCAGCCGTCCGGCGCGGGGTCTGGCATTCGCCCCCGCGTCAGATCGAGGGCGAATGCCTAGGGCTTTTTTGGCCAGCTCGGCACTTCACGTCGTGCACCGACCGGCAGCGCTTGAGCGGGCATTTCGCCCCACTGGCCCTGGCCCTGGCCCTCGCTCGGGTTTGGCTGTTGACTGGATTGCGATTGATTCTGCTGGGGGCCAGGTGGCGTGTGCTCGCGACGACGATGGCGCAAGGCGAACTCGGCGACCGCGTCGATATCTTCTTCGCTGATGGATGGCCCGCCGCGCCAGGCGGCATGGGCACGCGCCGCGCGCAACCAGACCAGGTCGGCGCGCAAACCATCGACGCCGGCGGCAAAGCAACGCTCGGTAATCTGCGCCAGCGCTTCATCGTCGAGGGGAATACTCGCCAAAAGGCTGCGCGCATTCTGGCAGCGCTCACGCAACGACTGCTGCTGGCTCTCCCACTCGGTGCAGAAACGTTGCGGGTCACTGTCGAAATCCAGACGCCGACGGATGATTTGCCCGCGTTCGGCCGGCGCGGTATGGCCACCGAGGGCGACGTTCAGGCCAAAACGATCGAGCAACTGCGGACGCAACTCGCCCTCTTCCGGGTTCATGGTGCCGATCAATACGAACTTCGCCGAATGCCGATGGGAAATGCCGTCGCGCTCAACCAGATTGGTGCCGCTGGCGGCCACATCGAGGAGCAGATCGACGAGGTGATCCGGCAGCAGATTGACTTCGTCGACGTAGAGCACACCGCCGTCAGCCTTGGCCAGGACACCGGGGGAAAATTGTGCGCGACCCTCGCTCAGGGCCGCGTCGAGATCGAGTGTGCCGACCAGGCGTTCTTCGGTGGCACCCAAGGGCAAAGTGACGAATTGACCACTGGCGAGCAGGTCAGCCAAACCACGGGCCAGGGTCGACTTGGCCATGCCGCGCGGACCTTCGATCAGTACGCCGCCGATCTTCGGGTCAATGGCGGTGAGGTACAACGCCAGCTTCAAATCGTCGGCGCCGACCACGGCGGAGAGGGGGAAATGCGGGGTATCGGTCATGTCAGGGTTCTCATCATGGTCGGTATTTACTTTGTGGCGAGGGAGCTTGCTCCCGCTGGGCTGCGCAGCAGCCCCCAACTCAAAATGCACATTTTTTCAGACACACTACATTGTCTGGTTTTCGACTGCTTCGCAGCCGAGCGGGAGCAAGCTCCATCGCCACAGGTTGTGTGTGTGTCAGCTGTCTTCTTCTATATCCAGCAACAGATTTTCCAGCGCTTCGCGATATTCGCCCGGCTCCTTCCACATGCCCCGCTGCTGCGCTTCGAGCATGCGTTCGGTCATGTCGCGCAGGGCGTGCGGATTGTGCTCGCGCACGAAATCCCGGGTGTTCGGATCAAGCAAATACGCATCCGCCAGCAACGCGTACTGATGATCGTCGATCAACTGCGTGGTGGCGTCGAAGGCGAACAGGTTGTCGACCGTCGCCGCCATTTCGAACGCACCTTTGTAGCCGTGACGCTTGACCCCGTCGATCCACTTTGGATTGGCTGCCCGCGAGCGAATGACCCGGTTCAGTTCTTCTTTCAGCGTACGTATTTTCGGTAAATCCGGTTGGCTGTGATCGCCATGGTAACTGGCCGCTGCGTCTCCGCTGAGGCTTTCCACCGCCGCGAGCATGCCGCCCTGGAACTGGTAATAGTCGTTGGAATCGAGCAGGTCGTGCTCACGGTTGTCCTGGTTTTGCAGCACCGCTTGCACCTGGCTCAGGCGCTTAGCGAATTGCTCTCGGGCCGCAGTCCCTTCGTCGGCACCGCCGTAGGCGTAACCGCCCCAGTTCAGATACACCTCGGCCAAATCCTCGCGGCTCTGCCACAGCCGACCATCAATAGCGCCCTGCACGCCCGCGCCATACGCTCCGGGCTTGGCACCGAAGATGCGCCAACCGGCCTGACGCCGGGCGGCTTCTTCATCCAGTCCCGATTGCAGCAGCGCTTCACGCTCGGCGCGCACCTTGGCTGCCAGCGGGTTCAGATCGTCCGGCTCGTCCAGCGCGGCGACCGCTTGCACGGCGGCGTCGAACAGGCGGATCAGGTTGGCAAAGGCGTCACGGAAGAAACCGGAGACACGCAACGTTACGTCTACTCGCGGACGATCAAGCAAACTCAGCGGCAGGATTTCAAAGTCATCGACGCGCTGACTGCCCGTGGCCCAGACTGGTCGCACGCCCATCAGCGCCATGGCCTGGGCAATGTCATCGCCGCCGGTGCGCATGGTCGCCGTGCCCCAGACTGACAGGCCGAGTTGGCGCAAATGATCGCCATGGTCTTGCAGGTGACGTTCGAGAATCAGGTTGGCCGACTGAAAACCGATGCGCCACGCGGTGGTGGTCGGCAGGTTGCGCACGTCCACCGAATAGAAATTGCGGCCGGTGGGCAGTACGTCCAGACGACCGCGGCTCGGTGCACCACTGGGGCCGGCCGGGACGAAACGGCCGCTGAGGGCGTCGAGCAGGCCGCGCATTTCTGCGGGGCCGCAGGCGTCCAGTCGCGGTGCAACTACTTCGCGCAAGTTGTCGAGGATGGCGTTCACTTCAGACCAACTCGCCTCCTGTGGGAGCGGGCTTGCCCGCGATGGTGTGTCAGCTACATTGATGTCGACTGACACACCATCGCGAGCAGGCTCGCTCCTACAGGAGATCAGTTGTGCGGCGAACAGTTCGAGGCGTTCGCGGGTATCGCCGGTGGTGCGCCAAGGGTCATCGCTGATCGACAACAAGGCATCCGGACGCGGTCCGCTCCACGGCTCGGCCAGCGCACAATCCAGCGGATCGAAAGCCAACTGAAACGCCTTGGCCAGCGCCCGCAGCAGACTCGATTGCGCCCCCCGGCCGTCGCCCCGGGGAATGCGCAGCAGCGCGAGCAAGGTGTCGATGCGCAAACGCCCCACCGGTGACTCGCCAAACACGTGCAGGCCATCGCGAATCTGCGACTCTTTCAAGTCACACAGGTACGTGTCCAGGCGCGGCAGCCAGATCGCCGCATCGGCATCGCTGTCGAGTTTTTCGTCCAGTTGCAATTCGCGGTCGATGTGCGTGTCGCGCACCAGTTGCAGGATGTCGCGCTGCAATTCCCGGGCACGTCGTGGGTCGAGCAATTGCGCTTCGTAATATTCGTCGGCCAGCAACTCAAGGTTGCGCAGCGGGCCGTAAGTTTCGGCGCGGGTCAGCGGCGGCATCAGGTGATCGATGATCACCGCTTGGGTGCGACGCTTGGCCTGGGCGCCCTCGCCCGGGTCGTTGACGATGAACGGATAGATATTCGGCAGCGGCCCGAGCAGCGCGTCCGGCCAGCAATTTTCGGAGAGCCCGACACCCTTGCCCGGCAGCCATTCGAGGTTGCCATGCTTGCCCACGTGGATCACGCCGTGGGCGCCGTAGGTGTTGCGCAACCAGAAATAGAACGCCAGATAGCCGTGGGGCGGAACCAGGTCCGGGTCGTGGTACACCGCGCTCGGGTCCACCTGATAGCCCCGCGCCGGCTGGATGCCGACGAAGGTCAGGCCGAAACGCAGGCCGGCAATCATCATCCGCCCGCCTCGGCACATGGGATCGCTGTCGGGCGCACCCCAGCGTTCCAGCACCGCTTGGCGGTTGGCTTCGGGTAGCGCGTTGAACATCAGCAGATAGTCGTCCATCGCCAGGCTTTGCTGGCACGGACGTTGGTCGATGGTGTCGAGGTCGTTGCTGACGCCGCCGAGCAATTGCTGGATCAACGCGGTGCCGCTTTCCGGCAGATCAGCTGGCAGCGGATAGCCTTCTTTGTACAGCGCACGCAGGATGTTCAGCGCGGCGGCCGGGGTGTCGAGACCGACGCCATTGCCAATGCGACCATCGCGGGTCGGGTAGTTGGCGAGGATCAGCGCGACGCGCTTTTGCGCATTCGGCAACCGCGCCAGATCGATCCAGCGCCGCGCCAGTTCGGCGACGAAATCCATGCGTTCCGGTTGCGGCCGGTAGCACACCACGTCGGACTGACTGCGCTCACTGCGCCAAGCCAGGTCCTTGAAACTGATCGGGCGGCTGATGATCCGCCCATCCAGTTCCGGCAACGCAATGTGCATCGCCAGATCACGCGGGCCGAGGCCCTGTTCGCTGGCACGCCAACCGGGTTCGTTGTCCTGGGCGCAAATCGCCTGGATCACCGGGATATTGCGCCGAAACGGTCGCAGATGCGGCGCCTCGGGGCTGGATTGGGCGAAACCGGTGGTGTTCAAGATCACCGAAGCTGATGTTTCATCCAGCCAATCCTCGACCACCGAAAGGCAGCCCGGCTCTTTCAAACTGGCCACGGCTATCGGCAGCGGGTTGAGGCCCGCCGCTAGCAGACGCTGGCAAAAAACATCGATGAATGCGGTGTTCGCCGCCTGTAAATGCGAACGGTAAAACAGCACCGCCGCCACTGGTTGACCGGCCTGCCATTCGGCTTGCCAATCACTCAGTTGTGCGGGGCTTTTTTGCGGGTGGTAAATCGCCGTGCGCGGCAGGGTTTGCGGCTCGGACCAGGCGTAGTCACGAGCCAACCAGCGATTGGCCAGGCAGCGAAAAAAATCGAGGGCATTGCCCATGCCACCCTGGCGCAGAAACTGCCAGAGCCGGTCGCGATCTTCGGCGACCACGGTACTGAGATCGCTGAGTTCCGGGTCCGGGCGATCATCACCCGGCACCAGAATCAGCTGCACACCGCGCTGCGACAACTCCACCAGCCGCTCGACGCCGTAACGCCAATAGGCAATGCCGCCGTGCAGCGAAATGAGGATGACCTTGGCGTGGCGCAGCACTTCGTCGACGTACAAATCGACCGACGCATGATTCTGCACCTGCATCGGGTTGGCCAGGCGCACGCTCGGGTAATCCTCGGGCAACTGCTGCGCCGCTTCGGCGAGCAGCGCCAGGCTGGAGTCGCCGCTGCACAGGATCACCAGCTCGGCGGGGGTTTGTCCAAGGTCGGCAATGTTGTCATCCGACACGAAACCGCCGGGCTGGGTCCTGAGCAGGTGCATGGCTTACACGCTGAGCGCGGCGCGCAATTGCGCTTCGAGCAACGCGGCATCCAGTGCCTGGCCGATCAACACCAGACGTGTGGTGCGTGCTTCTTCAGCGCCCCATTGACGATCAAAGTGTTTGTCGAAACGCGTGCCCACACCCTGGATCAGCAGGCGCATCGGCTTGTTCGGAATGGCGGCGAAGCCTTTGACGCGCAGGATGCCGTGCTGGACCACCAGTTGGGTCAGCGCGTCCATCAGCAGGCTTTCGTCGCAGGCCGGCAATTCGATGGAGATGGAGTCGAAGGCGTCGTGATCGTGGTCGTCATGATCGTCATCGTCGTGGTGGTGATCGTGGTGGCTGTGACGGCTGTCGATGTGTTCTTCGGAGCCGGCACCGAGACCGATCAGCACGTCCAGTGGCAGTCGACCGCTGCTGGCTTCGATGACTTTCACCGCTGGCGGCAGTTCTTCGGCGACTTCCAGACGTACGCGGGCGAGGTCTTCCGGGCTGATCAGGTCGGCCTTGTTGAGGATCACCAGGTCGGCGCTGGACAGTTGGTCGGCGAACAGTTCGTGCAGTGGCGATTCGTGGTCCAGGTTCGGGTCGAGTTTGCGCTGGGCGTCGACCTGATCCGGGAATGCGGCGAAGGTGCCGGCCGCGACAGCCGGGCTGTCGACCACGGTGATCACTGCGTCAACGGTGCAGGCGCTGCGGATTTCTGGCCACTGGAAGGCTTGGACCAGTGGTTTTGGCAGGGCCAGACCGGACGTTTCGATCAGGATGTGGTCAAGGTCGCCGCGACGGGCCACCAGTTCGCGCATCACCGGGAAGAACTCTTCCTGAACGGTGCAGCACAGGCAGCCGTTGGCCAGTTCGTACACACGGCCGTTGGCTTCTTCTTCGGTGCAACCGATCGAGCACTGCTTGAGGATTTCGCCGTCGATGCCCAGCTCGCCGAACTCGTTGACGATCACCGCGATGCGACGGCCCTGGGCGTTGTCGAGCATGTGCCGCAGCAAGGTGGTTTTGCCCGAGCCGAGGAAGCCGGTAACGATGGTGACGGGGAGTTTGGCCAGTGTTTTCATCGGATGCCCTTTGGCAAGGTGGCGGGCATACGGGACGAGAACCGGCCACGCACAAGCGCGCCAGGAGCGTTCGCCACCGGATCACCCCGCCCGGTTGTAGTGAGAATCTGTATCGAGGCAGGTCTCCTGGCTGACGGTGTGCCAGTCGCTCGACTGGCGTTTGCTGCGCCTTCCCGCGGGCTCAAGGGTTGAGCGTGCAGTGGCGTGGCAGCGAACATCACCGTTCACAGTTGCGGGGGCAGCCGCGGCATTGACCGCGTTCCCTTCTTAGCTTCGACAAACGCCGAAGAACCTCGAAAGCGCAAGGCTACGCATCGTATTGGGGCGGGTCAATGTTCATGGGAAGAATGCGATCACCTGTGGCGAGGGAGCTTGCTCCCGCTCGGCGGCGAAGCCGTCGTAATACCTGCTGACGAGGTATTCCAGAAAGAATGCCGGGGGTCGCTTCGCAACCCAGCGGGAGCAAGCTCCCTCGCCACAGGGGGTGTGGTACCTCAAACGAGAACCCTTGCCAATTGACGCCCGGCCCTCGCCCATGCTCTCCTACGCACCTTGTTACGGGTGCCCTTCACAGGGTGAAACGGGAAACCGGTGAATCATGTGCTTTACTCAAAGCCATGTCAGTCCGGTGCTGCCCCCGCAACGGTAAGCGAGCGAAGCGTCAGATCCACTGTGCCATTGCTGCATGGGAAGGTGATGCTTGCAGGTCAAGGCTAACGCCTGCGCCCCTCGTGAGCCCGGAGACCGGCCCGCAACACAAAGTGACCAACACGGTCTCTGAATCAACAAACCCGCGGTGGGCGGGCGCTGTTCGAACCTCTGCGCGCGCGGTCGTGCGGGGTTCTGCTTGCGCTCTTGTTCCCCCGCTGACAGCACAAAGGGAAGCGCCATGTCGATCATCAGCAGCACCGGCCACAGCACCACCGCCAGCACTACCACTACCCTGACTCAACGCCTGACCGCCGCCGTTTGCGCGTCGATCCTCGGCGCGTGCCTGGTGTATTTCGCCGGTTTCTCGCACATCGAAGCAGTCCACAACGCTGCTCACGATACGCGCCACAGTGCCGCGTTCCCGTGCCATTGAGACCTGCCGACATGATCAAGCGTATTGCGCAAACCGCAGGTTTCTCGGGCTTGCTGGCCGCCCTGCTGCTCACCCTGCTGCAAAGTTTCTGGGTGTCTCCGCTGATTTCGCAGGCCGAAACCTACGAAAAATCCGAACCCGCCGCCGTTGAAGTCCACGAACACGCCGCTGGCGTCGCTGCCCACACCCACGATGCCGAAGCCTGGGCGCCGGAAGACGGCTGGCAGCGCGTGCTGTCGACCACCGGCGGCAACCTGGTGGTGGCTGTCGGTTTCGCCCTGATGCTCGCCGGCCTCTACACGTTGCGCGCTCCGACCAAAACCTCTCAGGGTCTGCTCTGGGGCCTGGCCGGTTACGCCACCTTCGTGTTGGCACCGACACTTGGTCTGCCGCCTGAGCTGCCGGGCACCGCGGCTGCCGATCTGGCACAGCGGCAAATCTGGTGGATCGGCACGGCGGCCTCCACGGCGGTCGGCATTGCGTTGATCGTATTCAGCCGTCACTGGCTGATGAAGATCCTCGGCGTGGCCATCCTCGCCGTTCCCCATGTGATTGGCGCACCGCAACCGGAAGTGCACTCGATGCTCGCCCCGCAAGCCCTGGAAACTCAATTCAAAATCGCTTCGCAGTTGACCAACGTGGCGTTCTGGCTGGCCCTGGGCCTGGTCAGCGCCTGGTTGTTCCGCCGCAAAAGCGATGGTCAATACCACGCATGACAACTGTCAGCACAGCGCCGACCCTGGTGCTCGGCCTGGGTTGCCAACGGGGCTGTCCCGTCAGCACGCTGCGGGCGTTGCTCGATCAGGCGCTGCAAGCCCACCAGATCGAAATTCACCAGGTCAAAGCGCTGGCGAGTATCGATTTAAAGCGTAACGAACCCGCCCTGATCGAACTGGCCGAGCAGCTTGGATTGCAGGTGATGTATTTCAGCAGTGAGCAACTGGCCGGTTACCAAACCCAACTCAGCCATCATTCGGACATCGCGTTCGAACGCACCGGATGCTACGGCGTGGCGGAAAGTGCCGCTCTGGCCCTGGCCGAACAACTGGCCAACGCCCCGGCCAAACTGCTCATCCCGCGACAAAAATACGCGCAGGCCACCCTCGCATTGGCAGGCGCCGCGTAAAATCCCCGATAATCCCCGCACTCGATCATGAGCAACCTTCATCTGAAGCCTTGCCCAGACCCTTTTTCCCACAGGAACCGACGATGACCGTCTACTTCATTGGCGCAGGTCCCGGCGACCCGGAACTGATCACCGTCAAAGGCCAACGGCTGATTCGCAGCTGCCCGGTGATCATCTATGCCGGCTCGCTGGTGCCCGCCGCCGTGCTCGAAGGCCATCGCGCCGAACAGGTGATCAACAGCGCTGAACTGCACCTTGAACAGATCATCGAACTGATCAAGACCGCCCACGGCAACGGCCAGGACGTGGCGCGAGTACATTCCGGCGATCCGAGCCTGTATGGCGCCATCGGCGAGCAGATTCGCTACCTGCGCGAACTCGGTATTGCGTTTGAAATCATTCCCGGTGTGACCGCGACGGCGGCCTGCGCGGCGCTGTTGGGCGCGGAGCTGACGTTGCCGGACGTGTCGCAGAGCGTGATCCTGACCCGCTACGCCGACAAAACCGCGATGCCGGCAGGCGAAGAGCTAGGCAGCCTGGCGCAGCACGGGGCGACCATGGCGATTCATTTGGGGGTCAATCATCTGGAGAAAATCCTCGCCGAATTGCGGCCGCATTACGGCGCGGATTGCCCGATTGCGGTGATTCATCGGGCGACATGGCCGGATCAGGATTGGGTGGTGGGGACACTTGAGGACATTGCCGAGAAGGTTGCAGCCAAGGGGTTTCGGCGTACGGCGTTGATTCTGGTGGGTCGGGTGTTGGGCAGTGATCAGTTCAGTGAGTCATCGCTGTATCGTGCGGGGCATGCGCATCTTTATCGGCCATAGTCAGCCCTGTAGGAGCTGCCGAAGGCTGCGATCTTTTGATCTTAAAGAATCAAGATCAAAAGATCGCAGCCTTCGGCAGCTCCTACAAGGGCTAAGCGATCTCCCATAAAAAAACGGCACTCACGGGTGCCGTTTTTTTATGTTCGCAGCGAACGCCTTAGTAGTAAGCGTTTTCTTTCTGCGTGTGGTCGGTCACGTCACGTACACCCTTCAATTCGGGAATACGCTCGAGCAAGGTGCGCTCGATGCCTTCCTTCAGGGTAACGTCTGCCTGGCCGCAGCCCTGGCAACCGCCGCCGAACTGCAGAACGGCAATGCCGTCTTCGACCACATCGATCAGGCTGACCTGACCGCCGTGGCTGGCCAGCCCCGGATTGATCTCGGTTTGCAGGTAGTAGTTGATGCGCTCGTTGACCGGGCTGTCGGCGTTGACCATCGGCACTTTTGCGTTTGGCGCCTTGATGGTCAGCTGGCCGCCCATGCGGTCGGTGGCGTAGTCGACGACCGCGTCATCCAGGAAAGCTTCGCTGAAATGGTCGATGTACGCGGTGAAGCTTTTAAGCCCCAGCGCGGTGTCTTCAGGTTTCTCTTCGCCCGGCTTGCAATAGGCAATGCAGGTTTCGGCGTACTGGGTGCCAGGCTGGGTGATGAAGACGCGGATGCCGATGCCCGGGGTGTTCTGCTTGGAGAGCAGATCAGCCAGGTAATCGTGGGCGGCGTCGGTAATGGTAATAGCGGTCATGGAAACTCCTCGCAGGCTTGGGCGCAGTTTACGCCAATCATCGCCGCGGACAAAGTCCTAGTATTTTTGTCGGGAAAGATTCCGACGATCCCCTTGTAGGAGCTGCCGCAGGCTGCGATCTTTTGATCTTGTTTTTTAAGATCAAAAGATCGCAGCCTGCGGCAGCTCCTACAGGGGTAGCGTGATTAGAGGTTCTCGTAGCGATTCATGTCGAGCACGCCCTCTTCCACCGGATCGGTTTCGTGGATATAGCGGCTCAGGTCATGGAAATACTGCCAGAACTGCGGATGGCTGCGCCGGACGCCCCAGCGTTCGACGATTTTCTCGAAACGGTTCGCATCCTTGGCGTTTTCCATCGCGTCGACAAAATCAGGCACTTGATCGGCGGGGATATTGAACATGAAGTTCGGGTAACTGCTGAGAACCCCAGGGAAAATGGTGACCGTATCGAGGCCCGGCTGATACCGCATCGACTCGCCGACCAGGAACGCCACATTGCTGTGCGCGCGATTGCGCAACAGGCTGTAGACCACACGCTTGCCGCTCGCGGTTTCTATGCGCAGCATGGTCGCTTCCGGCAATTGATCGATGACCTTGAGTCCAGCCGCCGGACGCGACGTCAGGCGGCTCAAGGCCTGTTCGGCTGCTTGCAAGTCCGGGTCGATGTTCGGACGCGAGCAATAGGCGCCGTCGCAGCGGTTGATCGGATCAGGCTTGGCGTTCAGGTCGCCGTAACGCGCCAGCAGCTGCAGGGCGAAGTCGCGCTTGGGGTCCTTTTCATTGAGCTTCAGCGCGGTCGGCGTGTCGTCGTCGATGGACTCGTAGTCCAGCCACATCTTGAATTTTCCGCCGTCCTGGTACCAGTCATCCAGGTAACCCTCGCGAGAATCCGCCGGCATCAGGCGCAGGAAGTTCTGCTCGGCGCCGTTGCGGATCAGGTCGAAATACAAGCGCGTCTGGGCCTGATGGGAAACGTTGCCGAACACATCAAAGTTGACCGCCAATTGGTAATACGTACGTTCCAGCAGAGGGAAGTCGAACAGCCACATCGTTTGCGGCACGTCGCCGATCAGACCCTTGGTCACGACGGCGCTGTCGAAATGCCTGAAGATGCTCAGCAGTGCGTTGTCGTTACCGGCCCACAGGCTCGACCAACTCGGTGGCGGCAAATCGGCGTAGCTGTCCCGACGCAGGGCTTCGTATTCGTTACGTTTGTCGCGGTAGTCGTGCCACAGGGTCAGGACACTGCCAACGTCGTCGTTCTGCCCCGGCATCGCCAGCAATGGCGTGGCCTGGCCGCGATAGTTCGGGTCGGTGATGTAAAGGTCATGCTCCGGCGCCTGGAACAGCGCCCAGAAGTTATCGCGAATCACGTCGGTGGCGATCTGCCCCCGGCAAACCGGGCCGCGAATAAAGGTGCGCACGAAATATTCGGCATTATCGAGCATGAACTGGTAACGCGCCTGGGCCGGAATCGCTTCGAAGGTGGTGAATGGATTGGCCCGGCGTTCCGGACCGTAGCCCGGCAAGGCGTCGACCTGCCAGTTGCCGCTGTAAAAGAGGCTCTTGACCCGGGCCATCTTCGCCGCGCTCAGCGGGTAAGTAATGTGGGTCTTGTGCACGATCACGCCCTGCACTGGCCACAAGCGGTAATACACCTGAGTGCCGGGGTCGTCATTCGGCCGACGGGTGTTGATCAAGTCGATGGGTTGACCGGTCGGGGTTCGCGATCGTACCCACTGGAAAAAATGCCCCGGCTCACCGTCCTTGAAATAGACGTGCGCGAGAAACCAGTGCTCGAACAGCCAGCGCCCTACCAGACTCTCTCGGGCGCCCGGTGCGTTGAGCAGGTTTTCCCACTGCACCACTTGCAACGCTTCCTTCGCGCTCGGCACCAAGCCCTGCTCATCGATCGGCGCACCGGAAGCCAGCCAGCGTTGCAGCGTCTGGTATTGCTGATCCGTCAGGCCGGTGACCGCCAGCGGCATGCCTTGTTTCGGGTGAGAACTGGCGTAGCCGTCGAACTCCGCCGGCATGGCGCACATGTTTTCGCGGTTCAGGCCCAGCACGATGTCTTCGGGCAATTTGGCATTGGGTTGCAGCGGAGTTTGATGACCCAGTTCCAGCATGCGCGCCATCAACGCGGCTTGGCTGCCCTGGGCATCGAGCACTGAGTAAAAGCCCTTCTGCTGCCAGGCGCGTTTGCCGAAAGCGTCATAAAACAACCGGGTCGGCGCGCCGGCCTTGCGTCGATCGCCGTCGTAGACCGGGGTTTTGCTGGCACCACGCGCTGCCCCTTCGCCACTGCCCAAATTGAGCTGACAGGCGGAGTCATAGCAGGCGTGGCAGGCCACGCACTTTTCGGTGAAGATCGGTTGAATGTCGCGGGTGTAGGAAATAGCAGGAGAAATCTCAGGGGTTTGCGCACCCGCGCCCCAGCTTAATAACAGCAACACGCTGCTGATGACGACGCGATACGACATATCCCTGATCCTGATCCTTGAAAAAACGCCGCGATTCTACCGTTCCGCACGCCCCACCAACATGAGCGATATTCATGCAAAAGGCGAACATGCTCTAAAAGCGCACAGGTTTGCTATTATCCCGGCCCTTCGTCATGGCCTTACCGAGTAGTCCAAATGTCCGATCGCAGCGTTCGCCTTCAAGCTCTCAAGCACGCCCTCAAAGAGCGCATCCTGATTCTCGATGGCGGCATGGGCACGATGATCCAGAGCTATAAGCTCGAAGAGCAGGATTACCGTGGCAAACGCTTCGCCGACTGGCCGAGCGATGTCAAAGGCAACAACGACCTGTTGGTGCTGACGCGCCCGGATGTGATTGGTGGTATCGAGAAAGCCTATCTGGATGCCGGCGCCGACATTCTGGAAACCAACACCTTCAACGCTACTCGTATTTCCATGGCCGATTACGGCATGGAAGAACTGGCCTACGAACTGAACGTAGAAGGCGCTCGCCTGGCGCGCAAGGTCGCCGATGCGAAAACCCTCGAGAACCCGGACAAGCCGCGCTTCGTCGCCGGCGTGCTCGGCCCTACCAGCCGCACCTGCTCGCTGTCCCCGGACGTGAACAACCCCGGCTACCGCAACGTGACCTTTGATGAGCTGGTGGAGAACTACACCGAGGCCACCAAAGGCCTGATCGAAGGCGGCGCCGACCTGATCCTGATCGAAACCATTTTCGATACCCTGAACGCCAAAGCCGCGATCTTCGCCGTGCAAGGCGTGTTCGAAGAACTGGGCATCGAATTGCCGATCATGATTTCCGGCACCATCACCGACGCCTCCGGCCGCACCCTGTCCGGCCAGACCACCGAAGCCTTCTGGAACTCCGTGGCCCACGCCAAGCCGATCTCGGTCGGTCTGAACTGCGCCCTCGGCGCCAGCGAACTGCGCCCGTACCTGGAAGAGCTGTCGAACAAGGCCAGCACCCACGTCTCTGCGCACCCGAACGCCGGTCTGCCGAACGAATTCGGCGAGTACGACGAACTGCCGGCGCAAACCGCCAAAGTCATCGAAGAATTCGCCCAAAGCGGCTTCCTCAACATCGTCGGCGGTTGCTGCGGTACGACGCCGGGCCACATCGAAGCCATCGCCAAAGCCGTGGCCGGTTATGCGCCGCGCGAAATCCCGGAAATCCCGAAGGCCTGCCGCCTCTCGGGTCTGGAACCGTTCACCATCGATCGCAACTCGTTGTTCGTCAACGTCGGCGAGCGCACCAACATCACCGGCTCGGCCAAATTCGCCCGGCTGATCCGTGAAGACAACTACACCGAAGCCCTGGAAGTCGCCCTGCAGCAGGTCGAAGCCGGCGCCCAGGTGATCGACATCAACATGGACGAAGGGATGCTCGATTCGAAGAAGGCCATGGTGACCTTCCTCAATCTGATTGCCGGTGAACCGGACATCTCCCGCGTACCGATCATGATCGACTCCTCGAAATGGGAAGTGATCGAAGCCGGCCTGAAATGCATTCAGGGCAAGGGCATCGTCAACTCGATCAGCATGAAGGAAGGCGTCGAGCAGTTCATTCATCACGCCAAACTGTGCAAGCGCTACGGCGCCGCCGTGGTGGTCATGGCGTTCGACGAAGCCGGCCAGGCCGACACCGAAGCGCGCAAGAAAGAAATCTGCAAACGCTCCTACGACATTCTGGTCAACGACGTCGGCTTCCCACCGGAAGACATCATCTTCGACCCGAACATCTTCGCCGTGGCCACCGGTATCGAAGAACACAACAACTACGCTGTGGACTTCATCAACGCCTGTGCCTACATCCGCGACGAACTGCCGTACGCCCTGACGTCGGGCGGCGTGTCCAACGTGTCGTTTTCGTTCCGTGGTAACAACCCGGTGCGCGAGGCGATCCACTCGGTGTTCCTGCTGTACGCAATCCGCGCCGGCCTGACCATGGGCATCGTCAACGCCGGGCAACTGGAGATCTACGACCAGATCCCGGTGGAACTGCGCGACGCCGTGGAAGACGTGATCCTCAACCGCACCCCGGAAGGCACCGACGCCCTCCTCGCCATCGCCGACAAGTACAAGGGCGACGGCAGCGTCAAGGAAGCCGAGACCGAAGAGTGGCGCAGCTGGGACGTCAACAAGCGTCTGGAACATGCGCTGGTCAAGGGCATCACCACCCACATCGTTGAAGACACAGAAGAGTCCCGCCAATCTTTCGCCCGCCCGATCGAAGTGATCGAAGGCCCGCTGATGTCCGGCATGAACATCGTCGGCGACCTGTTCGGCGCTGGCAAAATGTTCCTGCCGCAGGTGGTGAAATCCGCCCGCGTCATGAAGCAGGCCGTGGCCCACTTGATCCCGTTCATTGAACTGGAAAAAGGCGACAAACCGGAAGCCAAGGGCAAGATCCTCATGGCCACGGTAAAAGGCGACGTGCACGACATCGGCAAGAACATCGTCGGCGTGGTGCTGGGTTGCAACGGCTACGACATCGTCGATCTCGGTGTGATGGTGCCGGCGGAGAAAATCCTTCAGGTCGCCAAGGATGAAAAGTGCGACATCATTGGTCTGTCGGGCCTGATCACGCCGTCGCTGGATGAAATGGTCCATGTCGCTCGCGAGATGCAGCGTCAGGATTTCCACCTGCCTTTGATGATCGGTGGCGCGACCACTTCCAAAGCGCACACAGCGGTGAAGATCGAGCCCAAGTACAGCCACGACGCGGTGGTGTATGTCACTGACGCTTCCCGTGCTGTCGGCGTGGCCACGCAGTTGCTGTCCAAGGAACTGAAGGCCGGTTTCGTCGAGAGAACCCGCGAGGAATACGTCGAAGTCCGCGAGCGCACCGCCAACCGCAGCGCCCGTACCGAACGCCTGAGCTACGCTGCCTCCATTGCGAAAAAGCCGCAGTTCGACTGGAGCACCTACGAGCCGGTCAAGCCGACGTTCACCGGCAGCAAAGTGCTGGATAACATCGACCTCAAAGTGCTGGCCGAGTACATCGACTGGACGCCGTTTTTCATCTCCTGGGACCTGGCCGGCAAGTTCCCGCGCATCCTTCAGGACGAAGTGGTCGGTGAAGCCGCCACGGCGCTGTACGCCGATGCCCAGGAAATGCTCGCCAAGCTGATCGACGAGAAACTGATCAGCGCCCGTGCAGTGTTCGGGTTCTGGCCGGCCAACCAGGTGCGTGACGATGACATCGAACTGTACGGCGATGACGGCAAGCCACTGGCCAAGCTGCATCACCTGCGTCAGCAGAACATCAAGACTGACGGCAAGCCGAACTTCTCCCTGGCCGACTTTGTCGCGCCCAAGGACAGCGAACTCACCGACTACGTGGGTGGTTTTATCACCACCGCCGGCATCGGCGCCGAAGAAGTGGCCAAGGCCTATCAGGACGCTGGCGACGACTACAACTCGATCATGGTCAAAGCCCTGGCTGACCGCTTGGCCGAGGCTTGCGCCGAGTGGCTGCACCAGCAGGTGCGTAAAGACTACTGGGGTTATGCCAAGGATGAAGTGCTGGATAACGAAGCACTGATCAAGGAACAGTACAGCGGTATCCGCCCTGCTCCGGGCTACCCGGCCTGTCCGGATCACACCGAGAAAGCCCAGCTGTTTGCCCTGCTCGATCCAGAAGCCGAGGAAATGCGCGCCGGCCGTAGCGGCGTGTTCCTCACCGAGCACTACGCGATGTTCCCGGCGGCAGCGGTCAGCGGCTGGTACTTCGCTCACCCGCAGGCGCAATACTTCGCCGTGGGCAAGATCGACAAGGATCAGGTGCAGAGCTACACGTCGCGTAAAGGTCAGGAATTGAGCGTGACCGAGCGCTGGCTGGCGCCGAACCTGGGTTACGACAACTGACCTGGCGCCAGCAAGCCGGCTCCTGCAGAAACACGCATGTGGCCTGTAGGAGCTGCCGCAGGCTGCGATCTTTTGATCTTGAGCCACCGTAAAAGGATCACGGAGGCGAACTAACGCTGATCTCGTTCTCAGGCACCGTACGCATTCCCTCTGTAGGAGCCGGCTTGCTGGCGATGGACTCAAATGCACCGCGTTTCAGTCAGTCCTTGCTCGATATCGTTAACGACCATCGCCAGCAAACCGGCTCCTACAGAAAATACGCATGTGGCCTGTAGGAGCTGCCGCAGGCTGCGATCTTTTGATCTTGGCTTTTTAAAAATCAACGTCAAAAGATCGCAGCCTGCGGCAGCTCCTACAGGGACCTTGGCCGCTTAGCGCCGGGGATAGCTTTACGTCGTCATGGATGGGCCGGCGGCACTGGCTGTCGACTCAATCTCCGCAACCTCTTTTCGAGACAGCTCGATCAACTTCTCATTGCGCGCTACTTGGTTATTGACCAGCCGATTTACATATACCGGATCATCGGCACTCATCGTTTCATCTTCAATCGTCTCTCCAGCCTCCGCTTCATCAAGCGCTCTGAACACGTCAGGGTATTTCTCCTCGAGGTAGTCCTTCCAGTAGTCACGCTGGATCAAGTCCTCAAAAAAACCATCGCCACGCTCCGCATTGATTACTGCCAGACGCACTTCGTCCAGCTGCGTGTGAGTGACACCCGAGGCATAGGTCATGTGTTTAGGTTGGCCGGGCAGTTCCAGACCGTCGCTCCATCCCCCCGTCAGACCGATTCGATAACCCAGCCGCACCTCCGCCTGATCCTGACCGGCATGACGAGCGGCTTTTATTGCCAGCTCATCCACTTTGTCCAGCCGAAAAAGTTGCCTGGACAATTTCAAAAGTGGCGCGCCCTTGACGGACAGCCGCCCGGCAGGAACATCGAGCAAGGCATTGTGTAGGAACACTTTGCTTTCCAGGCCGCTGAAGGTGAGGATTCGACCATCGACACAAGTGCCATGGGAACTGGAGCTATCAAACAGGATTTTTCTTAGCTCACTGTTGCTGGCAGCAGCGTCCAACACCATCCACACGCGGCGAGTCAGATCGGCATTCGCCACCCTGAACTCCTGCGTGTCCTGAAGGCGCGAAAGCAGATGAAAAAATGCAGTATTGTCCGGTTCAGCCGCCAGTTGATTCCAGATTCGCGTTTTACTGGCCAACTCCTCGGAAGAGTCATTGGCCAACCACGGTGCCAGCTCTTCAGGACCGACCTCTGCTTCAGGCAGCACTTCATCAGGCTCGATGCTGGAGCTTTCGCTTTCGCCCTCACCATTAGCCTCTTCGATCAAGTCATCAAGGTCGGAGCGCGAAAGCCCCAGTACCGTTTCGCTCGCTGAACTCTCGCGGTAGTCCCTGAGGCGTTCAAGACTTTCACGGGACAGGTTGTAGTTGTCGCTCAGGTCAGTGCCGGCCAATAGCACATCGTGACTGCCATCGAAAGCCAGAGGTGGAATGGACGAGATGTCATTACCGCTCAGATTCATCGTTCTCAGCTGGGAAGCGTCCAGTACACCTTCCGGCCACTCAGTCAGGTTGTTGTTGCGCAGATCCAGCGTCTCAAGCCGCTCGAAAATGGCGATATCAAAGGCGTCCAGGTCGTTGTACCCCAGATCCAGCCAGGTCAATCGCTCCAGCCGGTTCAATGAGGCAAATCGGTGCTCGGCGTCGCTCAGGCGGTTGGCGGAGAGTTCCAGCCGCTCAAGTTTGTCCATGTACAGGACAGGCTCCGGCACTGTCTCCAGGTCATTGCCATTGAGCTCCAGCCTTTTCACCTGGGTAAACGCCTTGAGGAACCCGTCGGAGCCGTGCGGGGAAATCCTTATACCGGTCAGGTTCAAGGTACCCACATGGGAAAACTCCAATGGCAGCTCGGGGAGATCACCGAGTTGCAGGCCATTGAGATTCAACACCGAGTCCGTGACGCCATCTGCGACGGTCAGGCCTTCGCGCCAGCATTCGAGAATTCGCAGGGCTCCCAACCGGCGGCTTTCGGACGACATTACCCAGCCAGCTCCGCGCGATTGTCGCGTAAACAGCCATCCATTCAATCGCCGCGTCATCGATTCGAAGGTGTGCTCCCATCCAGCCAGCCGTGCGTTGATTTGCAGGTCAGTCGCCCCGCTCCCACGTATCTGCTCGATCACCTGTAAGGCATCATCGTCGGCAAGCGACGGGTTCAAACGCTGCAAACGTTGTGAAAAATTCCCCGCCCCCTCGCCCGCAGGGACTTGCGACAGCGGCAGCAAATGACGAGCGATCGAATAGCCGCTTTCCGCCGGAGGAAAAGCCGAAGGCACCGGCTCGAGAGCGAACGTTTCAAGGGTTCCGGCGGGCAGCCCTTTAGCGATTTCGATACGTTGCCGAGCCGCTTTGAGTGCTGACACAGCTTGCGGCGTCAATGGCGTGCCGGTCAGATCAACCTTGGTCAGCACATCGTTCTCAAGCACCGCTTCCGGCAAGGCGGAAATCTTGCTGTTACGCAAGTCCAGCCAGTTCAGCTGCGGCAGATCTTGTGCCCCTGCCGGCCACTCATGTAGCCCCGTCGCCTGCAAATTCAGGGCCTGGAGACGCTCCATACCACGGACGTCCAGCGAGTTCAGGGGGTTATGGCTCAAGTCCAGAGACTCAAGAGCGCTCAAACCGTAGAACGCCTGTTGCACGCCAGGGCTGACAACGATTTGATTACCGGAGAGATCCAGACGGGTCAACTTCGCAAGATCGCCAGGCGCTATCGGCACTTCGGTCAACCCGTTGCCACTCAAGTCCAGCGTCTGCAGCTCGGTAAATCCGCGAACAAAACCTTGCAGCTCTTCCGCAGTCGCTCGCGTCCCGGTCAAATACAACGTCTTCACATGGTTGAAAGCGCCAGCGGACAATTCCGGAAGCGCTCGAAGTTGAAGTTTCGGCAGTTCCAGCACCGAAACATCCGCCATCGAGGTGTAACGTTTGAATGCGCCGTTTCGCCAACTGGTTCGAATAGCAATCGTCGCCATTGATCGTTTGATCACCTCATCAAAATCCAATCCCGCCTGAATCCCCTGCCCTGTCCACCGATTCAACTGGAGATCAAGCAGGCGATGCTGCTCGCTCAAGGCTTCCACCGCCTCGAACCTGGCCTGCGCTCCCTGCCATTGCGCAAAAAAACTGTCTGGCACCGCGTGGAACGCTCCGCCTACGCCCTCGGCCAGTCGCGCCAGTTCAGCTTCGGAATAGCCCCTGACCATTTCCTCCAGGTCGACAAGGTGCTCTGGATGATTCTTGACGTACTCATAGGCGGGTTTGAATTCTTCGCGGGAAAAGTTCGACCATTCCAGGGACAATCCTGACCACAGTGGTTCATGCCCTTCGATCAGGGCGCGGGGCAATGAACTGATTCCAGTGCCTTTCAAATCCAATCGCACAAGGTTCGGTAAGTCGATCACTCCGACCGGCCACTCCAGCAGCCCCTTGGCCGTAATCCCAAGCCTGCGCAGATTGCGCATACGGCTCAGATCGAGTGCCATCGGCGTGAAACCCGGCGTGTAAACGTTGAGCTCTTCGAGGTTCGTCAACTGACTCAACTGCGTTGGCATCTGCTCGGCGAAGGGTTCGGCCGAATACAGGCTCAACTTGGTGAGGCGCGGCATCGCACCCAGTTTCTGTGGCACGTTAGTGAATCCACTACCGGTCGCATTGACCCCCAGCCCTTCGAGTTCGGGAAAATAGCCAAGCAAGGCATCGATACTGGCATCGTTGATGAATCGCCCTCTGAGACTCAACTCGCGGACGTGAGAAAAATCCGCAGACAGCGGCGGTAACGGGTCGTCACAGGTCAAGTCGAGCCACCGGAAGCGCAGTTGCTCCCCGGCCAGCGGAGCATTGCGCCAGCACTCCTTGATATTACGTGCAACTGAAGGCCTGCCGCCCAGCATGGATTGCAAAACAGATTCCGGCGCGGACTCGCCAACCCATTGATCGAGCGTCGACTCCAGCAGCTCCCATTCACGCAGGCGAGATTGCAACAAGCCAAAAATCTGGGCGTCGGTTTTTCCTGCCCGTAACTGATTCAGGATAAAGCCGTGGGCTTGTTGATCGGTGAGCCCCGGATAAACATCCTGCACGCGAGTCACCAGCGAAGGATGCAAGCCCTGGCCACGCCCACTGGCGTAGTAACCCACCGTACGCTCTGTAACGCGTACGGGCGGCTTGAACGCCTTGTTACCGCTGAATCGCTGCTCCAGTCGTTGCGCCAGTTCAGCTCGATGTTCAACAGCCGAGTCGATGACCGCCCTTTGCAGATCGCCACTTTGCCCAACGTGTGGAAGGCCCAGCGTCTGGCGAGACTCATCCGGTAACGCATGCATGATAGAGGAGAAAAAGTTATCGCCATTTCTCGGCACACTGTTGAGCGCCTCTCCACGCTCGTCAAACGCTTGGTAGGCAGGGCCATTCTTGACCAGGTACTTGCGACTGGCCGCAGTCTCGCTACCAATGGCATCGATCAGCGGCCCTTCAACGTGCCCGTCACGGATTTCCAGACGTACTTCATCGGACCAGCCCGGCAGTTCTTCCAGCGCATGCAGCGCCAGCCATTTGCTGTCAGCTGAAACCATTCGATGTGTTTGCAGATCGACGAAAGCACGACTCTGACGGCCCCGTTGCGCGTACCAGCGGGCTTGCTCGAGCATCCGCAAGGGAGTCCTGCGCGTAGTTTTCAGCCGCGCCAGTTCTTCGACATTGGCATCGAGCAGGACCCTCTGCGCGGCGAATCTGCTCAGCCCGGGACACTCTCTTTGCAATCTGTCGATGGCTTGCCGGCTAGCGGCGTGCTCAATGATTTGAGCCCCCTCTGGATCCGCCGCGAACAGCCCCAGAGCATCCGCCAGTTCGGGCGGTGGAGGTAAATGGTCCACGTGCATTTTGCGCAAGGCATTGTCGTCGACAGCGCAGCCATCGGCGATCTTGAGCAGTTGCTCGTCGGTCAACGCGTCCGTCGAATGGCCTATACGCCGCAACAACGTCAGCCGATCCCACTGCAACGGACGCTCGTAAGTATGACGCCACGCGCCATGCCCGTTGTGCTCGAGAATCGGCTGCCAGGCGTGCGCATCGGTGGGATGTTTGATGCGCCATTTCTTCAGCGATCCATCGTAGGCTTTTTCGTAGACCTTGCCCGATTGGCGAATGTACGTTTTGCCCTTTACCCGAAAGCGGCCCTGTGCGTCGGGAATGGTGTCGCGACTCAGAACCACATCGCTTTCATAGGCCTTGAGATCCGGTTTCCACAGTCGATTGTCACCATTGGACCGCTTGATCGGTTCCAGGCCTTCGATTACAGGCTCAGGCTTGACCGCCGCCAGTTTGCCGAAACCGTGGCCCACACCTGCCATCACCGCGATCAATGCCAGGTTTTCCGCGACGTCGACTAAATGCGCCTTGGCCGCGATGCGGTCGCCTTCACTCCATTCGATCGCTCCTTCGAAGGATTCGTAGAGCAGTTGAGCGGCCATGACCGTCATCATGATCTCGCCCAGCACCGGTACGAACATCGACACCATGTTCAAACCGAGCATGCCGATTTCCAGCAGGTGATTGAGCTTTTCCACGCGAACCTTCGCATCCACGTCAGCCGTGGGGGCTGCGTGGCTACGCGCATCGGCGATTACCTTGTCGCGATTCTGTTCGTAGAGATAAGCCCAAAGATCGACGTTGTCAGCCCAGATACCTGCAGACCCTTTGTGAAGAATCTCAACGGGATTGAGATATGGGTTGTCTTCCGGCTCCCGTTTGCCTTGGCGCTCGGGTGGCAGCTCTTTGATACGACTGACGTTAGAGACCAGGGGAATGAGCTGAGCGACTTTCACCCATATAGAGCGCAACGGGTCAGTCGGAGCGTCCACGGTTTCGCGGGTGAACTGGCTGAAGTAGTAAGGACGGTCGGCGTAGGCGACGAACTGGCTGAAAAACCGCTGATGCCCACTCGGCGCGGCTGCCTCGGGTAGCGACTTATCCCGTACCGTAAACTGACGTTTGAACTCTTCACGCATCTGTGCAGGCGTGTAACGCTTGAGTGGATGTTCCGGATCATGGGGAACGTAAACAATGAATTCATCGGTGTAGCGATATTTCTCACAGATACCGAATACGACACAGCCGGTCATCCTGCGCTTCATCAAACTCAGATCACGAAACCAGACTTGCTTGTTGCCCTGCCTGGGATGATTTTCTCCATTGATAACCGACAGGATCATCTCGTGATCCTTGGGTTCGATATCCTTTTTCAACACTGCAATGTCGGCGGCTGACCTCAATGCGGCTTTCTGACTGGCAATGAACTGCTGGCGAAGCGTGTCCTCAGCCTTGGCATCCGCTGATTGGAAAAACGTTTTTAAGTAAGTTTGATACTGCTGGCCAATGTCGAGGGTGCGACAGAGCGTAAGGAGCTGCCTGACCGTCACATTGACAGCGACCGCCTCAAATACGCCTGGGGTCGACGTTTCAACGACAAACCCGGATTGGGCATGATAGGCACCCTGCTCACATTCGGACGCTTCGAAGTTGTGCAGCGCCGCCTGTAACAACGAGAGTTTCATGACCTCGAACGTCGAAACCTCGATTTCAAGGTCGCCAATTGCCAGAGGCCGTCGCAGACACACATAGGTTTTGTTGACGTCTGCTTCGACTCCGAACCGGTCCTTCAGGGCCTTGATCAGTAACGGCGCGGCAAAGGTGTCGATGTCTTGCAGCGTCGACATCGTTTTGTCCAGCCGGGTCTGGGCGGTAAAACTGGCGTGAAAGCTGTCTCTAAGTGCTGTCTGTTGCTTAATGGATGCACTCCGATACCAGTCCGGCAGGCGGATGCTGGATGCTTTCAACGCAGAGCGCCTTGCCGGCGTGGCCTCAATCAGCCAAGCAGGCGTTAGCTGCTCCAGAAGCTCGCCATGAATGCTGCTTTTTCCTGCAGCCAATACTTGTGTGGACATACTGTCTCTCCTGACACGTGGAGCGACAGAACATCATTTCAACGGGCCGCAGCTGCGGTACATAGTTATCGCATCAAGGAGGGTGAGTTACCAATTGCTTCAGCTCCGGTCACGGCGCGAACCATCGGATTGGCTATGCTCTGTAGACCAACTTTGAGACGGGGGATTTATGGACGATCCAGTCGACAACAAGCCGCCGAGCTTCTGGCAAATGCTGCACAGCGTCATGGCGGCGGCGTTCGGTGTGCAGAGCGGGAAGAACCGCGCGCGGGATTTCACCCACGGCAAGCCCAGTCATTTCGTTATTCTGGGGATTCTGTTCACGGCGATATTCGCGCTGACGCTGTTCGGCATCGTCAAACTGGTGTTGATGCTGGCCGGGCTCTGAAACGAGTCAATGCATCAGGGTTTGCAGGTTGAACGGGTAGCGATACGACACTGGCCGACCCTTGGCGGAAAGCTTGTGAAAGTCCACGCCGAAGTCCTGTGCCGCTCCCATCGCCAGCAGGCGCTTGGCCTGTGCCCGATCAATCAGTTGCAACAACGGTATCTGCCGGTCACGCCCGCCGTACTGGCTGACGTCGACACCCTGGTCGTAGTCATGCAATTGCACCAACGCCCAGCCGCCCAGACTGAAATGCCCACCCAGCAGCACGCTCAGTCGGTTTTCCAGCAAGGCGTGCAAGGCATCGGGTGAATTGTTGATGGTGCCGAACAGCGCATCCTTACCGGGTTTGCCACCGGTTTCTTCGTAGGCCTGCATGACGCCGAAGCTCATTTCGTCATTGGCCGTCCAGACCAGCGAGGTCTGCGGGTAGCGTTTGAACAGCAATTTGGCCTGTTCATAGGCGCGCTCCCGGGTCCAGCCGCCGTACACCAATTGCCGCAAGCGCACCTCGGGGTGTTCGGCCAACGCGCGACGCATGCCCTTCTCTCGCAACTGCGCGGACGGGGTGACTTTCAATCCCGAGAAGGCCACCAGGTCAATCATCTGTCCGGGGGCGACGGGGGGATGGAGCCGAATCAGCTCCTTGAGCATCAGGTACCCGCCCTCTTCATCGTTGGGCACCAGGCTGCCCACCCAATCAGGGTATTTGTCCGGGCGTGCGCCAAGCAGGTGCATCTGGTCCACGGTCAGGGCGTTGTTGACCAGAAACAGCTTCACACCGCTGCCCTTTGCCAGACGCAGGATTTCCGGAGCGATGTACTGCTCGTTGACGAACACCAGATAGTCGGGTCGGTTTGGCCCCAGCAGGGCTTCGCGTGCCTGCTTGATGGTGATATCGGAGGTGCGATCGGAATACTGGATGCGCAGGTCGACGTTCAGGTCCTTGGCCGCGGCCTGCATGAACTGCGAGTAACTGACCCAAAAAGCTTCCCTGGTGGTTCCCGGATTCAGGAACAACACTGATTCCGCCTGGGCGCAAGGCCCCGCGACCGTACCCAGCGCCAGTAATGCACCACACAGAAACTTCAACATTTGTCGCCCGAGCCCCGGAAATTCGCCGCGCATTATAGCCAGCGAACCTTCGCAAAACGGTGTTTATTCCGGTTTTTGTCCGACAATCGTCAGAACGAGGCCCGGACGGGGTCGTTTATTGGTGACTGACCCAAAATACGGCTGTACCAACGACCAGAATGATCAGGAACAGAATCGCCCAGGCATCGACCGTGCTATCGCTTTTTGTCGCTTTGGTTGGGTTGCTCATTGCATCGCCTCTTGTCGGTTTTATCGGTGATTGCATAAAGACTCGACCACAGTAAAGACGACGATTGCCCGCACCACAAACAGGGTCTTTGCAACAACGATTCTCATTAGGCGATTTGGTTCTTTACATATACTCAAACATCACTTTTGCGCATAACTGCAAACTGGTATCTTGCCCCGGCTCCGTAGGGAGTGCGCGGCCGTGCGCGCAGAATTGCAGAGGTTCCATCGGACTCAAGCAAGCACAAAAACGCAGCTGTATCCGAGCGACCCAAGCCTGAGAACAGGACTTATATGTACGTATACGACGAGTACGATCAGCGGATCATCGAGGACCGCGTCAAGCAGTTCCGTGATCAGACCCGACGCTATCTGGCAGGTGAGCTGAGCGAAGAAGAATTCCGCCCCCTGCGCCTGCAAAACGGGCTTTATATCCAGCGATTCGCACCGATGTTGCGGGTTGCGGTGCCGTACGGCCAACTGACTTCGCGCCAGATGCGAATGATGGCCAAGATTGCCCGTGACTACGACAAGGGCTATGCGCACATCAGCACCCGGCAGAACGTGCAGTTCAACTGGCCGGCAGTGGAAGACATCCCGGACATCCTGGCTGAGCTGGCCACCGTGCAGATGCACGCGATCCAGACCAGCGGCAACTGCCTGCGCAACGTCACCACCGACCAGTTCGCCGGTGTTGCCGCCGACGAGCTGATCGATCCGCGCCCGTGGTGCGAAATCGTTCGTCAGTGGACGACTTTCCACCCGGAATTCGCCTACTTGCCGCGCAAGTTCAAGATCGCCGTCAACGGTTCGACCTCCGACCGTGCCGCCATCGAAGTCCACGACATTGGCCTGGAGCCGGTGCACAACGCCGCTGGCGAACTGGGTTTCCGTGTGCTGGTCGGCGGTGGCCTCGGCCGTACGCCGGTCGTAGGCGCGTTCATCAATGAATTCCTGCCATGGCAAGACCTGTTGAGCTACCTCGACGCCATCCTGCGGGTTTACAACCGCTATGGCCGTCGTGACAACAAGTACAAGGCGCGAATCAAGATTCTAGTGAAAGCGCTGACGCCTGAAGTCTTCGCCCAGAAAGTCGATGCGGAAATGGAACACCTGCGCGGTGGCCAGACCACGTTGACCGAAGCCGAAGTGCATCGCGTCGCCAAACACTTCGTCGACCCGGACTACAAGGCTCTGGACGATCAGAGCGCCGCACTGGCCGAGCTCGACCAGCAAAACCCGGGCTTCGCCCGCTGGCGTGTGCGCAACACCCTTGCTCACAAGAAGCCGGGTTATGTCGCTGTGACCCTGTCTCTGAAGCCGACCGGCGTTGCGCCGGGCGACATCACCGACAAGCAACTCGACGCCGTTGCCGATTTGGCCGACCGTTACAGCTACGCTCAACTGCGCACTTCCCACGAGCAGAACATCATCCTGGCCGACGTTGAGCAGGACAAGCTGTTCACCCTGTGGGGCGAGTTGCGCGAGCAAGGTTTCGCCACGCCGAACATCGGCCTGCTGACCGACATCATCTGCTGCCCTGGCGGTGATTTCTGCTCCCTGGCCAACGCCAAGTCGATCCCGATCGCCGAATCGATCCAGCGCCGTTTCGACGACCTGGACTACCTGTTCGACATCGGTGAACTGGACCTGAACATTTCCGGTTGCATGAACGCCTGTGGTCACCACCACGTCGGCCACATCGGCATTCTCGGGGTGGACAAGAAAGGTGAAGAGTTCTACCAGGTTTCCCTCGGCGGCAGCGCCAGCCGCGACGCCAGCCTGGGCAAGATCCTCGGCCCGTCCTTCGCCCAGGAAGCCATGCCTGACGTGATCGAAAAGCTGATCGACGTGTACATCGAACAACGTACCGAAGACGAGCGTTTCATCGACACCTATCAGCGTATTGGCATCGACCTCTTCAAGGAACGCGTCTATGCAGCGAATCATTAAGAACAACGAAGTCGTCGACGAAACCTGGCACCTGCTGCCCAAGGATTTCAGCATCGACGAGATCACCAATTGCGACGACTACATCGTGCCGTTGCAACTGTGGCGCGAACACAGCCGCATGCTCCTGGCCCGCGACGGCGGCCTGGGCATCTGGCTGGACGCCGGTGAAGAAGCCGAAGAAATCGGTGAAGACGTGGCGAATTTCCAGGTCATCGCCTTGAACTTCCCGGCCTTCACCGACGGCCGCAACTACTCCAACGCGCGTTTGCTGCGTGACCGTTATGGTTTCAAAGGCGAACTGCGGGCGATTGGCGATGTGCTGCGCGACCAGCTGTTCTACATGCATCGCTGCGGTTTCGACGCCTTTGCCGTACGTCCCGACAAAGACCCGTACGAAGCACTGGAGGGCCTCAAGGACTTCTCGGTGACCTATCAGGCCGCCACTGACGAACCGCTGCCGCTGTTCCGTCGCCGTTGATCGTGATGCCTTGAACCCCTTCGCGGGGTTCAAGGCCATCCACTTACAAAACGTTTGCTACTTCCCTATCGGAACGCCCCGCCCCAACGCCACCCAGTCTCTGTAGAGCCGCGCCCTGTCCTCCAGCGCGGAAAACATCACGAACGGGTTTTCGGCATCAGCGATGGTGGTTTCCAATGTTCTTCTCAACCAGCCCCACAACTCATCTGAAGCATCCGCTTCGTGCAGCAGTCGCCAGACCCTTGCCTGCAAGTCCAGGTAACTGACCCGAAAATCCGCGGTCAGGCTCAGACCGTCCATTACCCGCAAGAAACCCGTGCTCGAAGGCCTGGCCTTCAGTCGCTGCCAGATCAGTGCCCTCGTCTGACGCAACGCCTCGTCGCCCTCACGCAACCAATCGGTAGCGCTGCCATAACTGGCTCCCGGCTCAGCCAGCCACAGGTTGATTCCCGTCAGTTCCCGATGCCTGACAATGCGCAACAACGTGTCTTCGTCCGTCAGTGGGTTACCCCACAATTTCACGCGACCACGGGCTATGGCTTGATTCAACACAGCTTGCGGGACACGGCTGATGTGGTTGTCGCGCAGGTCGAGCGACGTCAGGTACGGCTCATCCATGATGCCGATCGGGCACGTGGTAATCCGCGTGTTGCGCAGGTTTACTTCTCGCAGCTTGTCCATCCCCAGCAGCACCGGCGCCACGTTCAACGGGTTGTCACTCAGGTCCAGCGCTTGCAGATTGACCAGCTCACGGAGCTTCGATGCGGTGTTTTCCTGAAATTCAAGGGAGGTTGCTCTCAGATTGAGTGCCGTGAGCTGTTTCATCTGCGGGATAACGGGAGGTAACCCTCCTATAAGGCGGCCTTCGGGGTTGGGTACGCCCAGATCGAGACGCTCCAGACTCAGTGCCTTGAGATTGGGAAAACTCTCCAGAAACGCACCCAGACTCTCACCCGCGCCCAGAGACATGCCTCGCATCGACAAACCTATGACCTCGTTGAACCTTACGCTCATGTCGGGCAATCGGTGGTATTCCTCAAACTCCAGATCCAGTTTGTATCCGGCAAACACTCCATTCGAATAACGTTTGCTGGCCTGTGGTGCGCGTTTCTGCCAGATGGCAATCAACTCGTGGGCCAGTTCAGTGCGGGTCTCTCGCTCGTACTCCATCACATGCTGCGCCAACCCGATGTTGTGCGCGGCCACTTGCGCCGCATTCATCCCGGCTGCCTCTTCATCGCCCACGGCCAGGAAGTCGACGTCCATGGCATCGATGTCCAGCGCCGTTCGGTCGATCCAGGCAGTCAGGTCAATGTGAAGCTGCTGAAACTGCTGCATCAACCGGTCCAGATGTCTCTGAGCGGCCTCGCCTGCCACCAGCAACAGAGCATCGGCTTCGCTGTCAGTGAATTCCGGATACAGGTGCTGCACCTGGATCCGCATCATCTGCTGTGTCAGGGCGCTACCTTGTGGTGTTGCCGGGTAACCACCGCCGCGCAGTCCTTGCGCGTCGAACGGCAATCCGGAATCCATCCTGCCCAGTCCTAGCATGAACCCGGAACGCGGTAGCGCCATTTCACTGAGAAGTCGTCGCAACTCAATGGCCTGATCCAGCGAGTGCAAGGCCAGCGCTGTACGTTCTTCAGCAGACAAGAGACTCAGGAGAGCCACAAACAGGTCAGTACTTTCTTTGGCCGGGTCCGCCACACCCGCCCCGGCATAGCGACCACCCGTTTTGATCAAACGACGGCAGTCCGGCGCATCGAACGGGCCGCTACGGTCCAGCACGCGGCCGCTGATCGAGCCATCCAGCACTTCGATTCGCACGCCTTTTGGCCATCCGGGCAAGCGTTCCAGCGAGTGCAATGCCAGGACGTTGGTATCGGAATGAGCGATGGAGCGCAGGTAAAGGCCTTCGTATGCCCGGTTAAGACGCAAATGCTCTTGGTATTGACGCACCTTGCTGTCCAGACGCTGGAGCACCGGTATGACCTCGGTAGCTTCAGGTGACCGGTTGATATCAACGCCGGAGCGGTCGAGGATCTGCTGCACAACGCTTTTCGGCAGGCCGGGATACTCGCGCTCGAAAATGCGAACCCATTCAAGCTCTGAATGCTGGAGCGCCTGATAGCGCTGGTTGAACAGCTCGGCCCTGGCGCCCGGATCGACGACACCGTCAAGCGCCTGATCGAGCTTGAAACGACTGATGCTGTCGGCCAGTAGCGGCGTCGGTGGACGTCCAGCATGCATCAGCCGCAGCATGTCGTCATCGACGGTGGTCACCCGGCCAATGTGCGCCAGCAGCTCATTGCTGAAGGTGGCCTCGGGGGCACAGATACCGCGCAGCAACTCCATACGGGATAAGGCTGTCTGGGGCAGAACTGCCGGCGGCACGCCCGGCCTGGGCACAATCTTGCTCTCTGGCAACCTCTCCACCGTCGTGGCTTCATGCGGTAACTCGGCACTGGAACCGGCCACGTTGAGATCGGCCACCGCTTTTGCCAGAGGCAGCGCATTGAACAATCCGAATATCGTGCGTGACACGCCCTCTGCGCGCTCTTCCGGGCTTTTGCCATTCACCGCCTCAGCGACGCCATAGCCGGCATCGATGATCCCGGCCAATACCACCACCCCCTCACCACCCGGTACAAACAATGCCAATGGGCCAAACTGGTTGATCCACTTGACGAGAGGCTCGACGACCGCACTCAAATTGTCTCGATTGACCTGCGCATCGTCGCGGATGCTTTCGACGCTGGCCATGGCGGTCTTCTTCATGCTCAGCACCAGTTGCGCGAAAGGGTCGGTGCCTGGAGGCGGTGTATCAAAACCAATGTATTGCCGCGGATCCCAAAAGCCATCGTCGTTGAACAGTCCGGCATTTTTCCCCAAGTGATGTTGCCTGGGGTAAATCGCCATGCCATCCAGCGCGGTCAAGACACCGGCGTGGAAAGTGCCGTCCGCACGATCGTCTTCAACGAAGTGTGCAGCCAGTGACTGTTTCGTGTCTGACGCCGAGGCTTGTTGCACAACCCATTTGCGTAACGTTCGAATGTCAGTGAAAGGGTGCAAGGGTGACGAATTACCGGGGATGTACAGCAAATAACCGCCGGTAGTGTGCTCGTAAAAACACCAGATGTCCGTCGAGGTGTAGCGATAGAGTTTCAGTCGACTGACCTCAATCGACGACATCGCGTGGGTCGGCGCTTGCAGTTGCGCCAGGGTCAGCGTGCCCCAGGTTTGATCGGCCGGCAGTCCGGCCGCCTGCATCGCCAGTGCCAGACCTGCCTCGCCCAAACTGTTTTCCTTGCGTTGCAAGCAGGCCGCAATGACAAATGCTGACTTTACCGATGTTCGCAGCGGGTAAGGATCGTGTGCCAGGATGCGCTTGTCCGATGGCCAGGTACGGTCGAGGTATTCCTGAAAGTGCCTTTTGAGCTCCAGCTCCCAGACCCATTTCTTGAAGTCTGCGGGCCGCAGGGCGATTTGCGTCGAAGGGCCATAAGTCTGTGGCTGGGTGCGGCGGTAGACGCCTTCATAGGTGTCATGGTTGCCGTTACCGTGGTCGGCGAACTCATCGACATTTTCCACGATGCGAACCGAGGGGCCGACGTCGGGGGGCGTGTACAAACCAAACGCGGTTTCGCCAAAACGTCCGTCGCCGACGGTTTGCGCGTTGGACAGCAGTGCCTGGAGCAACGTTTGCGACGTGGCGATCCGGCCCTGCTGGATGCCGTCCTGTGGCGGGTGCCCTCGGTAGTTGTAATCCAGCGTGACGAGTTGGGCAGTCTGCGGATCGATGTCCTGCCCCCACTTTTTCTTGAGCAGTTGCCCACCAAAAAGCTCGGGGGTTTGCGGTTGCGCATCGGCCACGGCCGATTGCAATCCGGCCGGCATTCGCACATTTGGCGCAGGGCTCGGAGGTGCATTGAGCGGAGGGTTAATCATGTGCATTCCTTTGCAAGGTCGAGGAAAACCAACATAACCACCCGCCATCGAAGGGGCAGCAGGAATGAGCGACGAGCTGCTTCAGAAAATTCGCTGTGATGTGGAGGACGTTGGAAGCAGCGAGGATTCGCAGGCGAAAAAAAACCGGGGCAATGTGCCCCGGCTTGATGTTTTCGATGCAGCTTTGCGCGTTACCAGAAACGCTGCTGAGTCAGGCGGCTCCACCAGCTCAGCAACAGACGATCGACCGAACCGCTGGCCGCCATACCGATACGTTCTTGCAGGCTTTTACGCTCGGCGTAATGCAGATGATAAAGCTCGGACTGCTTGGCACGTTCGGCGAGGTACTCGTCGCTGGTCTTAAGTTCGTCCACCAGTTGCTTGTCGAGTGCCGCGACACCGAGCCAGATTTCACCGGTGGCCACATCGTCGATGGCCAATTGCGGCCGGTAGCGAGCAACAAAGTTTTTGAATAGCTGATGAGTGATATCCAGGTCTTCCTGGAATTTCTCCCGGCCCTTCTCGGTGTTTTCGCCGAACACCGTCAGGGTGCGTTTGTATTCGCCAGCGGTGAGGACTTCGAAGTCGATGTCGTGCTTTTTCAGCAGGCGATTGACGTTAGGCAACTGCGCCACAACGCCGATGGAACCGAGAATCGCGAACGGCGCGCTGATAATCTTCTGGCCGATGCACGCCATCATGTAGCCGCCGCTGGCCGCGACCTTGTCGATGCACACGGTCAACGGCACGCCTGCCTCGCGGATACGCGCCAGTTGCGATGACGCCAGGCCGTAGCTGTGCACCATGCCGCCGCCGCTTTCCAGACGCAGCACCACTTCATCCTTCGGCGTCGCCAGGGTCAGCAGCGCGGTGATTTCGTGACGCAGGCTTTCGGTGGCCGAGGCTTTGATATCACCGTCGAAATCGAGCACGAACACCCGGGGTTTGGCCTCGGTTTGTTTCTTCTGTTTTTTCTCGGTTTTAGCCTGCGACTTGCGCAAGGCCTTGAGCTGATCCTTGTCGAGCAGGGTTTGCTCCAGGCGTTCGCGCAACCCTTTGTAGAAATCATTAAGCTTGCTGACCTGCAACTGGCCGGCAGCCTTGCGCCGACCTTTGCTGCGCAATGCCGCAAAACTGGCCAGGACCACCAGAATGGCGATCACCAGGGTCACGGTTTTGGCCAGAAAACTGGCGTACTCGGTGAGAAACTCCACAGGGACTCCTTAAACGATGCGCGGCTCGAACGCGCGCGGGATACCTCCAGCATACCCATGCGCCGGCCTTGCGACCAGCCGCGAAACCTCTGGCAACAGGCCTGTAACGAGCATTTCAAACAAGCGTATGTTTTTTCATTGACAGCTCACCGCCATCCTCATAACCTCGCCAAACCTTCAACGTACCGGGATGACGCGGACGTGGGCAGCATCTATTTGATTCGACATGGCCAGGCCTCCTTTGGTGCAGACGACTATGACGTCCTGTCGCCGACCGGTATTCGCCAGGCAGAAATCCTCGGCCAGCACCTGGCCGAGCTCGGCATCAGCTTCGACCGCTGCCTTGCCGGCGATCTGCGCCGCCAGCAGCATACGGCCAATAGCGCGCTGGAACAGTTCGCTGCGGTGGGCCTGCCTGTGCCGATCCTGGAAACCGATGCCGCCTTCAACGAATTCGATGCCGACGCGGTGATCCGCGCCCTGCTCCCGGCGATGCTGCCGGAAGAGCCCGAAGCGCTGAACATCCTGCGCAACGCCGCGCAAAACCGTAGCGAATTCCAGCGCATTTTCGCCCTGATCATCGAACGCTGGCTATCCGGCACCTACGACACACCGGGCCTGGAAAGCTGGCTGGGCTTTGTCGAGCGGGTTCAGGCCGGTTTGCAGCGGATCCTCGAACAGGCCGACAACACCCAGAAAATCGCCGTGTTTACTTCCGGCGGCACCATCACTGCCCTGCTCCACCTGATTACGCAAATGCCTGCCAAACAGGCCTTTGAGCTGAACTGGCAAATCGTCAACACCTCGCTCAACCACCTGAAGTTTCGTGGACGCGAGGTGGCCCTGGCTTCCTTCAACAGTCATGCGCACCTGCAACTGCTGAAGGCCCCGGAACTCATCACGTTTCGCTGAGTCCGGACTATTGTGACCCTGGCTGTAACCACCCAGCGCTTTATTACCCAAGAAAGGATCGAACCATGACCTCCGTAGCTGATGCCGTACAAGCAATGAAAGCCAAGTTCAACCCAGCCGCTGCTGCCGGTCTGGACCTGGTCTTCGGTTTCCGCATCGACGACACCAAGAACTTCTCGCTGATCGTCAAAGACAGCACTTGCGAGCTGCAAGAAGGCGAAAACCCGGACGCCCAAGTGACTCTGGTGATGGACGGCGAAACCTTGCAAGGCATCGTTGACGGTTCGACCGACGGTATGCAGGCGTTCATGGGCGGCAAACTGCGCGCTGAAGGCGACATGATGCTGGCGATGAAACTGTCCGAGCTGTTCCCGAGCTAAGCACGTCGCTCCCGACTTACGGGAGCGCACCTGCCTGCCAACGAATCCCGCCCCTTGTGGCGGGATTCGTCGTTTTCGGCCTCATGAAACGACCACCTGCGGATTTGCCGTCTATATTCCTTCTGGCCGCATGCGTCAGACATCGGCCGTTTGCCCCTCGATCCTTTTGCGCGGAGCACTGCCATGAGCCCACCTGACGATCACGACGGTTTCAATCGCCGTCGTGTACTGCAAGGCCTTTCGGCAGGTGCCGTCGGTGCCTGGATCAGCCCGCTGTTCGCTGGGAGTAAAACCATGCCCGATAAACCCGCCGACCTCATTCTGTATAACGGACGCCTGCACACCGTCGACCGCAAAAAACCCCAAGCCAGTGCCGTGGCGATCAAGGACGGCCATTTTGTGGTGGTCGGCAGCGATGCCCAGGCCATGGCCCTGCAAGGACCCGGCACGCAAATCGTCGACCTGCACGGGCGCACGGTGATTCCCGGTCTCAACGACTCGCACCTGCACCTGATCCGTGGCGGCCTCAACTACAATCTGGAACTGCGCTGGGAAGGCGTGCCGTCGCTGGTCGATGCCCTGCGCATGCTCAAGGAGCAGGCCGACCGCACGCCCACGCCGCAATGGGTGCGGGTGGTCGGTGGCTGGAACGAATTCCAGTTCGCCGAAAAACGCCTGCCCACCCTCGACGAATTGAACAAGGCCGCGCCCGACACGCCGGTGTTTGTCCTGCATCTCTACGACCGCGCCCTGCTCAACCGCGCGGCGTTGAAAGTGGTGGGTTATACCCGCGACACGCCAAACCCGCCGGGCGGGGAAATCCAGCGCGACACCAATGGCGACCCGACCGGCATGCTGATCGCCCGACCCAACGCGATGATTCTGTACTCGACGCTGGCCAAGGGACCGAAGCTGCCACTGGAATATCAGGTCAACTCGACCCGGCAGTTCATGCGCGAACTCAATCGCCTGGGTCTGACCAGCGCCATCGATGCCGGTGGCGGTTATCAGAACTACCCGGACGACTATCAGGTCATCCAGCAATTGGCCAAAGATCAACAACTCACCGTGCGCATTGCCTACAACCTGTTCACCCAGAAACCCAAGGAAGAGCTGACCGATTTCAAGAACTGGACCAGCAGCGTGACCCTGCATCAGGGCGACGACTTCCTGCGGCACAACGGTGCCGGGGAAATGCTGGTGTTCTCCGCGGCGGACTTCGAAGATTTTCTTGAACCGCGCCCGGACCTGCCGTCCAGCATGGAGCAGGATCTGGAGCCGGTGGTCCGCCATTTGGTGGAACAGCGCTGGCCGTTCCGCCTGCACGCCACCTACAACGAATCGATCAGCCGCATGCTCGACGTGTTCGAGAAGGTCAATCGCGACATTCCGTTTGATGGCTTGCCATGGTTTTTCGACCACGCCGAAACCATCACCCCGCAGAACATCGAACGGGTCAAAGCCCTCGGCGGCGGCATTGCGATTCAGGATCGCATGGCGTTCCAGGGTGAGTACTTCGTCGACCGCTACGGCGCCAAAGCCGCCGAGCACACGCCGCCGATTGCGCGCATGCTCGCCGAAGGCGTGCCTGTGGGCGCCGGCACCGATGCCACGCGGGTGTCGAGTTACAACCCGTGGACTTCGCTGTACTGGCTGGTCAGCGGTCGCACCGTCGGCGGTCTGGAGCTGTATCCGCAAGGCTTGAGCCGCGACACCGCGCTGGAGCTGTTCACCCACGGCAGCGCCTGGTTCTCCTCCGAGCAAGGCAAGAAGGGCCAGATCAAGGTCGGGCAACTGGCGGATCTGATCGCGCTGTCGGCGGACTATTTCCACATTGAGGACGAAGGCATCAAAGGCATCGAATCGGTGCTGACCATCGTCGACGGCAAGGTCGTCTACGGCAGCGTCGAGTTCGAAAAACTCGGCCCGCCGCCGATTCCGGTGGTGCCGGAATGGTCGCCGGTCGCAAAAGTTCCGGGGCACTGGAAACCCTTGGCGCCGCTGACCGCGCAGGTTCATCAATGCGTCGGGGCCTGTGCGGTGCATGCGCACAGTCATGAACGGGCGCGGTTGTCGAATGCGCCGGTGAGCGATTTTGCCGGTTTCTGGGGGGCGTTCGGCTGTTCTTGCTTCGCGTTTTGAAGTGAGACCACGCATCTGTGGCGAGGGGGCTTGCTCCCGCTCGAGCGCGTAGCGCTCGCATAAAATCTGTGGCTGCCGATTTTTTGGGGCTGCTGCGCAGCCCAGCGGGAGCAAGCTCCCTCGCCACGGGTGAACGGTGCTCCTACAATGCGAGCACCTCCCACACCGGCCACCCCATGGACATCGACCTCGCCCGCACCTTTCTGGAAATCGTCCGTCACGGCAGCCTCGCCGCAGCCGCCGAAAAACTCCACGTCACCCAGACCGCCATCACCGCGCGGGTGCAAAAACTCGAGAGCCACCTGGGCAGTACGCTGTTTGTGCGAAACCGCGCCGGCGCCCGCCTGACGCCCAATGGCGAAGCCTTCGTGGTGTATGCCAATCAACTGGTGGAAACCTGGGAAGCCGCGCGCCGTGACTTGCCGCTACCCGAGGGTTATCACGACGTGCTGCACATCGGCGGCGAGGTCAGTCTGTGTAATCCGCTGATGCTCAGTTGGGCCGGCGAACTGCGCGAAAAGATTCCCGGCCATGCCCTGCGCATGGAAATCCGCGATGGCGAGAACCTGCTGCGCCAACTGGAGCTGGGGGTTCTGGATGCCGCGCTGGTCTATCAACCGGAATACGGGCCACGCCTGCAAGTCGAGCAGATTCTGGAAGAAAAACTCATCCTCGTCCGCCAACCCGGCCGGGCCGACCCTTACGTGTACATCGACTGGGGCGAGGATTTTCGGCGCCAGCACGATGCCGCCCTGCCGGAAAAAGCCAGGGCGCCCCTGAGCTTCAATCTCGGCCCGCTGGGCTTGCAGTACATTCTGGAAAACGGCGGCAGTGGCTACTTCCGTACCCGCGTGGTGCAGAGTTACCTGGAAAGCGGCGCGCTGGAGCAAGTGCCCAAGGCGCCGGAGTTCAGTTACCCGACCTATCTGGTTTACTCCCGCGACCGTGATTCGCCAACCCTGCAACGGGCCTTCGACCTGCTGCGCGAAGTCATCCAGTCCGATGACGACTGGTCGCAACGCTGGAACCCGCTGACCTGAGTCGCCCTGCACCGGATCATGGCATTTGTGTCATCAGGTTCGGCCAGCCAAAACGCCGGAATCGACTACTCTGCTGGAGATAACAATAACGACAGGTGATTGCAGTGAGGCAGACCACCGAAGCATTCCGCAGCCGCTACCGCGCCAACATTCATCCACTCTATAACCCATGGCTGCACGGCACCTTCGTGCTCGTGTTCGGCCTGATGGCGATTACCGTCTTCTGGAGCAGCGTGCATCAGGTGCTACCGCTGGAATGGCTGGCGGTGCCACTGACCCTGTTGTTTTACAACTTTGGCGTGTACATGGTGCATCGGCACCTGGGCCATCAGAAAAAGAACTTCGCGCGCCTGTTCTATGCCCGCCACACTGGCGACCATCACAGTTTTTTCGCCCCCGGTCACATGACGTACAACAGCGCCCGCGACTGGCGGGTGATTTTGTTTCCAGCCTGGCTGATCGTGTTGCATACGCTGGTCATTACCCTGCCCGTCTGGTGGCTGCTCAGCCAGTTCAATGCCAACGTCGCGGGAATGGTCGGGGGTTGTCTGGTCCTCGGTTACCTGGCCTATGAGGTGTTCCATGCCTGTGAGCATCTACCGCCGCACAATCCGCTGACTCGGCTGCCGTGGATTCGCCAGATGCGCCGCTTGCACGAGCTGCATCACCGCCGCGAGATGATGCAGGAGCGCAATTTCAACATCGTTTTTCCGTTGATGGACTTCCTGTTCGGCACCCTCCACTGGGAGCCGGAAGACGCCACCCCGTACCTGACGAGAACACCCATGACGCGCATGCAGCATCAGATCGACATTGCCGGAAGTCCCGTTGCCGTACTTGCCTATGCCAGCACCGTGACTCGGTGGCCGGAATGGCACCCGTCTTCGCTCAAGATCAATGCGCAGCGCGGGCCGTTGCATGCCGGGGCACGGTTCGAAGAAGACATCCGCGCTGGCGAGCGCGAGGGGCATTTGAGTTGGGTGGTCGATGAGTATTTGCCCGGGCGACGCTGGGTTGCCCGGGCTTACGGCGACAACGGCCTGTCTTTGCTGCTGACTTACGAATGCGAATCCGCAGGCGAAGGCACGCGATTTGTTCGCACGCTGGAGTATGAGTTCAGCGGTCTGATCATGCGCGTTGCCAACAAATTGCTGCTCAAACGACGCATCGATGACGAATCGGCCGCGTCGATGCAAGCCTTGCGCGAAATGGCGGAAAAACACCTGGTGCTTTCGGGAGCTCGCGTGTGAGGCGATCGTTCAAGTTTCGCCATGGGCTGTTGCTGCTGATCGTGGCCATCGGCGCCTTCCTGCTGCTGATGCCGACCAAAGTCAAACCGGTGGCCTGGAGCCCGCCACCGGCGCCGTCCCTCACCAGTGGTGTCTACGCTGATAACCAGCGCCTCAAAGGTGTGGAGCGCGTCGGCGCGGCGGATATCGACGGGCCGGAGGCGCTGTTGCTCGAAGGCGATACGCTGATCACCGGCCTGCATGACGGTCGGGTCATCCGCACCAGCCTGGACGGCAAGGTCACTAAAGTCCTGACCGATACCGGCGGCCGACCACTGGGCCTGGCCCGCCATCCCAATGGTTTGCTGGTGATCGCCGACGCGGTCAAGGGCTTGCTGTCGCTGGACGCCCAGGGCCGCCTGGTGGCACTGACCACGACCGCCAGCGGTGTGCCCTTCGGTTTCACTGACGACGTGGCCATCGACAAGTCCGGGCACTACGCCTATTTCAGCGACGCCTCCAGCCGCTTCGGTTATGGCAAGGACGGTGAGGCGATCATCGAGCATGGCGGTGACGGGCGATTGCTGCGTTATGACTTCCAGACCGGGAAAACCGCGGTGCTGCTGGACAAGCTGGAGTTCGCCAACGGCGTCGCTCTGGGCCCGGACGACAGCTTTGTGTTGGTCAACGAAACCGGCGCCTATCGCATCAGTCGTTATTGGCTGAGCGGACCGAAAGCCGGCACCCATGATCTGTTCATCGACAACCTGCCGGGCTTGCCGGACAACCTGTCCTTCAATGGTCACGATCGCTTCTGGGTGGCGCTGTATGCCCCGCGCAACGCGCTGCTCGATGCCACGGCGGAGCATCCCTTGGTGCGAAAGATGATCGTGCGGGCCATGACCGTCTTGCCCAAACCGGTGGAAAAACGCGCCTTCGCGCTGGGGCTGGATCTTGAGGGTAAGGTCATCGCCAATCTGCAGGATGGCAGCAGCGGAAACTACTCGCCGATCACCACCGTGCGCGAATATGGGGAGTGGTTGTACTTGGGTTCGTTGAAAGCGAAAAACATGGCGCGATTGCCGCTGAGTAAAGCGTTGCAATAAACCTGTAGGAGCGAGCCTGCTCGCGATGAGGTCCTGACAGTCGACATTGATTTTGAATGTGCTGCCGTCATCGCGAGCAGGCTCGCTCCTACAAGGGTTGGGGTAAACCAGCACTACCGGGGATCAACCTCGCCATCGCGTTCCGCATTATCGGTTTCTTCGCGCATGCGATCCCGGTCGATATCCGTACCGTCGTCCTGGTCCATGGGGATGGCACCTTCGTTGTTCGGCAATTCGTCAATTCCCGGCTCGTCTTCCGGATTGACCGCAGTCCGGCCGGGACTCAAAGGTTCGGGATGGGTTGGAATGGGGTCGTAGCCGCCCTGCTCTTCACTGGGAAATTTTGGGTCTGTCATGAGGCACCTCGTGTCGAGCCGTCAAGTCGGGCTCTGAACATTCGAGGTGCCGGTTAACATCGCCGTTCCAATTATTCAGCCACCGATGGTCGGTGGCTCATGACGGTGCGTCAGGACGGCGATTGAAGTTGTTTGACGATCCTGTCCTTGACCTCCAGGCGCTTGGCCTTGAGCCTGGTCACTGCGTCATCGCTGGATTTGGCTTCCTCTGCCTTCACCACCTCAGCATCCGCCTGCGAGTATTTATTTATCAATGAATCCAGTAACGGATCATTGGTGCGTTTCTGCTGGATTTCTTCCTTTGTTGTGAAATTCAAATCCTTGTAAAGATCGTGTGGCACCGGCATGGAACACCTCCGTTTGTTAATCGGAAGCAAACGCGACTGATTGCGTTCGCCAACTATCAGAATGGCCTTGGTTTGCCGGTTCTGTCGACCATCTGTCAGACCAGCGGTGGCCGTTCGTCGCCCTGTCGCAAATGCGATAAAACCTTTACCCGCGCCGCAGCCTCCACAGAATAACGATCAACTCGATCGCCAATAAAAACTGTGTGGAGAAGAACCAATGGACGGATTTAACCTGCGCCACCTCACGCTGGCCATCGCCCTGAGTACCAGCATGGGCGCGGCATTCGCGGCGACCTCCAATGATTTTGTCGACAAGGCAGCCGCCGGCGGCATTGCCGAGATCGAGACCAGCCGACTGGCGCTGGAAAAAAGCCAATCGGCAGACGTCAAGGCTTTCGCCAACATGATGATCACCGACCATTCCAAGGCCAACGACGAACTGGCCGCCATTGCGAAAAAGAACGACATCGAAGTGCCGGACACCACGACGCTGGTGAAACAGGCCAAGGAAAAAATCCTCGATATGCGTGATGAGTCCTTCGATGCGGCCTACGCCAATAATCAGGTGAAGGCTCACGAAGACACCATCGAGCTGTTCAAGAAAGAAGCCAACACCGTGACCGACGACAAAACCAAAGGCGCCACCGAGCTCAAGGGCTTTGCGCAAAAAATGTTGCCGGGACTGGAAAAACACCTGGATATGGCGAAAAAGCTTCAGGCCGCCCATCCGGACAAATAACACCCTCACACACAAAGAGGCCGCATCCAGGATGCGGCCTCTTTGTGTGTGAGGGTTCCACCTAGCCACCGTCGGTGTCGATATCTGCATCGGTGTCATCACTGGGCTTGGGTCGATCAGGATTGGGTTTGAAGCCCGGGCTGAATTCATTGTCGTTATCGGTATGGCGATTTTTCTGATCAACCGCCGAGTCACCACTTTGTGGTTGCGGGGTTGCTTCCTCGGGCTGGCCAAGGTTGTCACGCTTGGGTTGGTCTTTCATGAGTACCTCCCATCAATGCAAGCTCACGACTGAAACTGTCAGGCCTTGATGTTTCGAAGCCGTGACACAGGCAACGTTCCATCGGATGGATCAATACACCGCGATCTCTACTGTGCAAGGCACCTGTAGGAGCTGCCGAAGGCTGCAATCTTTTGACGTCGGCACATGTTGCAGAAGATCAAGATCGGGATCAAAAGATCGCAGCCTTCGGCAGCTCCTACTACAGTCCGTATGCACATCCGATAAAAAACCTGTGGTCGCCGAACAACTATTTGTTGCGGCAAATGTCACTGCTTTGCGCCGGTCATTTTTCAGGGAATCGGCTGCATACAATCAAGGAGTCAAGTCTCATGGCGGCACTGCAATCCAGCACTCTCGATGCGATGAAAAAAAACCAGACACAACTGCTTGCCGAATGGAAAAACGGCCTTGAGGCCAGTGGCGCCACGCGCAATCTCAAAGAGCAGGATCTGCAACAGCAGACCTCGGAATTCCTACATCTGGTTATCTCGGGTCTGCAAAATGGCAACGGCCAAAACATTGCTGCGTCCGGCTGGGATGAAATTCGCCAGTTCCTCGACAAACTCTCCCATAGCCGCGCCCTGCTCGGCCAGGATTCGCACCAGACCGCCAGTTTCATCTTCTCGTTGAAAGGCCCGCTGTTTGCCCTGTTGCAGAATCATTACCAGGACAGCCCGGCCCTGTTGGCCGAGCAACTCTGGGAAATCTCCGAACTGCTCGACGCTCTGGGCATGCACACCATCCGCACCTTCCAGAAGTCCCGCGAAGCGGTGATCAAGCGCCAGCAGGAAGAGTTGCTGGAACTGTCGACCCCGGTGGTCAAGCTCTGGGACGGTGTTTTGGCGTTGCCGATGATCGGCACCCTCGACTCGCAACGCACCCAAGTGGTGATGGAATCGCTGTTGCAGCGGATCGTCGACACCGGCTCCGAGATCGCCATCATCGACATCACCGGCGTACCGACCGTCGACACGCTGGTGGCGCAACACCTGCTCAAGACCGTCACCGCCATTCGCCTGATGGGTGCCGATTGCATCATCAGCGGTGTGCGCCCGCAAATCGCCCAGACCATCGTGCACCTTGGGCTGGACCTGCAAGGCGTGGTGACCAAGGCCAACCTGGCCGATGCCCTGAAACTGGCCCTGACCCGGTTGGGACTGACCGTCAGCAAGGCGGATTGAGCCGATGGAACGCATACCGATTTTGCAAATGGGCGACTTCCTGCTGGTGACCATTCAGGTGGACATGCATGACCAGTTGGCCCTGACCCTTCAAGACGACTTGTCCGAGCGCATCAGCCGGACGTCCGCGCGCGGCGTGTTGATCGATATTTCCGCGCTGGACATGGTGGACTCGTTCATTGGTCGGATGATCGGGACGATTTCCGGGCTGTCGAGAATCATGGATGCCCAGACGGTACTGGTCGGCATGCAACCCGCGGTGGCCATCACCCTGGTGGAGCTTGGCCTGACCCTGCCCGGTGTCAGTACCGCGCTGAATGTCGAACGCGGGATGAAACTGCTTCAGGAACGAGTACGCAACCAATGACTGTGCGCAGCAGCGGCACTCATCCGATTCACATCGAGCAGGACGTGGTCCTGGCCCGCCAACTGACGCGCAAGCTCGCTCAGGAATGCGGCATGCGCCTGATCGACCTGACAAAACTGGTGACCGCGGTCAGCGAATTGGCGCGCAACACCATGGTGTATGGCGGTGGCGGCGACATGGACTGGGAAATCCTCGATGAAAACTCGCGTACCGGCCTGCGCCTGCTCTTCCGTGACGAAGGGCCGGGCATTCCCGACATCAAACTGGCCATGACCGATGGCTGGACCTCCGGTTCCGGTTTGGGCCTGGGCCTGACCGGTGCCAAGCGCCTGGTGAATGAGTTCGAACTCGACACCGCGCCAGGCAAGGGCACTCGCATAACGATTACCCGATGGACATGAATATCAGCGGTTCGATGACACAAGTGCTGGTCATCGAGGACAGCAGCCAGATCGGGCATGCCCGACGCACCGCGCAGAGACTCGCGGAACAACACGGCTTCGATACCACGGATGCGGGACGTGTGGCGCTGGTCGCCACCGAGCTTGCCAGCAACATTCTCAAGCATGCGGCCCGTGGCGAATTGCACCTGAGGGTTTTGCCCCGCGCGAATGGCGCCGGCATCGAAATGCTCGCCATCGACCGCGCCCAAGGCTTTGATTTGCACGCGTGCCTGGCCGACGGTTTTTCCACCGGCGGCACCCAGGGCATTGGCCTTGGCGCCGTGTCACGGCAGACTGAAGTGTTCGATGTGTATGCCGATTCACGGGGTGCCGTGCTGCTCACACGGTTGTATCCGCGAACGGACAAGGCCCCGGACCGACGCATTGGTGTCAGCCAGCATTCGTTGCACCACGATCCCGCTTGCGGCGATGTCTGGCACCTGGCGTTTGACGGTCCGCGCATCAGCGCCCTGGTGATCGATGGCCTCGGTCACGGCGAGGAGGCGGAACGCGCCGCCCGCGCCGGGGAGAAAGCCTACGCGCTGATGCCGTTCGCCTCCCCGTTGCTGTTGCTGGAGGACATTCATCAAGCCATGACCGGCACTCGCGGCGGCGCACTGGCCATTGCCCAGTTCGACGGTGCTGGCGACGCGTTGAAATTCGTCGGCATCGGCAATATCGGCGCCTGTCTGATCGCGCCGGACAAGTCCCGCGGCCTGGCGTCTCATCCGGGCATCGTCGGCGGCCAGTATCGAAAGGCGCAACCCTTTGACTATGCTCAGGTGAACGGACAGCTATTGATCATGTACAGCGACGGCCTGCAATCGCGTTGGAACCTGCAGGACTACCCCGGCCTGGTGCACCGCCATCCCGCCGTCATCGCTGCGATTCTGCACCGCGATTTCTGTCGTGGACGGGACGATGTCACGGTGTTGGTCATTGCTCTGGAGGCCGACCATGGCTGAATTACCCATCAGTCAGATTGATGAACAAGCCGCACTGATCGCCCGCCTGCAAGGCGAAGCCAATGCCCTGCGTGAAGAGCTGGACGAAACCAACCAGGGCGTTCTGGCGCTCTATGCCGAACTCGACACCCAGGCTGAACAGTTGCGCCAGGCTTCGGACCTGAAAAGCCGTTTCCTGTCGTACATGAGCCATGAGTTCCGCACGCCTTTGGGCTCGATCCTCAGCATCGCCAGCCTGCTCTCCGACGAGCTCGACGGCCCGCTCAGCCCCGAGCAGCACAAGCAGGTTGCATTCGTCAGCAATTCCGCCCGCGAACTGAGTGACATGGTCGACGACTTGCTGGATCTGGCGAAGATCGAGGCCGGGCGCATCAGCATTTCGCCGGCCTGGTTCGACATGTTCGACCTGTTTTCCGCGTTGCGCGGCATGTTTCGCCCGATTGTCGATGCCAGTGCGGTTGACCTGATTTTCGAGGAGCCAGTGGGGCTGCCGCAGTTGTATACCGACGACAAGAAACTCGCGCAGATCCTGCGCAATTTCATCGCCAACTCGCTGAAGTTCACCACTCATGGGGAGGTCCGGGTCTCGGCCCGGCTGGAAAACAGCGATCACGTACGCTTTGCCGTCAGCGACACCGGAATAGGTATCGCTCCTGATTTACATGGCGCATTGTTTGAAGACTTCTCCCAGGTCGATTCACCGCTGCAAAAACGCCTGCGCGGCACCGGGCTCGGATTGTCCCTGTGCAAACGCTTCGCCGAGTTGCTGGGTGGCGAAGTCGGAATGCAGAGTACGCCAGGCATTGGCTCGACCTTTTTCGTGATCATCCCGCTGGCCATCGCCGTGGAGCCTGCCGATGAAGCGTGACATCCGATTACTCATCGTCGACGACAACATCGCCACGCGCTATGCCCTGCGCCGCCGCCTGGAGAACCATGGCTATGAAGTGCTCGAAGCAGGCACGGGTAGCGAAGGCCTGGAACTGATCGACAGCGTCACCCTCGATGCGCTGATTCTCGACGTCAACCTGCCGGACATGAGTGGTTTCGACATCGTCCGCAAACTGCGTTCCGACCCCGCGACGGCCCTGCTGCCGGTGATCCACGTGTCGGCGGCGTCGATCCAGACCGGCGACATCATCACCGGCCTGGACGCCGGCGCCGATGCTTATCTGATTCACCCGGTGGACCCGGATGTGCTGCTGGCGACCCTGCGCACCTTGCTGCGGGTGCGCGAAACCGAAAATGCCCTGCGTGCCAGCGAGGCGCGTTTTCGCGAGATTTTCGTCAACGTTTCCGCACCCATTGCGGTGCTGGATGCCGAGATGAAAGTGCATGAATGCAACCATGCGTTCGCGCAACTGATTCAGGACAATCGCACCCCGGACACCTTGCTCGAATGTTTCGCCGAGGACCAACAAGCGGTCATCGAAGAACTGCGCCTGCGGCTGGCTTATGGCGAACGCTGGAAAGGCACCTTGAGCATGCGAGTCGGCGGCGAAATTCGCGAAACCGAGTGGCAGATTTCGCCCTACCGCACGCCGGAATTGAGCCTGGTATTCGTTGAAGATGTCACCGAACACCGGCACCGCGAACGCTCGCACCTGGCGCGGCTCGACGATGCCACGGAACAGTTGGCCAAGGAGGTCGCCGAACGAGCGCGCACCGAGGCGCAGCTGTTGCAGGTGCAGAAAATGGACGCGTTGGGCAAGCTGACCGGCGGCATCGCCCACGACTTCAACAACCTGCTCACCGGCATCATCACCAGCCTGGAGCTGATCCAGAAACGGGTCGCCGAGTCCCGCACCGACAAGGTCCAGTTCTACACCGAAGCGGCGTTGAACTCAGCCATGAGTGCAGCCGCCCTGACCCATCGCCTGCTGGCCTTCGCCCGACAACAACCCCTCGACACCCGGCCGGTGGACATCAACGAGCACATCCGCTCACTCGAAGAGCTGCTGGTGCGCACCATCGGCGAACGCATTTCGCTGAAACTGGAACTGACCTCAAAAGCCGCGATCGCGCTGGTTGACCCGATTCAGCTGGAAAGCGCCGTGCTCAACCTGGTGATCAACGCCCGCGACGCCTTGCCCCAGGGCGGCAATGTCTGGGTCAACACCTATGCCGCCTACTCCCACGGCGACCCCAATCTGGCCGATGGCGCGTACGTCGCCTTGTCGGTGCGCGATGACGGCACGGGCATTGAGCACCACGTGATCGACAAGGTGTTCGATCCGTTCTTCACCACCAAACCCTTGGGCCAGGGCACCGGGCTCGGCTTATCCACCATCTACGGTTTCGCCCGGCAATCCGGGGGCGATGCGCACATTCGCAGTGTGGCGCGGCGTGGTACCGAAGTGACCATCATGTTGCCGGCCAGCTCTGATCCCACCATGAGCGAAGCGGCGCCGGTCACCGTCGATCCGCAAGGGGCCGGCGAGCATGTATTGATTGTTGAGGACACGCCGTCGGTGCGGATGTTCGTGGCAGAAGTATTGGTGGACGCCGGGTATCGCTGCACCCAAGTGGCGGACATCGAAGGTGCCCTCGAACGCCTGCAGAAAGACGAGTCCATCGACCTGCTGCTGACCGACGTCGGCCTGCCGCGCATGAGCGGCCGAGAGCTGGCCGACGTCGCGCGCGGCTGGCGCGAGAAGCTGCCGATCCTGTTCATGACCGGCTACGCGGAAACCGCGCTCAACCGTCAGGTGTTTCTGGGTGATGGCATGGAAATGCTGATCAAGCCGTTCCAGATCAAGGAGCTGCTGGACAAGGTACGACGCACAATCGACGGCGCTTAAGATCAAAAGATCGCAGACCTGAAGGAGCCCACAGGTTGTGTGAACGCCACAGATCCCTGTGGGAGCTGGCTTGCCAGCGATGGCGATTTCAAGCGCACCATCGCCAGCAAGCCGGCTCCTACAGAATGGTGTGAATCCACAGGTTGTGTGAACGCCACAGATCCCTGTGGGCGCTGGCCTGCTGGCGATGGCGATTTCAAGCGCGCTATCGCCAGCAAGCCGGCTCCTACAGAATGGTGTGAATCCCCAGGTTGTGTGAACGCCATAGATCCCTGTGGGAGCTGGCTTGCCAGCGATGGCGATTTCAAAGGCACCATCGCCAGCAAGCCGGCTCCTACAGAATGGTGTGAACCCACAGGTTGTGTGAACGCCACAGATCCCCGTGGGAGCTGGCTTGCCAGCGATGGCGATTTCGAGCGCGCCATCGCCAGCAAGCCGGCTCCTACAGAATGGTGTGAATCCCCAGGTTGTGTGAACGCCATAGATCCCTGTGGGAGCTGGCTTGCCAGCGATGGCGATTTCAAAGGCACCATCGCCAGCAAGCCGGCTCCTACAGAATGGTGTGAACCCACAGGTTGTGTGAACGCCACAGATCCCTGTGGGAGCTGGCTTGCCAGCGATGGCGATTTCAAAGGCACCATCGCCAGCCAGCCGGCTCCTACAGATTGAGCGCCCTCGCAAGGAACGGTGCCGTCCGGCTCTTCTTGCTTTTCGCGACTTTCTGCGGCGTCCCTGCAACCACAATCCTGCCGCCCTGATCCCCCGCCCCCGGCCCGATATCGATCACCCAGTCACTCTGCGCCACCACGCGCATTTCGTGCTCGACGACGATCACCGTATGCCCCGCCGTCACCAGGTTATTCAACTGTTCTAGTAAACGGTCGACGTCCCGTGGGTGCAATCCCGTGGTGGGTTCATCGAGCACGTAAAGCGTTGCCCCACGCTGGTTGCGTTGCAGCTCGGTGGCCAGTTTGATCCGCTGGGCCTCACCACCCGACAGCTCCGTCGCCGGTTGGCCGAGACGCAAGTAACCCAGGCCAATATCGCGCAATACCTCCAGCGAGCGGCGGATCCCCGCTTGCTCGGCAAACACCTCGACCGCTTCGTCGACGGTCAATTGCAGCACCTGGGCAATGTTGCGGCCCTGCCAGGTGATCGCCAGCGTCTCGGGGTTGTAGCGCGCGCCATGGCAGGTCGGGCAAGGTGCATAGACGCTGGGCATGAACAGCAATTCGACGCTGACAAACCCTTCGCCTTCACACGTCGGGCAACGCCCCTTTGCGACGTTGAAGGAAAACTGCCCGGCGTCATGGCCAGCGGCTTGAGCCTCGGGCGTGGCGGCGTAGAGCTTGCGCACGTTGTCGAACAGGCCGGTGTAAGTTGAGAGGTTGGAGCGCGGGGTGCGGCCGATGGGTTTCTGGTCGACCTGCACCAGACGCTTGATCGACGCCAGTCCTGCGGTGACCTGCCCTCCGCTGACTTGCGGGGTGTCGTCTTCAAGGTTCAGTTCTTCCGGCTCACTGTCGGTCGCCGGACGCCCAAGGTGCGCACCGACCAACTCCAACAACGCCTGACTGACCAGACTCGATTTGCCTGAGCCGGAAACGCCGGTGACCGAGGTAAAACAGCCCAGTGGAAACTCGGCACTGAGGTTGTTCAGGTTGTTGCGAGTGATGCCTTCCAGGCGCAGCCAATCGCTGGCCTGGCGCGCCGTACGGGGCTGACTGACGTGTTCAGCGAACAGGTAGGCGCGGGTTTGCGAGTCCTTCACATCGGCCAGACCCGCCGGTGCGCCGCTGTACAGCACCCGCCCGCCATGCTCGCCCGCCGCCGGGCCGACGTCGATCAACCAGTCGGCGCGGCGCATGGTTTCCAGATCGTGCTCGACCACGAACAGGGTATTGCCAGCGGCTTTCAGGCGTTGCAGGGCTTCGAACAGCGCCTCGCCATCCGCCGGATGCAGACCGGCCGAAGGTTCGTCCAGCACGTAGATCACGCCGAACAACTGCGAGCCAAGTTGCGTCGCCAGGCGCAGGCGCTGCAACTCGCCGGACGACAGCGTCGGCGTGCTGCGCTCCAGCGCCAGATAGCCGAGGCCCAAATCAGTCAGGGTGCTGACCCGCTCCAGCAAGTCCTGGGCGATACGTTGCGCGGCCAGACGTTTTTCCACCGACAGATTCGGCGTGTGCCGCACGTCCGGAGCGTTGGCGTGGCCACTGGCGCCGTGGGCCACCCGTTGTTCACGGGCTTCGCGGGTCTGGGTGTGGGTCAACACCTCGCCCGCTTCATCGCCCTCTTCAAGATAATGCTGGGCCGCCACCGGTTTCAGCACTTCGGCGACTTGCAGCAGCGGCATCTGCGACAACTCGCCGATGTCATAGCCAGCGAACGTCACCGACAACGCCTCGCGCTTGAGGCGCTTGCCGTCGCACAACGGGCACGGGCTGCCGAGCATGAATTGCGAGACGCGCTTCTTCATCAGCGCGCTTTGCGAGTGAGTAAAGGTATGCAGGATGTAGCGGCGCGCGCCGGTAAAGGTGCCTTGGTAACTCGGTTCCATCTTGCGCTTGAGGGCGACCCGGGTTTCCTCCGGCGTGAGCCCGGCATACACCGGCACTGTCGGGGTTTCTTCGGTGAACAGGATCCAGTCGCGCTGCTTTTTCGGCAGTTTGCGCCAAGGGATGTCGACGTCGATGCCCATGGTCACGAGGATGTCGCGCAGGTTCTGCCCCTGCCACGCCAAGGGCCAGGAAGCGACGGCGCGCTGGCGGATCGTCAGGTTGGGGTCCGGCACCATCAACGCTTCGGTGACTTCATACACCCGGCCCAAGCCGTGGCATTCGGGGCACGCGCCTTGGGGTGTGTTGGGTGAAAAATCCTCGGCGTACAGCATCGGCTGTCCCGGCGGATAGCTGCCGGCGCGGGAGTACAGCATGCGGATCAGGCTCGACAGCGTAGTCACGCTGCCCACCGAAGAACGCGTGCTCGGCGTGCCCCGCTGTTGCTGCAAGGCCACTGCTGGCGGCAGGCCTTCGATGGAGTCGACATCCGGCACGCCGACCTGATCGATCAACCGCCGCGCGTACGGCGCCACCGACTCGAAGTAGCGCCGCTGCGCTTCGGCGTAGAGGGTCGAAAACGCCAGCGACGACTTCCCTGAACCGGACACGCCGGTGAACACCACCAGTGCGTCGCGGGGAATATCGACATCGACGTTTTTGAGGTTGTGCTCCCGGGCACCGCGCACCTTGACCATGCCGGAGGTTGGGTTGGGGCTGCGCGTGGAAGTCATCAGGTCGCCTTGTTTAATTTCCTGGAAAACAAATGACTGTAGGAGCTGGCTTGCCAGCGATCGCGTCGGGCCAATTGCTTCTTTATTGACTGCGAAGCCGCCATCGCTGACAAGCCAGCTCCTACAGGGGAATCGTGTTCAGCTGTTGAGGACGGTGCGAATCATCCGGGTCAGCGCGTCGGGGCTGTAGGGTTTGCTCAGCAAGTGGGTATCCGGGCTGAGTTGATGGTTGCGCGAGATAATGTCACGGGTGTGCCCCGAGGTGAACAGCACCGTCACCGGCGGGTTTTGCACTTTCGCCCACGCCGCGAGGTCCGTACTCTTGATCAAACCAGGCATGACCACGTCGGTGAAAATCAGGTCCACCGCCACACCTTCCAGCAACATCTGCATTGCGGCGTCGGCATTGGCGGCCGTCAGCACCTGATAGCCCTCTTCGCGCAACAACTCCACGGTCGAAACGCGCACGGCTTCGTTGTCCTCGACCACCAGAATCTGTTCGTGGCCGCCCCGTTGCTGCACGTCGGGGGCGGTTGTTTCACTGCCCGCCGAGCGCAGGCTGCGCGGGAAATACATCTGCACCCGGGTGCCTTGGTCGACGACGCTGGACATCTCGATATGCCCGCCGCTCTGTTTGACGAACCCGAACACCATGCTCAAGCCCAGCCCCGTGCCCTGTCCGTCGGGTTTGGTGGTGAAAAACGGTTCAAACGCCTGCGCGAGCACCAGCGGCGCCATACCGACGCCCGCATCGGCCACCGATACACGCACATAGTCACCAGACGGGATGCCCTTGCCTGCGCAAAACGCGCGATCAAGGAAGATGTTCTCGGCGCTGAGGTCGATGGTCCCCTCGCCCTTCATGGCGTCCCGGGCATTGATCGCCAGGTTGAGGATGGCGTTTTCCAGTTGATTGCGATCAACGAAAACCTGCCAGGGGTCTGCGGGGGCGGCCAAATGGATCTGAATGGTTTCACCCAGCGCACGCTGCAACAGTTCGCCCAGGCCATCGAAAATCTGCTGAGGGGTGCAAATCGCCGGGGACAATGGCTGACGCCGGGCAAACGCGAGCAGTTGCGAGGACAGTTTTGCACCGCGCTCGACAGCGGCAATCGATGCTGCGACCCGGCGCTGGACGTTGGCGTTGTTCGGCTCATGGCGAGCCAGCAAGTGCAGGTTGCCGGCGATCACTTGCAGCAGGTTGTTGAAGTCGTGGGCCACGCCGCCGGTGAGGCCGCCAATGGCTTCGAGTTTCTGCGATTGCCGTAGTTGCTCCTCCGCCGTCAGCCGCGCTTCGACTTCGTCGGCGACCCGCTGCTCCAGGTTGCGGGTGAACCGGAGCAAAGATTCTTCGGCGATCTTGCGTTCATGGATGTCGATCAACACCCCGGGGAAACGAAACGGCTCACCCTGTTCATTGAACTCGCAGCAACCGCTGGCCAGTACCCACAGGTAAGTGCCATCGGGGCGCAGAACCCGATATTCGGCGTTAAAGGGTTCGCCGTTTTCCACTGATTGCTGGACTTGCTCCTGCACCCAACTGAAGTCGTCGGTGTGAATACGCGCTTCAGCAATGTCCTGCGGCAGGTTGTCCAGTGGCACGTCAGCGGGATAAGAAAAGGTCCGGGCGAAACGCTCATCGCCGCTCAGCACATTGCCTTTGACGTCCCAAACGAACGAACCGAGCAAGGCCCCGGCATTCAGTGCCAAGCGAACCCGTTCGTTGTCGGCGCGATAGGCGTTTTCGGCAGCCTGGCGCAAGCGTTCGGAAATCACGAACTCCGTGGTTTCGACCACCATCGCCATGACTCCGGCCGGGCATCCGTCATCATTGGCCACCGGGCTGTAATAAAGGTCCAGCCAGACGTCTTCGGGAATCCCGTTGCGTAGCAACACCAATTCCTTGTTGCGGTAGGACAAGGTGCCGCCGGCCAGGCAAGTGTCGACCACATGCCGATTGAACTCGGCGACTTCCGGCCAGCCCAGTTCTACCGGCGAGCCCAACAGATAAGGATGCCGCCCGCCGGCAAATTCCGAATAGGCATCGTTGTAGATCATGTACCCGGCGCGGCCCCAGAGCATCACCATCGGCAGTGGTGAAGCGAGCATCAACTGCACCGTACTGCTCAGGCTTCTCGACCACATATCGAGAGCCCCCAACTCGGTGCGACTCCAGTCGAACGCACGAATACGCTCGGCCATTTCGCCGCTCCAGCCGGCACATCCGTGGCTATCGTCAAGAAACTGCATCGGTTGGCTCTGTCCCGGTCATCCACACCCGTTTGTTTCGAGCATCGTGGGTGCCATTGGTTTCATAGAGGTATAGCTGAAGCGAAGAAATAAATGTCCCCGTAGGAGCTGCCGCAGGCTGCGATCTTTTGATCTTAAAAAATCAAAGTCAAAAGATCGCAGCCTTCGGCAGCTCCTACAGGGGTTGCGTGGGTCAGCGGAAATCCCGGCTACGCACGTAATGACGCCATCGCTGGCAAGCCAGCTCCTACAGAAGTACGGAGAATGGTTTGGCTTTGTCCCCCAATAAACAGATGTACGGGTCAGCGGAAATCCCGGCTGCGCACGCTGATGCCGTCCAGCAGTGGGCTCAGGTCGCTCAGGCGTCCGGCGATCAGGTGTCGCACTTCGCCCTCCTTCTCCCAGCGCCCATCGACCTTGAGCAACTGCGACCCCACCAGCACCTGGCGCTGGCGCTCGGCCAGGTCGCGCCAGACCACCACGTTGACGTTGCCGAACTCGTCTTCCAAGGTAACGAAGGTCACGCCGCTGGCGGTGCTTGGCCGTTGTCGGCCGGTCACCAGCCCGGCGACGCTGACCGGGCGCCCATGTTCCACTTCCAGCAACTCCTTCGAACTGCGGCAGCGCCGGGCTTTCAACTCAGCGCGCAACAGGGCCAGCGGATGCGGCCCGAGGGTGGTGCCGAGGCTGTTGTAATCGGCCAACAAATCCTCGCCGACCGTGGGTTTGGGCAGCGCCACCGCCCCCTCCTCCTGACTGGGCAAGCCGGCAAACAGCCCAAGCTGTTTCTGCACCCCCGCCACTTCCCAACGCGCCCGATGGCGATCACCGGCCAGCCCGCGCAATGCACCGGCATCGGCCAGTTGTTCCTGGGCGCGGGCATCGAGTCGCGCCCGTTCGCCAAGGTCGGCGATGTCGGCAAACGCACCTCTCTCCCGTGCCGCCTCGATGCGCCGGGCATCGTCCTCGCGAAAGCCCTTGATCATCCGCATGCCCATGCGAATCGCCGGTTGCGCGCCGGCAATCGGTTCGAGACTGCAATCCCAATCGCTGGCCCGCACGTCCACCGGGCGAATTTGCAAATGGTGACGGCGGGCGTCCTGCAGGATCTGGTCCGGGCTGTAGAAACCCATCGGCCAACTGTTGATCAAGGCACAGGCGAAGGCCGCCGGTTCGTGGCATTTCAACCAGCAACTGGCGTAGGTCAGCAAGGCAAAACTGGCGGCGTGGGACTCGGGGAAACCATAACTGCCGAAGCCTTTGATCTGCTCGAAGATCTGCGCGGCGAAGTCAGCGGTGTAGCCTTTTTTCTTCATCCCGGCAGCCAGGCGATCCCTGTGCGGCTCCAGTCCGCCATGGCGTTTCCACGCCGCCATGGAACGGCGCAACTGATCGGCCTCGCCGGGGCTGTAGTCGGCGGCGACGATAGCGATCTGCATCACTTGCTCCTGGAACAGCGGAACGCCGAGGGTGCGTTTCAACACTTCCCGCAACTCTTCGGAGGGATAGCTTTCGAGTTCTTCCTTGTTTCGCCGGCGCAGGTACGGGTGCACCATGCCGCCCTGAATCGGCCCGGGGCGAACGATGGCCACCTCGATCACCAGGTCATAGAACTTGCGCGGCTTGAGCCTGGGCAGCATCGACATCTGTGCCCGTGATTCGATCTGGAACACCCCGACGGTGTCGGCGCGGCCAATCATGTCGTAGGTCAACGAGTCTTCGGAGGGGATCGACGCCAGGCTCAAGTCCAGGTTGCGATGACGACGCAGCAAATCAAGGCAACGACGAATCGCGCTGAGCATGCCCAACGCGAGGATATCCACCTTGAGCAGGCCGACCGCATCCAGATCGTCCTTGTCCCACTGGATGATGGTGCGCTCGGCCATGGCAGCGTTTTCCACCGGCACGAGGTGATCCAGCGGCTGCTCGGAAATCACGAAGCCGCCGGGATGCTGGGACAGGTGCCGGGGGAAACCGATCAGTTGCTGGGTCAAACTCAACACCCGGCGCAGCACCGGGCTCTCGGGATCGAAACCGCCTTCACGCAGGCGCTCCACGGGTGGTGTTTCATCACTCCAGTGACCGCAGCAATCGGCCAGGGCGTTGATCTGATCCGGCGGCAAACCCAACGCCTTGGCCACATCACGCACGGCTCCGGCCGCATGGTAAGTGCTGACCACAGCAGTCAATGCCGCTCGAGTCCGGCCATAGCGCTGGAACACGTACTGCAAGACTTCTTCGCGGCGTTCGTGCTCGAAGTCCACATCGATATCCGGCGGTTCGTCGCGCTCCTTGGAGAGAAAACGCTCGAACAGCATGTTCATCCGGTCGGGGTCGATCTCGGTGATGCCCAAGGCGAAACACACCGCCGAGTTGGCCGCCGAACCCCGGCCCTGACAGAGGATTCTTTCGCGCCGGGCGAAGGCGACGATGTCCTGAACGGTGAGGAAATAACTCTCGTAGCCCAACTCGGCGATCAGCCCCAGTTCCTTGTCGATCAACCCGCGCACTTTCTCGCTGGCCCCCTGAGGCCATCGATCGCGAATGCCGCGCTCGGTCAATTCCCTCAGCCACGACGCGGCGCTGTGTCCGTCCGGCACCAGCTCCCGCGGATACTGATAACGCAACTGGCCAAGATCAAAGGTGCAGCGCCGGGCAATGTTCAACGTTTCGTCGAGCAAGGCTGGCGGATAGAGCTCGCGCAGCACATCAAGGCTGCGCAAATGCCGTTCACCGTTGGGGTGCAGGCGCAACCCGGCATCGGCAACCGGCAAGTGATGGCGGATCGCGGTCATGGTGTCCTGCAGGGCGCGCCGTCCGCGCGCGTGCATGTGCACATCACCGCTGGCCACCGCAGGAATCTGCAGCTCCCTGGACAGCGTCAGCAAATCGTTGAGGCGCCGGGTATCGTCCTGACAACGATGCAACTGCACCGCCAGCCACAGGCGTTCATCGAAGACCTGCTTGAGCCAATGACCTTGAGCAAAATCATCGACGGCGTCCGGCACCCAGAGCGCCAACAGTCCCGGCAACGGTTCGCTGAAGTCTTCCCGCAGCACTTGATACTGGCCTTTCTGCGTACGGCGCCGGGCGCGGGTGATCAGTCGGCACAGGGTCTGGTAACCCACGAGATTTTCCACCAGCAGCACCAGTTTCGGGCCGTTTTCGATGCGCACTTCACTGCCGATGATCAGCGGCAGCTCCACGGATTTCGCCGCTTGCCAGGCGCGGACGATGCCGGCCAGGGTGCATTCGTCAGTGATCGCCAGGGCTTGATAGCCCTGCTTTTTCGCCCGCTGAAACAGCTCAAGGGCGCTGGAGGCTCCGCGCTGGAAACTGAAATTCGACAGGCAGTGCAGTTCGGCATAACCGGCGTTCATGCGAACCAGCCTTGCAGCCACAACGGCCCATCCTCGCCCACCGCGCGATAGGCCCAGCCCTGCTGGCCGGTACGGGTTTCGATCAGGTAGTAATCGCGGCGCACGTCAGCGCCGTCCCACCAACCGGACTCGATGCGCTCCGGCCCCATGAGAATGCGCGTCGAGCCTTCGTGCACCGCCATCGGCTCGCTCAGCAGCCAACCCGGTCGTTGCACGGTCGCAAATCCGGCGCAAGGCTGGCTGTCGGCACTGGCCTGCCACGCGCACTCGGGTCGGTGATCGGCCTGAAAGCGCAAGCCGTGCACCGCCTCATCCCCCAACCGTGCGCGCAGGCGTTCGCGCAGTTGCTCCCAAGGCAAGGTCTGCTGCGGACGGTCGTCGAACAGCTCCTGGAACTGGGGAACGAAGGTCGGCAAGTCTTCGGCGCGCAAGCGGAAACCGCGCACAGGGGCTTCGACCTGGACCTGCTCCAGACGCCCACGCGCCAGTTCGAAGAGCATCGCCGGATCGCGCTCGGCGCTGAGCAGGCCAACCTTGATGACGGTATCCGGCAATCCGGTGTGTTCCAGGTGCAGGTCGAAACGCTGTACGCCGCTGTCCCGACCGCAGAGGAACGCCGACAAGTCGCCGGTCAATCGACGCAGTGGAAACAACAAGGCCTGATGGGATTGCACATCGAAATTGAGCTCGATGCGCACGTCGAAGCGGTCCGGCGGCAGGTAGAACGCCAGCGCCAGCCGCCGCGTACCCTGCAACGCATCCAGGTGTTTGAGCACCTGGGCCTCGAAACGTCGAGCCAGGCTGTGCCGGGGCAACGCCTGCACCTGGCTCAAAGTGCGCAGCCCCATGCGCGACAACGCTGTGGCGACGCTGGCCTCCAGCCCGATGCGGTCGACGGGCAATTGCCCGAGGTAATGCTGCAAGGCTTGCTCGTCGGGCACCACCAGACCGTCATAAGCGTTGGCCAGCACCCGCGCCGCCACCGGGTTGGGGGCGGCGACAATGCGGTGACGAAACCCCAGTTCGCCAAGCTCAGTGCGCAAACGCGCCTCGAATTGCGGCCAGGCGCCGAACAGCCCAAGGCTGGACTCGATTTCAAACACCAGCGCCCGTGGGTAATGCACGCTGACCTGCGAGCTGAAGCGATAGGCCCAAGCGGCGAGAAATTGCTGCCAGTGCTCGATGTCAGCGCCGTCGTACTCGGCCGTGGCAAAGCCTTTGCTCAAGGCTTGCGCGGCGCTCATCGACTGACCGGGGCGCAAGCCCAGTGCCCGCGCCGCGCCGTTGACTGCCTGCAACACCCGACGCTGGGCCGGGCCGGTCAGCAGCGCCAGCGGCTCTTCGGGGTCGGCGCGTTGGCGCAGTACCGCGTCCAGCGCCAATTGCGGGAAAAGAATGCAAACCCAGCGCATGGCAACCTCAATGCCCCACGGCAAAGGCAATCGGCGCCGAACGGGCCAACCCGCCCCGGCACTTGAGCACCCGCAATTGCGCAGGTTTGGCATCGATGGCGATGCGCAGGGCCGCCGGTGACGGGTTGATCGCTTCACTGAGCGAGCGATAGGCAAACGCCAGGGTCGAGCCGGTTTCCGCCGCCACCTGCAAGCGCCGTAGCGCCCGGTCATCAGCCTTGTGCGGCCAGCACAGCACCGCGCCGCAACTGCCTGAACGCAGGCATTGTTCCGCCGCCCACAACGCATCGCGCTCGCTGGCCTGGATGATCGACAACTGACGCAGATCGACTCCGGCGCTCTGCCAGGCCTGGGGGTACGGCACATACGGCGGCGCCACCAAGACGATGCGTTCGCCCGCCGCCGACAGTCGCGCCAGCGCTGGCCACACCAATTGCAACTCGCCGACGCCCTGCCCGGCCAGGAGGATTTCGCTCAGGGCCGCTTCCGGCCAGCCGCCCGTGGGCAGCGCCGCATCCAGCGCGGCATGCCCGGTCGGTTGCGGGCTGGCGGCCGGCGGCGCAGGCCGGCCCTTCCAGACCTGGCCGCCATTGAACAGCGTATCCAGCGCAACGACGGCACCCATCAGCCTTGCCTCACCAGACCGCAGAACACGCCTTCGATGGCCAGATCGCGGTCACCTTCGACGATGATCGGCTGATAGGCCGGGTTGCGCGGCAACAGGCGCACCGTGTCGCCGACCCGTTCGAAGCGTTTGATGGTGACCTCGCCGTCGAGGCGCGCCACGACAATCTGGCCGTTGACGGCTTCAGGACTGCGATGCACGCCCACCAGATCGCCATCGAGAATGCCGTCCTCGATCATCGAGTCGCCGCGAACGCGCAGCATGTAGTCCGGCACCCGGGAGAAGATCGACGGATCAAGCAGCAATCGGCTATGGATTTCGGCATCGGCGCCAATCGGCGCACCGGCCGCCACCCGGCCGAGTACCGGGATGTCCAGCAGCTCGGGGCGCGGTGGTTGCCCGAGCAGGCGAATGCCCCGGGCCTGATGCGGGTTGACCTCGATAAAACCGGCTTCGGTCAGCGCCAGCACATGCTTGCGCGCCACGCTGCGGGAGGCAAAACCGAACGCCTCGCTGATTTCAGCGAGGCTCGGGGACTGACCGTGTTCGGCGATGCGTTCGCGGATGAAGGTCAGGATGGCGGTACGGCGGGGAGTGAGAGTCGTCATGGAGTACATTTGTACTCTTTCCGGATTTTTCTGGCAAGCACCTGTGGTCGGAGCGGTGTAGGAGCTGACGAGTGAAACGAGGCTGCGATCTTTTGATGTTGTTTTTAAAGAGCAGGATCAAAGGATCGCAGCCTCGTTGCACGAGACAGCTCCTACAGGGGATCGAGTGCCCCCAAACCACGGGACTCCAGAAAACCTGCGATGTAATCGATAAAGGCCAGCACTTTGGCCGTGGCCCGCCGATGGCTGGGGTACACCGCCAGGATATGCGGGCCGAAGCTGTCCGGGTCAATGTCGTAGTCGGCCATCAGCCGCACCAGTCGCCCGTCCGCCACGTATGGCGCGGCACTCCACAACGGTGTGTGCAACAAACCACGCCCGGCCAGGGCATTGGCCAGCAGCAGGTCGTAATTGTCGCTGCGTAACCGTGGCGACTGCGGTTGCGGCAGGCTCAAGCGCTGGCCGTCGCGCTCGGCCCACCAGAATTCTCGGCTGAGCAGAGGGTGGCGATACAGCAACCATTCGTGGTCATCGAGGGTTTGCGGGTTGACCGGCAGCCCCTTGCGCGCCAGGTATTCCGGACTGCCACACAGCGCCAGGCGATTGCTGCCGACCACCCTGGCGATCAACCCCGGCAAGTCATCATGGCCTTCGCGCAAGGCCAGGTCGTAGCCGCTTTCCAGCAGATTAACGAACTCGTCGCACAGGTCCACTTGCAGGTTGATTTGCGGGTATTGCTCCAGGAAACCGCCACACACCTGATCGAGAAAAGCCTGCCCATAGGCGAGCGGCGCAGTGATTTTCAGGCTGCCGCGCAGGCCATGCTGCAACTGCTCGATTTCCTCGCCGGCCTCGTCCAGCCGCTGCAACACCTGTCGTGCGGTTTCCAGGTAAAGCCGCCCGGATTCGGTGAGCAAAATCCGCCGGGTGCTGCGCTCGAACAAACGCGCGCCAAGCTCCGCTTCCAGGTGATTGACCGCTTTGGTCAGAGCCGACGGGGTCTTGCCCAACTGCTCGGCGGCGCGGCTGAAACTGCCCAGTTGCGCCGTGACCACGAACATTTTCAGTGCACCCAACTTGTCCATTCTTTTTCCATTCAGGCAAAAACGTTTTTCGCGAGTGAGGCGTTCTACCGAGCGCGGCAAGCCACTAATCTGGCCATCAGACGCAATAACAAGGAAACATTCAATGAAAAGATTCATCCCGAATCTGTTGATGGTGGCAGTGAGTTTTGCCTCGTTGGAAGCCATGGCGGCGACCGATCTGGTGCTGTTCAATGGCAAAATCTTCACCGCCGACCGCAACCAGCCGAAGGTCCAGGCCCTGGCGGTACAGGACGGCAAAGTGCTGCAAGTGGGCAGCGATGCGCAGATCAAGGCCTTGATCGAAACGGGAACCAAGGTCATCGACTTGGGCGGCAAGACCCTGATGCCCGGCCTGATCGACAGCCATTCCCACGCGATTTTCGGCGGATTGGAGATGGTCTCGGCCAACATGGAAGACGAAGTGGTCGACCTCGACGAACTGGAAAAACGCCTGCGCGCCTGGCGTGAAGACGGCAAGGCGAAGCATGGCGATGTCCTGAGCGTGGCCGGCATGAGCTCGGCTTACTGGGCGCAGGCCGAAGCCTTGGGCAAGAAATTCAACAGCGGCGAATGGGCCGACGTCGCCGTGGTGTTCACGGGCAGCGACCACCACACGGCGTGGGCCAACAACGTGATGCTCAAACGTGCCGGGGTGGATGCGGCGCTGCTGAAAACCCTGCCGGACGCCGAGAAGGACACCATCGGCAAACTGGCCGATGGCAGCCCCAACGGTTTTCTGGTGGATGCAGGTTGGGACCGGGTCGCCTCGAAAATGCCGTCACCGAGTGCCGCCGACATGCTCAAAGCGGCGCAAACCGCCGTGAGCTACAACAACAGCGTCGGCATCACCGCGTGGATGGACCCCGCCGCCAACGCCGCGCCCGGCGAACCGATTTTCGCCCTCAAGCCTACGGAGAAAACCGTCGGCGTGCTGCCGGTGTACAAGGCGCTGTCGGAAAGCGGCGGCATGAGCGTTCACGTCGCCGCGCTGCTGGTGGCCAATGGCAAAAGCGTTCCCGCCGATCTCGACACCCTCGACAAAGTCCGCCAACAATTCCAGGGCATTCCCAACCTGACGTTGCCCGGGATCAAGATCTTCGCCGACGGCGTGATCGAGTACCCGGCACAGAGCGCGGCGATGATCGACCCGTACACCAACTCGCACAAACCGGGCGAATTGCTGATCGATCCGCAGCACTTCGGTGAACTGGTCAGCGCCATCGATCAGCGCGGCTGGCTGGTGCACATCCACGCCATCGGCGACCGTGCGGTGCGCGAATCACTGAACGGCATCGCCCAGGCGCGCAAGGACCGGCAGAGCGGCGTGACCCACTCGATCACGCACTTGCAAATCGTCAATCCGAAAGAGTTCGCGCGCTTCAAACCGCTCGACGTCATCGCTTCGATGCAACTGCTGTGGGCCAGCGCCGACGACTACACCACCGACATGATCAAGCCTTACGTCAGCGCCCTGGCGTTCCGTTACCAGTACCCTGCGCATTCGCTGCTCAAACAAGGCGCGACCATCGCCGGGGCCAGTGACTGGCCGGTGTCTTCGCCGAACCCGTGGAACGCCATGGCCCAGGCCATGACTCGGGTCGGTCCGCTGGGGGTACTGAACGCCGATGAACGCATCGACCGCGAAACCATGTTCTACGCCTACACCCTCAACGCCGCCCGCACCATTGGCCTGGACAAACAGATCGGTTCGCTGAGCGCCGGCAAACAGGCCGACTTCATCGTGGTTGACCGCGATGTGTTCAGCGTCGATGAGAAAGCCCTGCACGACACCCAAGTGCTGCAAACCTGGTTCGCCGGCCGTCAGGTCTACGCGCCGACCCTCTAATAAAAACCACTTCACTGCCCGACTCCGTGTTTCCCGACACGGGGCCTGGCGCAGCCTTGCCTGAAATCTGCCCATAACAATCACAACAGCGGGATCCCCCATGAAAGCTTTCACCCTGTTCGCCCTCGGTTCCTTGAGCTTGCTGCCCTTGAGCAGCCAGGCTGTGCCCTTGAACGATGACTTTTCGTTGCTGATGGATGTGACCTTGGCCAGCGACTATCGCACTCGCGGCATCTCACAAACCCAAAATGATCCGGCCCTGCAAGGCTCTGTCACCCTGGCCCACAGCAGCGGCCTGTACCTGGGCGCGTGGAGTTCCAACGTCGATTTTGGCGGCGGCCTGAAGACCCGTCAGGAGGTCGATTACTACGCCGGTTGGTTGTGGCAAGCCACCGATGATGTGAGCCTCGACGTGGGCTATCTGAAATATTCCTATCCAAAAGAGAGCCAGTTCAATCAGAGCGAGGTCTACGGGATTCTCAGCGTGTATGGGGTGAAACTCGGGGCCTATTATTCCGACGACGCGCCGGGTATCGACAGCGAACAGAACTCGCTCTACAGCTACGTCGGTTATGAGACCGCGTTGCCCTACGACGTGGGACTGAAACTGCGTTATGGCTTGATGGACTTCAAGGATCCGCACCTGTATTCGAGCTCGGGTGAAGCCGAGGATTCGTACCGTGAATGGGAGGTCAAGCTGACCCATGAACTGGCGGGGGTGATGCTGGGCTTGAGTTATGTCGACACCGATTTGTCGAAGAGCCAGTGCGCCAGCAACTGGGGCTTCGATGATGTGTGCAGCGCGACGGTGGTAGCGAGCATCAGCAAATCCTTCTAATCACCATAGATCCCCTGTAGGAGCTGACGAGTGAAACGAGGCTGCGATCTTTTGATCTTGCTTTTAAAAGCCAAAGTCAAAAGATCGCAGCCTCGTTTCACTCGTCAGCTCCTACAGGGTTCCGGTCAGGCTGGAGAGGTAGGGCCAAGGATAAATCCCGCGTTCGTGGCCGTCGCTGAACACCAGTTGCAAGCCGTAGCCCTGTGAATTCACTTCGATCACCTGAACCCGTGAATCCACCAACGGCGGCATCCCCTGCAACCGAAACGCCCGACACTGCGAACACGGACACTGGCGCCGCAACTCCACGTGATCCAGCCGCTGTTCGCGACCATCCGGCCAGTTCAATCGAAGCTGCTGTTGGCTCCGGGAATTACCCACCGACACCGGGTTCATTGCAGCTGACTCAAGGCAATGCGCACGGCTTTGCGCACTTCCGGGTCGCCGTCGTCTTGCGCGGCGAGTAATGGCGCGATGGCACCTTTTTCATTCAGTTCGCCGAGGGCCAGGGCGGCTTCCTTGCGCAGGTTGCTGATGCGGTGGCCGAGGGTTTCGATCAGCGCGTCGAGGGCCGGAACGTAACGCAAGCGACCGAGGCTGCGAGTGGCACGCAGGCGAACTTGCCAGTAATCGTCGCTCAAGGCTTCGACCAGGGCCGGGCCGGCGTCGACCTGTCCGACTTTGCCCAGCGTGGTGGCCGCTTCTTCGCGCACTTGCCAGGCCTGGTCCTGTAGCGCCTGTCGCAGGGCCGGCAAAACGTGTGCATCAGACGCCAGACCGAGCGCGCCAGTCGCAGCGCGACGGACTTCAGTGTCCGGATCAGCGCTGGCCAATCGCGCCAGCGCCGGCAAGGCATTCAGCTGTTTGAGCCAACCCAGCACACCGACCGCTTCACGGCGGACATTGGCATCCTGATCGCCCAACGCCACAAGCGCCGCCGAAGCCGCTTCTGGATAGCGCAACTCGCGCAACGCCCTGAACGCCGCGATGCGCACACCGATATCGGCATGCGTTGTCCACGGCAGGATCACCCTGCCCGCTGCTTCGCTCTTGAGCAGGCTGAGGCTTTGCGCGGCGGCGGCTTGCACCGCTGCGGCTGGATCGGTCAGCGCCTGACACAGCGCTTCGACCACAGGCTCATCCTCCCAGGCTTCCAGCAAGCGCGCGGCTTCGGCGCGGACCTCTTCAGCCGGATCCTCGGCCAGTCGATTGACCAGCCACAGCAGGCCATCCGGTTCTTCCAGGTCAGCCAAGTCGATCAGCGCGATGCGGCGCACGCCGGCATCTTCATCGGTCAGGCGCGGTTGCAGGGCAAGAATGTCGTCGTTGTCGGTTACATCGAATAGTGAGGTCATAGGGCAAATCGCGGCAGTTTGTTTTCAGGGGGAAGTCCGAGAGGGTTCAGGCGCGGTAATTGCCGACCGTCTTCGTGACGCAGTAATTCGAGGCAGTGACGCTTCAAACGGGAGAACTCATGGCTGGTCACCAGTTCGGTGGTGCGTGGCCGGGGGAAGTCGAGGCGCAGGTCTTCGATGATCCGGCCGGGGCGCGAACTCATCACCAGCAGGCGATCGGCGAGGAACAGCGCTTCGTCGATGTCATGGGTAACGAACACCACGGTGGTGCGAATCCGCGTCCAGATGTCCAGCAACAGTTCCTGCATGTTCAAACGGGTCAAGGCATCGAGAGCGCCGAACGGCTCGTCCATCAGCAACAGCCGAGGGCGATTGACCAGCACCCGGGCGATTTCCACCCGTTGCTGCATGCCACCGGACAACTGATCCGGCCAGCGCTCGGCAAAGCCTTCGAGACCGACCAGAGCGAGGATTTCATCAGCCGCGTTATGCCGCTCGGCTTTGCCGATGCCGCGCATTTTCAGGCCGAAAGCGACGTTGTCACGCACGGTTCGCCAAGGGAACAGCGTGTGATGCTGGAACACCATTCCGCGCTGGGGCGAAGGTCCCGAGACTTTTGCACCGTCGACATTCAGGGTCCCGGTATAGGTGGTCAGATGCCCGGCCAAGGCGCCGAGCAAGGTGGATTTACCGCAGCCGGATGGCCCGAGGATGCACACAAACTGTCCCGGTTCGATCTGGCAATCAAGGCCCTGCACCGCTTCGAACGCGGCGCTGCCCTCGCCCAGGCTGATCGACAAACCGCGAATATCGATGCGCCCTTCCGGGTGTTGAAAAACGCTCATCAGGCTTTTCCTCGTGGTCGATGCCAGGGCGTGAACAACCCGCCCAGGCGTTTGATCAGCAGGCTGCTACCCATCCCGAGGACACCGATCAGCAACATGCCGACGACGATGTCGGCGTAGTTCTGGATGGTGTAGGACTCCCAGGTGTAATAGCCAATGCCGTATTGGCCGGAGATCATTTCGGCGGTCACCAGGCAGAACCACGAGGTGCCCATGCCGATGGCGAGGCCGGTGATGATGCTCGGCGCGGCCCCCGGCAGAATCACTTCCAGCAGAATCGCCCGCCGCCCTGCCCCGAGGCTTTTCGCCGAGGCGATCAGCCGTGGATCGACGCCTTCGACGCCGTGCACGGTGTTGAGCAGGATCGGGAACAACGCGCCGGTGAAGGTGATGAAGACCATCGACAGCTCTGACGACGGGAACATCAGGATCGCCAAGGGTATCCAGGCGACTGCCGGGATCGGGCGCAGCACCTCCAGAGGCGGCAGCAGTAAATCTTCGGCCCATTTCGAGCGGCCGATCGCCACGCCCAGGGCAACGCCGATGACCAGCGCCGCAAGGTAACCGGCGAAGACCCGGCTGAGGCTGCTGCCCAGATGCTGAGCGAGTTTGCCGGAGTCGCCGAGGCCGAGCGCGGCTTCAATCACCGCAAGCGGGGTCGGCACGTTGGCGAAGGTCACCAGGCCGAGGTTCCAGTGGTGGCTGGCGGCGAGTTGCCAGAATATTAGGCAGAGCAGCAAGGATGCGGCCCTTGGAATCCAGCGTAAAAATGATCCAGACATACAAAATTTCCAATGGCGACCACTTCACCTGTAGGAGCTGCCGAAGGCTGCGATCTTTTGATCTTGATCTTCGGCGTATTTGAAGCCGCCAAAAGATCGCAGCCTTCGGCAGCTCCTACAGGTGGTTGCGGTGAACGTGGGTTAGCGAACGGCCACGGCCTGCGTGGTGGCATCGGTGAAGTCGAACACCTTGCCGCCCTGGGCCGTGGCGAATTGCTGGGCCTGGCCTTTGAGCAGGAATGCGCTGAGCCGGCCTTTCGCATCACTGGCGAACCACGCCTGATCCGCCAGCAACTTGATGCCGCTGTCACTGGCCTGGGCGTACACCGCGCGAATGTTTTTGCCTTCCTGCTTCAGGGCAGCCAACGCAGAGAATGCCTCTTCCGCTGAAGCGTACTGGCGGACTTTCGGCTCGCCGCGCACCCAAATCTCGGCCACGTGGCTGAAGTCAGTGATGGCTTTGCCACTGGCGGCATCGACGACTTTGAGCGGCGTCTGCGCGTAGTTGGCCAGTTGCGCGCTGTAGTCGAGGTTCGAGGCTTTGAAGGCGGCGCGGATGTACTGATCGTCGATGAAGGTATTCAGGTCGAGACCGCGATCAGCCTTTTTCAACAGCTTGAGGGTGTCGATGGCGGTGCCGACGGCCTGGCGGTATTCCGGCTTCCAGCTCAGGTCGCGGGTCTGTACGCCGAGCGGACCGTGGAACAGGTAATTGACCTCGGCATCCACCCCGGTGACTTTGGCGATCAGTTCGCTGTACTTCTCCGGCTCGGCGGCGAGCAACTGGTTGGCTTCGATGCTCGCACGAAGATAGGCGACGACGATCTCCGGGTATTTTTTCGCATAGCTCTGATCGACCAACGCCCCGTGGAAGGTCGGCGCGCCCGCCTGGGAACCGTCATAAATCTTGCGGGCGAAACCCCGGCTCGGGAACAGTTCGGCGAACGGCACAAAGTCGGCATGAGCGTCGATTTTCCCGGCCTGCAATGCGGAGCCGGCGACTTCCGGTGGCTGGGCGATGATGTTCACGTCCTTCAACGGGTCCCAACCCTGGGCCGCCACCGCACGCAGCAACATGCCATGGGCAGTCGAGGCGAACGGCACGGAAATGGTCTTGCCTTTCAGCTCTGCCAACGACTGCACGCCCGAGGCGCTCGGCACCACGATGCCATTGCCACTGCCCTTGGTACTGCCGGAAAGCACGCTGATAAACAGGCTGTGCTTGCCGGCGGTTTCGAACGCCACGCCGTTGAACGAACCGGGGAAATCGGCCATCGCGCCGAAGTCGAGTTTGCCGGCAACCATCTCGTTGGTCAGCGGCGCGCCACTGGTGAAGTTCTTCCACTCGATGTCGTATTTGGCGTCTTTGTACTGGCCGTCGTGGGGCAGGTATTTGTCCAGCAGGCCCAGTTCGCGAATCAACAAACCGCCGGCGGCGCAGTTGATCGTGGTGTCCTGGGTGCCGATCGCGATACGGATGGTTTCGGCCGAGGCCGACAAGGTGAATGAGGCCAGTACCAGACCGGCAAATGCTGCACGCAATAACATGGTGAATCCCCTCGAATCATTTATAGGATGTTCGTCTCCGCCACGATCAGGGCGTGGTGGGAAACGAGGGGTTTTGCAAATCAAGCGTCCGGGAGTGGCCCGGATAGCTTTTAACGCATTGCCGCTGCAACGCACGACCTGTAGGAGCCGGCTTGCTGGCGATTGAGATCTGACATTCAACATTGATGCTGGCTGGACAAACGCTATCGCCAGCAAGCCGGCTCCTACAGGGTTGGTGTTTCAGCGCAGCAGGTACGGGATTTCGACTTTCACCGCCCCGGTCGGGCAGTCCTTTTCACACGGCATGCAGTACCAGCATTCATCGAACGCCATGTAGGCCTTTTGCGTGGTCGGGTTGATCGCCAGCAAGTCCATCGGGCAAACATCGACGCATACAGTGCAGCCCTTGTGAGCGATGCACAGGTCCCCGTCGACCGTGACCGGCGCGTTGGAGCGGAAGAAGATTTCCTGGGGTTGATAGGCCATGTTCGGTCTCTCTTTTGTGGACGGCATCAAGCCGCATCGGCACCGACCCGCAACCGGTCGTAGGCCTGCATTTCATCGGCATCCAGCGGGATGATGTAAGGCTCGACGGCTTTCTTGAAACTGGTCATCAGGCCGTTTTCGCCCTTCTTCAGGTGGCAATGGCAGAACCAGTCGCTGTCATTGCGCTGCGGATGATCGACCCGGTAGTGGTAAAGCCCCCAGCGACTTTCGGCGCGGAACAGCGAAGCCCTTGCAGCCATTTCCGCACAATCGCGGATCATGCTGACTTCCATGGCGCGCATCAGTTCGTGGGCGTTGTGGGCCTTGATCTGGTCGAGATCGCGCTGGATATCGCTGAAGCGTTGCAGGCCGATTTGCATTTTCTTGGTCACTTTCGGCGGTTGCAGGTAGTCGTTGACGAAGCGACGCAGCTTGTACTCGACCTGAGCCGGTGGCAGACCGTGTTCACGGTCCAGCGGAGCGTAGACCCGTTGCTTTTCGGTTTCGATTTGCTGCGTATCCAGCGCTGAGAACTCGCGGCCAGCGACAAAATCTGCCGCGTTATTGCCCGCAAACCAACCATAGGTGAACGCGCCGAGCATGTAGTTGTGCGGCACCGCCGCCATGTCCCCCGCCGAGTACAAACCCTTGACCGAAGTCTCGGCCTTCTCGTTGACCCACACCCCCGACGCCGAATGCCCGCTGCAAAAACCGATCTCGGAGATATGCATCTCGACCATCTGCGTGCGGTAGTCGGTGCCGCGATTGGCGTGGAATTGGCCGCGACTCGGCCGCTCGTTGCTGTGGAGGATTTCTTCAATGTTCTGGATGGTTTCCTCGGCCAGGTGATCGAGCTTGAGGAACACCGGGCCGTTGCCGCTTTCGAGTTCCTGGTGGAACTCCCACATCATCTGACCGCTCCAGTAGTCGCACTCGATGAAACGCTCGCCCTTGTTGTTGGCGGTATAGCCGCCCAAGGGGCCGGTGACGTAGGCGCAAGCCGGGCCGTTGTAGTCCTTGATCAGCGGGTTGATCTGGAAGCTTTCGAGGTTCGCCAGCTCGGCCCCGGCGTGGTAAGCCATCGCGTAGCCGTCGCCGGCATTGGTCGGGTTTTCGTAGGTACCCATCAGGTAACCCGAGGACGGCAGGCCCAAACGCCCGGCCGCACCGCAGGCGAGGATCACTGCCTTAGCCTTGATCACATGGAAGTCGGCCGTGCGGCAATCGAAGCCCATCACACCGTTGACCGCGCCCTCTTCGTCCGTCAGCAAACGGGTGCAGACCAGGCGATTGGTGATGCTCACCCGCGCCCGCTTCAACTGGCGATAGAGGACTTTCTTGATGTCGTGCCCTTCCGGCATCGGCAGCACATAGGCGCCCATGTGGTGGACCTTTTTCACCGCGTAGTCACCGGTTTCGTCCTTCTCGAATTTCACGCCCCAGCGGTCCAGTTGCTCGATGGTTTCGAAGCTGTGGGTGGCGTAGGCGTAGACCGCCGCCTGGTTGACGATGCCATCGTTGGCGATGGTGATTTCCTTGGTGTACTGCTCCGGCGTGGAGTGGCCGGGGATGATCGCGTTGTTCAGGCCGTCCATGCCCATGCTGATCGCGCCGCTGCGCTTGACGTTGGCCTTGTCGATCAGCAACACCCGCAGATCGCGGTTGCGCTCCTTGGCCTTGATCGCCGCCATGGGGCCAGCGGTGCCGCCGCCGATCACGACGATGTCGTATTCCTGTTCGAGAGTCGTTCGGGTCATGCCTGCGCCCCTTTTTGCCGGTCGATCCGCAGGCGGTACTGGAAAGCATCGCCACGGTAGTAAAGGTGTTCGAAGTCCACGGGCTGGCCGTTTGCATCGTGGGTCAGACGCTCGATGCGCATGATCGGCGAGCCGGGTTCGACGTTCAGCGCTTGGGTCAGGTCGCTGTCGGCCAGTACGGCATCGATGGCCAGGTCGGCGTGACCGAGGGCCAGACCGCAGTCGTTTTCGAGGATCAGGAAGATGTCGCGGGTGACCAGATCAGCCTTCTCCAGCCGTTCGCCAATGGCTTTGGGCAGGTAGGTGATCTCCAGCGATATCGGCTCGCGGTTGATCAAACGCACGCGTTTGATCTGCGCTACGGTCTCGCCTTCAGCAACCTGCAAACGCTCGGCGACCAGTTTGTCGGCGGCAATGAATTTAAAGCTGCGCAGACGGTTGATCACCTCGTAGCCGCGCCCGGTCATGGACTCGGCCAGGCCTTGCAGGGTGCTGACGTTCTGGAAGGTTTTCGGCTTGGCGACGAAGGTGCCTTTGCCGTGGATCTTGAAGATCAAACCTTCCTTTTGCAGATCGCCGAGGGCCTGGCGCACGGTGATGCGGCTGACCTTGAACAGCGCGCCAAGCTCGCTTTCGGAAGGCATCTGGCTGTCTTGCGGGTATTCACCGTCGAGAATGCGCGCGCGAAGCACATCCCTTAGTTGGGTATGCAAAGGAACGCTGTTGAGGGATAGAACGTTATCGGTCATGAGGATCACTTGTCATAACGAGTTATGACGTGATCTTAGAGTTCTAAAGATCGGCTTGAGAAATACTGTTTGAGCATAAGGTTAGAGCCGACAATCAGCCGAGCGCTGAAACACCTGTGGCGAGGGAGCTTGCTCCCGCTCGGCTGCGCAGCAGTCGTAAACCCAATGCACGCGATTTATCAGATGCGGTGCGTTTTGCCGGTTTTGGGGCCGCTTCGCCGCCCAGCGGGAGCAAGCTCCCTCGCCACAAAAGCATGTCAGCCGATGCGCAGTGCACGCAGATCCAGATGACCATCCTTGAGCGGCGGGCACCAGTAATAACCACCGGTAATCGGCCGGCTGATTCGGTACAAACCGTCGGTGACACCGTCTTCCAGACCGCTCATGCGGCGCAACTGGACTTCGAAAGCGTCAAGCGAGAAACCGAACGCAAGGAACATCAGGCCGGCGCGATCGTCTTCGATCCACGGCATCGAACGACGGACGATGAACGCCTCGGGCGCGAAGCTTTCCTGGGCGGTGCGTTTGACGTGGGCGGAGATCGGCGCGTCGTCGAGCTCTTCGTTGTCGCTCAGGCGACGGCCCATGATGTCGTCGGTTTCATGGGACGGCATGGCGTGGAAACCCTTGAGGTCATGCTGCCATTGCTGGATCGCGGCAAAGCTGCCACCGACCATGCCGTCAGCGCCTTCAGCCACCAGCGCGGCAGATTCGGCGGCTTCGTCGCGTGGGTTCTCGGTGCCGTCTTCATAGCCAGTCAGGTCGTGGCCGTCACGGTGGCGAAAGCCTTCTGTCACCTGCACCAAACGAAAGGCCGGCGCCAATGCTGCTTCATAGGCATTGCTGCGATTAAGCAACTCGCCACGGTCCACACCGTGCAACCAGCACCACAGCGCGTGTTGGGTCGACGGGTTATCTACGCCCACGCCAGTCAGCGCCGGGAACGCGCGCAGCCCTTCAATGTTGCCGTCCAGGGCTTTGACCAGGGATTCACCGAAGCCAACCACGGCCGACTTGCCATCCACCAGTTGCATCAATTTGTCTAGCGCGGCCGGCAGTGCCGCAGCGGATTCGAGGGCGAAGAACATATGACGGGCGTGAGGCGGAACGGGGGTGGCGAGAATGCCCGGCTGGTAATGACTCATATGAACTCCTTAAGAAAGTGCGCCAAGTTTAACCGCAGCACCGGCCATTGTCTGGGCTCAGGTCAAAAGTCCGGTTACAAGAACCGGGCAAAGCGGTCTACGCTTGAGGCACAAGATTCAGTTCCTCAACCCCTCTGCCCTGCCTGTCGCCGCTCGATTGACGTAAAAAATCGAGTCATTAAGGCGTATAACCCTTGAAGCGCAATCCAACCAGCACACGGCTGACATCTCACACGGGGTAGCGAAATGACTACAGCGAATATCCTTGGCAACCTGTTTCCCGAGGCCGGCAGCATCCCGGAAAAATACCGGCTCGACGGCCCGACCGAACAGCGTGAATACCTGGTCGATGGCGTCCTGAAAACCTGGCCCGGCCCCCTCGCCCAGGTCCGTAGCCCGGTGTACCTCAGCGGCGCCAACGGCGACGAACAAGTGATCCTGGGCAGCACGCCGCTGCTGGACGCGGAAACCGCATTGACCGCCCTCGACGCCGCCGTGCGTGCCTATGACCGCGGCCAGGGTTTGTGGCCGACCATGCGCGTGGCCGAGCGAATCCAGCATGTCGAAACCTTCCTCAAGCACATGCGCGAACAGCGCGAGGCGGTGGTCAAGTTGCTGATGTGGGAAATCGGCAAGAACCTCAAGGACTCGGAGAAAGAGTTCGACCGCACCTGCGATTACATCGTCGACACCATCAACGCCCTCAAGGAACTCGACCGCCGCTCCAGCCGTTTCGAGCTGGAGCAGGACACCCTCGGCCAGATCCGTCGCGTACCACTGGGCGTGGCGTTGTGCATGGGCCCTTACAACTACCCGCTGAACGAAACCTTCACCACGCTGATCCCGGCACTGATCATGGGCAACACCGTGGTGTTCAAACCGGCGAAACTCGGCGTGCTGCTGATCCGGCCACTGCTGGAAGCGTTTCGCGACAGCTTCCCGGCCGGGGTGATCAACGTGATCTATGGCAGCGGTCGCGAGACCGTCAGCGCGCTGATGGCCAGCGGCAAGATCGATATTTTTGCGTTTATCGGCACCAACAAGGCTGCCAGCGACCTGAAGAAACTCCATCCAAAACCTCACCGCTTGCGCGCGGCACTGGGCCTGGATGCAAAGAACCCCGGCATCGTCCTGCCGGAGGTGGATCTGGACAACGCGGTCAACGAAGCGGTCACCGGTTCTCTGTCGTTCAACGGCCAGCGCTGCACGGCGTTGAAAATACTCTTTGTCCATGAAGACGTTGTTGACGCCTTCATCGAAAAATTCAACGCCAAACTCGCCACGCTCAAACCCGGCATGCCGTGGGACAGCGGCGTGGCCCTGACGCCGCTGCCGGAGTCGAGCAAGGTCGATTACCTGCACGCGCTGGTGGCGGACGCCATCGGCAAAGGCGCAAAAGTGGTGAACCCCAACGGTGGCGAAGCCCGCGCATCTTTTTTCTACCCGGCGGTGTTGTACCCAGTGAACCCACAGATGCGCGTCTACCAGGAAGAACAGTTCGGTCCGGTGGTGCCGATCGTGCCGTATCGGCATCTGGACACCGTCATCGATTACGTCCTGGAATCTGACTTCGGCCAGCAGTTGAGCATCTTCGGCACCAATCCCGTGGCGGTTGGCCGATTGGTCGACACCTTCGCCAATCAGGTCGGACGAATCAACCTCAACGCCCAGTGCCAGCGCGGCCCTGACACCTATCCGTTCAACGGCCGCAAAAACTCCGCCGAGGGCACCTTGTCGGTGCATGACGCGTTGCGGGTGTTTTCAATTCGGACATTGGTGGCGACCAAGTTCCAGGAGACCAACAAGGACCTGATCAGCGAAATCATCAGCGGTCGTAGTTCGAGTTTCCTGACCACCGATTACATCTTCTGAGGAGACCAGGCCTGAACACATCGACAGCTCATCGCCTGCCACCGTTAATGCGCCGGCTACTGCGTCCGTTGCTGGACCCGTACCGGCGCTATCGCCACGCCAAAGTGATCCACGCGGTACGGGTATCGCTCGGATTGCTCGCCTCTATCCTGCTGACCACCGGCATCCACCTGCCCCACGGTGAGTGGGCGTCGGTGACGATGCTCGTGGTCATCGGCGGTTTGCAGCATCACGGCAATATCGGCAAAAAAGCTGCTGAGCGGGCCATCGGCACCTTGGTCGGGGCGGCAATCGGATTGGCGTTGGTGGTGCAACAGGCCTGGCTCGGAATGCCTTGGTTGACCTATTTCGCCATGGCGGTGATTTGCGGATTTTTCTCCTACCATGCCATCGGCAAGGGTGGCTATACCGCGCTGCTGGCCGGCATTACCGTGTTCATCGTCGCGGGCCACGGTGACAATCAGGTGTCTGACGGACTGTGGCGCGGGGTCGATATCCTGATCGGCATTGCCTTGGCCCTGGCGTTTTCCTTCGCCCTGCCGCTCTACGCGGTCTATTCCTGGCGCTACAACCTGGCCGATGCCTTGCGTGATTGCGCGACGGTGTACGGGCGGATCATCAACGGCCAACCCGTCACCGCCGATGAACACCTCAAGCTCATGGGACGGCTGAATACGGTGATGGTGCAGCTACGGTCGCTGATGCCGTCAGTGTCCAAGGAAGTGAAGATTTCCATGACCGAACTTGATGCCATTCAGCGTCACTTGCGCATGTGCGTCAGCACGCTGGAGATTCTTGGCAACACTCGACCTGACGCCAATGACCCCGAGGCCATGGCGCGTCTGCAATCTGAATTGAAGGCGGAACATCGGTTGATTCGGGTGCAACTGATCGGCATGGCCCGGGCGCTGAAGTCCGGCTCGTTCCAGCGACTCAGTCGCCCCATGGAACTGCCGGACTCCACGTTGGACGCGCCGATCTACAACCCGCTGGACGGCTATCGACTGTTGATCCGCCAATTGGCCAGCAACATCGGTGAGATGCGCCAGCGACTGGCGAAGACTGCGCCCCGCTGGAACATCTGACACCTGTTTACTGGGTAATCGAGCGACGAAACTTCAGGCTCCAACCCTGTTGCATGCCGGCCGCCGCCAACAGGATCGCCGCTACGCCGATCCATTGCAGCGGCTCCAGGTGATGGCCAAAGGCGAACCAGTCGACGAAAATCGCTGCGATCGGGTAGATGAACGACAACGCCCCGGTCAATGCCGTCGGCAGTTTCTGGATCGCGCCGTACAGCAACACATACATCACGCCGGTGTGGACGATCCCCAACGTCACCAGGCTGGCCCAGGCACTCGGCGCTTGCGGCAATGCCGAAAAGTGCGCGAATGGCGCGAGCAACAACACGCCGGTGCTGACCTGAATCAGGGCGATCAGGTGCGGCGGTGTGCCGGTCAGGCGTTTGATGATCAACGCGGCAATGGCGTAAAGGAAAGCAGCGCCCAGCGCCAGAACAATGCCGATCAGGTACTCGTTGCCACTCTCGCCCTGCCCGCCATGGGCACTGACAATCGCCAGCATCCCAAGAAATGAAACACCCAGCCAGGCCAGTTTCTGCAAGGTGATTTTCTCGTTGAGGAACACCGCGGCCAGTCCCACCAGCATGAAGGGCTGCACGTTATAAACCGCCGTGCCGATGGCAATCGAAGCGCGCGAATAAGAGGCGAACAACAGCACCCAGTTGCCGACAATCGCCACGCCGCTGAGCACGGCCAGCAGGAAGGTGGTTCGGGTCAGAATGCCAGGGCGCAGGAAACCGAATGCCGCACATATCAGCAGCAAAGTGCCGGCGCCGAACAGGCAGCGCCAGAACACCACATCCAGCACCGGTTGCCCGGACACCAGCACGAACCAGCCAATGGTCCCGGAAATCAGCATGGCGGCGGTCATTTCGAATGAGCCGCGACGTATTGTCTTGTCCATCTTCAGACTCCTCTGTTTATGGGCAAAGTATGCCAATCAGCCGAGGGGCTTCTCCAGCGCAAAAAGCAGGCTAAACTCGGTATCTGCCTTTATTGCGAAGGCTATTTTGAAAAATTGCCTAATAGAGGTTTTCGTCATGACCGATGATATCGACCAAGTGCTGATCACTGCATTGATGGAAGACTCACGGCGCTCGCTCAAGGCCCTGGCGCAAATCAGCGGCCTGTCGTCGCCCAGCGTTGCCGAGCGCCTGCGTCGCCTGGAAGAACGTGGCGTGCTCAAGGGGTACACCGTCGAGATCGATGCCAAGTGCTTTGGCTATCAGCTCCAGGCCATCGTGCGCATCCGCCCGCTGCCGGGCCAGTTGCAGGAAGTGGAACGGCAGATTCAGGCCATCCCGGAATTCACCGAGTGCGACAAAGTGACGGGCGACGACTGCTTCATCGCGCGCCTGCATGTGCGTTCCATGGAACAGTTGGACACCCTGCTCGACCGCCTCAACACCCACGCTGAAACCAACACGGCAATCGTCAAGAAAACCCCGGTGAAACGGCGGTTGCCGCCGATGGCGTAGCGGCCGTACCCAAACCAATGAACGAAAAAAACCCGCCGAAGCGGGTTTTTTTACTCATGGCCGACGATCAGTCGTCGCGGCTCATAATGCCGAACAGCTGCAACAAGCTGATGAACAGGTTGTAGATCGATACATACAGGCTGATGGTCGCCATGATGTAGTTGCGCTCGCCGCCGTGAATGATGGCGCTGGTCTGGAACAGAATGCAGACCGAGGAAAACAGCACGAAACCTGCGCTGATCGCCAGTTGCAGGCCGCTGATCTGGAAGAAGAAGCTCGCCAGCGTCGCACCCAGCAGCACGAAGAAACCTGCAGTGATGAAACCACCGAGGAAGCTCATGTCCTTGCGGGTGATCAGTACGTAGGCCGACAAGCCGCCGAACACCAGTGCCGTCATCGCGAATGCCGAGCTGACGACTTCAGCGCCGCCCTGCATGCCCAGGTAACGGTTGAGGATCGGGCCGAGCAGGAAACCCATGAAACCGGTCAGGGCAAATGCCGACACCAGGCCCCAGGCGGAATCACGGAGTTTGTTGGTGAGGAAGAAAAGACCGTAGAAGCCGATCAGCACCACGAAAATATTCGGGTAGCCAACACGCATCTGCTGGGCAACGAAAGCCATTACACCGCTGAATGCGAGGGTCAGGGCGAGCAAGCCGTATGTGTTGCGCAGGACGCGGCTAACCTCTAGCTGCTCAGCCTGCACGCTGTTATTAACTGCGTAATCCTGTTCGCGCATGGCGACACTCCTGTTGGTTTGAAACGTTCAGTCGCAAAGATCATAACAGACGCTCTGTAACAAGCTATGCAGAGAGTTTGACAGTGTGTTTCATTCAGGTATTATGGCGCCCGCAACGCAAACGGAGGTGTGGCCGAGTGGTTTAAGGCAACGGTCTTGAAAACCGTCGACTGTAACAGGTCCATGAGTTCGAATCCCATCGCCTCCGCCATCTTTATACGACAAAGCCCTGATTATTCAGGGCTTTGTCGTTTCTGGCTTTCAACAAAACCTTAAAGCCCCTACTTCAGCCCATGCCTTGGAAAAAACCCTTTTTTCGACGAGAGGCAGGCCCTTGGGCGAGTTCATGTCATCGCCCCGCCAACCCTCATCAGGGTTGCTGGAACTGGTAGATCGTTACAACGCAGAAACCGTGCCTGGCGATTCAGACTGCTCATATCGCCTGAGTAACCATATTGAGTTTGCGAAGACTTCGCCTTTATCGAACCCCTTCCCCCGCGATAGGTCTGCTCCTGTATCACTCCTCGGAAATAATCCAATGTCCGCTCAACACACCCTTGTCGTACTCGCTCGGGGCGGATATGCCGCTCGAGGTGTTCTGTATCTGATCATTGGTATCTTCGCTCTGCTGGCGGCTCAGGACTCGACAAGACCGAAGGACAGTCACAAAAGCCTCGAGGCGTTGTTAAGCCAGCCATTCGGATATGTCCTGGTCGGGCTAGTGGTGGCGGGTTTGCTGGCCTTCGCCGGGTGGCGAGTGCTGCAAGCGATTCGCGACGTCGATCATCACGGTACGAAGCTGAAGGGGTTGGTGATTCGTGCAGGTTTATTGGCGGGAGGTTTGGTTAACGGTGCTCTTGCGTTTTTTGCATTGGGCCTACTCATCACCGGCGTCAGGAGTTCAGGCAATTCCGGAGGTGGGGAGACAAAGGATTTACTGGCGCATCTTTTATCCTGGGATCACTCAAACGTGGTGGTCTACCTCGTGGCGCTAGTCCCATTAGGTGTGGGCATTGCTCACATCATCAAGGGATGGAAGGCGTCGTTCGAGAAGTACTTCGAGGCTGACGAAGATGTGATGCGTTACATACGCCCGGTATCTCGATTTGGACTCATAGCCCGAGGCGTGGTGTTTATTGAGATAGCCCTGCTACTGGCGATCAGCGGCTCCCGTTATCAAGCTACCGATCCACCTGGCATGAAAGAAGCCCTTGATGCGCTCCAGAACCTGCCAGCCGGGGCCTTGATTTTGATGGTGATGGCTCTTGGGTTGATCGCCTTTTCGGTTTACAGCTTTGCCGAAGCCGCCTGGCGCAAAATAAACATGGATGTGCCTGGGGTACCGCAATCTTAGTCGCTACCAGATGCTGGTGAAGGAAGGCTCGCCGGATGGTGCTGGATTCCAGGAAAAACGTCTGGATTTTTGGCTTCAGACTGAACGATCCGATTCGGGCAACAATCAGATATTGATGAATTGCCTGTTTTCGTCAGCAAACCAGTGTGAGGAGGTTTTATGAGCGCTCAGCCAATTGAGTACTATTTCGAGATCTACGAGGTGTCTTTCACTAATGCCCCAGTTTGGAGCGCTCAAGCAACAACGCCCTTCCCAGCTGTGTCGATAGGTGACCGTTTCAATCTTCTAGGCCTTGAAGTTGCAAGAGACAGAACTGCCTCCGAGGAGGAGGAATATCGAGTCGTAGACATCGACCATGTTTTTTCGGATGCCGAAGGCAAACTTGCTTACAAAACCAGGGTGAAACTGATGCTGACACACCGCAACCAAGTTTATTGAGGGTGAATCCGCATTAGCTGGATTGATCGACGACCTTAATCTGCGTCAGCCCTACTCGTTCAGCCTGCTCTAGGATCTCAACTGTCGTGGCGTCCGCATTGGGCATCATCAGGCTGTTCTCTCCGTCCCCAAAGTGCAGTTGGAGCAGGTGCATCGCCGCCTCATGCAAAGGCAACCGAGTCTGCTCGAGTTCAAAAATGTGTGTACGGGGCTCGCCGTTGAACAGGTATTCCAGGATGAATTTGCACATATTGTGTTCCTTGTTATGAGAGAAGTGCGCCTGTCATCCCATTGCCTTCGCATCCCACAGGATCACACGTGTCGCCTCGCGCATGAATATTTCGACGGTTTTTGGGCCAATGCCTTCAAAAGCGATAAGCCGTTTCTCGAAATCCTGACGATCAACACTCGCGTCTACGATATTGCTCACCTTTCCTGCATATTCATTGTTGAGTTTTTCAGCCAAGGCCAACAGACGTGCTGAAGTGGTTTCGTCGTAGCGTACATAGTGCGCCTCGCCCAACATAGCGACGAGCTCGCGATGGGTACAGTGGCCAAGCTTGTGTGGGGTGTCACGCTGATGCTTATCGACAATCACTCGATAAGCCTCAGCGGCAATCTGGGCCTGAATCCTTTTGCCCATTAAAAAACTGGCGACCAACCATTTGAACAAGCCCTGTTCATTCGCGTTTTCCAGGTCGATCTTCAAATCGAGTGCACTGATAATTTTGTGCATTGAACCTTCCCCTGATGACCTGGAATCGCGCGTTATGCAGACAGCCGGCTGATATGCATCGACTCGATGTCAGGCACCTCTTACTTCTTGTGCGGTAGCACCGCGCCGAATACCTGCTTGGCGGTTTGCACGATCACCCCGGCTTCGTTCGGATCGCCCTTGAGCAAAGTCGTGGCAAACTTCCTGGCCTGTTCGAGCTTGATGTGTGGCGGCAACGGAGGAACGTCGGGGTCGGTCTTGAACTCGATCAGCACCGGAACCTCCGAAGCCAGCGCCTGTTCCCAGGCGGCGGCAACGTCTTCCTCGCGGTCGACGAAAATCCCTTTCAGCCCAATCGAAATTGCGAACAGGTGGTACGGCACGTCCGGGATGCTTTGCGAAGCCTCGAACTTGGGATCGCCCTCCATCACCCGTTGCTCCCAGGTGACCTGATTGAGGTCTTCGTTGTTAAACACCGCGCAGATCCATTTCGGGCTTTCCCACTGGCGCCAGTATTTGGCGACGGTGATCAGCTCGGCCATGTTGTTCATCTGCATGGCGCCGTCTCCCACCAGCGCAATCACCTGGCGCTCGGGAAACGCAAACTTCGCCGCAATCGCATAGGGTACCGCAGCGCCCATCGAGGCCAATCCGCCGGAAAGCGAGCACTTCATGCCGCGACGAATTTTCAGGTCGCGGGCATACCAGTTAGCACACGAACCGGAGTCACTGGTGATGATCGCCCGCTCCGGCAAGCGGGGTGACAACTCGTAGACCACCCGTTGTGGGTTGATCGGTTTGGCTTTGGCCATGGCGCGTTTTTCCAGGGTCTTCTCCCAACTACCGCGCCAGCCTTCGACTTTTTTTCGCCATTTTCGCTCGGTTTTCTGTTCGAGCAACGGCAGCAATGCGGCCAGTGTCTCTGCAGCATCGCCGACCAGGTTGACCTCCATGGGATAACGCAAGCTGAGCATGTCCGGTTGCAAGTCGATCTGCACGCCGCGCGCCTGCCCTTCTTTGGGCAAGAACTCGGAATATGGAAAGCCCGAGCCGATCATCAGCAAGGTGTCGCATTCGGTCATCAGCTTGTAGCTGGGTTCAGTGCCGAGCAAACCGATACTGCCGGTGACCCACGGCAAATCGTCGGGCAGTGCAGCTTTACCGAGCAAGGCCTTCGCCACCCCGGCGCCAAGCTTTTCCGCCACCGCAATCACTTGATCGGTAGCCTGCAGCGCGCCGGCACCCACCAGGATCGCGACCTTTTGACCCGCGTTCAAAACATCTGCCGCACGCTGCAGATCCGCCTCGTATGGCACCACTTTCGGCTTGCTGTAACCCACCCCTGAATGCGCGGTGCCATGGGCTCTGGCCGGCGCTTCATACTCAAGATCTTGCACATCATTGGGCAGAATGATTGCCGTGACGCGCCGTTCGCCGATGGCGGTGCGCACTGCGCGGTCGATCAAGTGTCGTACTTGTGCCGGTGCCGAAGCTTGCTGGACAAAAGCTCCGGCGACATCCTTGAACATCGACAACAAGTCGAGTTCTTGCTGGTAGTGGCTGCCCAGCGCCGTGCGGGCCTGCTGGCCGACGATGGCCAACACTGGCATGTGATCCATCCGGGCGTCATAAAGGCCGGTGATCAGGTGCGATGCGCCTGGTCCCGAAGTGGCAATGCACACGCCCAACTCACCGGTAAACTTGGCATGCGCCGACGCCATGAAGGCGGCCATTTCCTCATGCCTGGCCTGAACGAATTCAATCTTTCCCTTGGCCCGGCTCAGCGCTCCGAACACGCCATTGATGCCGTCCCCTGGATAACCAAAAATCCGGGTCACACCCCATTCGCTAAGCCGTTCAATCAGAAAATCGCCAACTGTTGTCGTCATGTCGTCCTCGACTTCTACCCGTGCATCAAGCCTCTCCGACAGAACATCCCGTCGGAACGTGTAAGGGTCTGGACACTTGGGTGCAGATCGAAGTTCTGCCGGATGTCAGTCACGATTCACCCGAACCTTCCCGCTAAAGACGCTAAAGCCATAGGTGTTGTAGATGAGCGTTACCGGAATCAACACGGCGAAACCGACCAGCATGAACATCTGGCTCTTGGGACTTGAGGCAGCAGCCTGCAAGGTCAGCTGCGGCGGCACGATCATTGGAAAGAGCGCTGCGATCATCAACACAAACGCCAGGATGAAAACACCCAATGCGCAGAACAGTGGCAGAAAATGTCGACGACTGCGAAACCCCAAGGCAAAGGCAACAAGCAGAGCAACCAGTAGCGTCATGGCCGGCATCCACACAAGTCGATCTGAAAGCCGTTGCGCATAGCGAGTGTCCAGTGTCGCGGTCCATGCAACCAACACGATCAACAACACTACGGTCACGGCAGCCAGTATCTTCGCCTGCAAGCTGGATCGCAGGTGAAGTTCGCCCACGGTGCGCCAATAGAGCCAACAAGCCCCCAACCACGTATACCCCACCACGAGCACTGCACCACAAAACAGTGGGAACAGGTTGAGCCACTCCGCGCCATCACCCCTGTATTGGCCGCCATGATTCGGTACGCCTTGTACGAGAGTTCCCAAGACGATTCCTTGAGTTCCGCCAGCGAGCACTGAACCGCACAACAACAATCCATCGACCAAACGCTTGATACGATTGCCAGGCGCGTAATCACGAAACTCCAACGCAACCGCGCGCAGAATCAGCGCCAAAAACATCAAGATAAAAGGCAAATAAAGCGCCGGAAGCAGGATGGCGTAAGCCAACGGGAACAACGCCAGCAAGCCACCACCTCCCAGCACCAGCCAGGTTTCGTTGGCATCCCAGATCGGCAAGATTGTCACGGCCATGGCCCGCCGTTCCTTGCCGCATCGCGTCAGGCCCATCAGCACACCAACGCCCAAATCGGTGCCGTCGAGCAGCACATAGTTCATCACCGAGAAAGCCAGGGCTCCAGCAGAAAGCAGAACTATCCAGTCAGTGTCCACGATGGATTCAGCTCCTCAGGATTGCCCTGTCTCGTCCGCCAACGTTGGTTGCGGTCCGGCTTCATCGTTGCGCGGTGGCTCGCGCAGAATTCGCAGCAGCACCCAGAGCCCGATACCGAAGATCAGCAGGTAAAACACCAGGATCGTCCAGGTTGCGCCAATCACCTGCTGGCGCGACACCGACGACAAACTGTCGGCTGTGCGCAGCAATCCATAGACGGTGAAAGGTTGGCGGCCTACCTCTGTCACTACCCAGCCACAAAGCATCGCGAGGAATCCAGCCGGGGCCATCAGCACGCATCCGCGCAGCATCCAACGCGCGGTGAACACCCTATGGCGCCAGCGCAACACCATACTGGTCAGCCCCTGCCCCACCATCAACAGCCCCAGACCCACCATGAAACGAAACGCGAAAAACACAATCGGCACTGGTGGAGTGTTTTCGGGAGGGAATTCATCGAGCGCAGCGATGGTGCCCGTCAGATCGTGCCGCAGGTACAACGAGCCCACACGTGGAATCGCCAATTCCCAATGATTGCGTCGTTCGGTCATATCGGGAATCGCAAACACGCGCAACGGTTCACCCGCGCCATCCGGTGGACGCGTCCAAGAGCCTTCAATCGCGGCAACCTTCAGAGGTTGTACCTTGAGGCTGTGTTGTCCGTGCAAATCACCCACCACGATTTGCAGAGGAGCGAGCACAACGATCATCCACAACGCCATGGAAAACTGAAGACGTGCTCTGGGATGTTGCGGCTGCCGCAATAGTTGCCAGGCGCTAATACCGGCCACCAGGGTGGCGGTGCCCAGAAACGCCGCCAGCGTCATGTGGGCCAGGCGATAGGGAAACGATGGATTGAAAATGATTGCCCACCAATCCTCGGCCATGAAACGGCCATCGGTACCGATGGAGTACCCGGCGGGAGTCTGCATCCAGGAATTGGCCGACAGGATCCAGAACGCGCTGATCAATGAACCCATGGCAACCGCACAGGTGGCGAAGAAATGCAGACGAGGTCCGACTTTCTTCATGCCGAACAACATGATGCCCAGGAATCCCGCCTCCAGAAAAAAGGCGGCGAGCACTTCGTAGAACATCAATGGGCCCAGGACATCGCCCGCCTGGGTGGAGAGTCGCGACCAGTTGAGTCCGAACTGGTACTCCAGAATCAGACCCGACGCCGTGCCTACGGCCACGTTGAGGGCAAATATCTTCAGCCAGTAGAGGTAAACATCCAGATAGATTTTTTGCCCGCGCCACAGCCAGAGACCTTCCAGCACCATCAGAAAGTTGGCCAATCCGATGCTGAGCGCGGCCAACACAATATGAAAACTGATGGTGATCGCAAACTGAGCACGCGCGGCCATCAGCGCCGAATCAAAGGCGTCCATGCCCTCAAGGCTCTAACGGGATGACAGAAATCTTGCCGTTGCGTTCCAGGATCGCAAACTTGATCTGGTCAATGGTTTCTATGCCCTGGCTTGAGCGGGCCGCCTCCATCACATCGGCTTCGACCAGCCGGGCATGCCGTAGGCGCTTACTTAAAAGCTTTCCGTTTTCAACGATGATGGTAGGACCGCCATCAATGAGTTTGGACACCCAGTCTGAGCGTTGCTTGAGCAGTGAAAGGCCGACATCGATGGCGATTAACGTGACGATAACCAGGACGGAATTCGTGAGGGAAAAGTCATCCCCCAGCAATGCCTGCTGCGTGGCTTCGCCAATGATCATCAACAACACAAAGTCAAATGTCGTCAGTTCCGCCAACGAACGCCTGCCGGCGATCTTGAACAGCACCATCAAGACCAGATACATCGCGAAGGCACGCAATACCGAATCCATATATCACCTCAAGGGAGAATGAATTGATGCATGGCCACTGGTGCCGCTCCTGGTGAGGACACCCGGGTACTGAACAGTCCCAATCCGCCACCACGTAACGTCATATATAGATTCGCGCGTCCTTGGGCGTCCGCTTGCAGCCATAGCTTCATACCCTCCCCGGCACTGCTGGCGCGGACAGGCTGCGGAAGCAATGTTTCGATGTTGAAACCGTGTAGAAAATCCCCGGACAACTCGATTTCAACCATGGCGTCCGGCGTGCCGACCACACTGATCACCATCGGATTGGTTGAACCGTTCCGGTGAAAAACCTCGTACTGCACCCTGAGTTTGCCGTCGCTGCCGTGGACGTCTCGCAAGCTCATTGGCCCGCGTGAAAACATTCCACCTAGTCCCAGCACGACCAACAGCACCAACACGTACCAACCGCATCGCTCAAACCGCCAAACCTTGACCTGATAGGCCATGTCTTCGCGAACGGGATAGTCGCGGCTCTTGAAGTCGTCGTGGCTGCCTTTATCACTCATGGCGCGCTCCTACCCTCGTTCACCTGCCAGTGCCCGGCGGTGGAATTCCGGTAAATGCTTCAATGCGTATTCGGCGGCTTGGAGTTGCACCTGGCAACGAGTGTCGAAAAATCGATGTTTATGACTGAACAAACTACGACCATGCCCGGACTGAAAAGCCCAAGCGAAGCAGATGGTGCCTGCTGGAATTCCATCGACATCTTCCGGGCCCAGGATTCCAGTGGTCGCCACAGCAACATTAGCCGTGCTGTCGAACAACGCGCCCAAGGCCATCTCTCTCGCGACCTCACAGCTGGTGAGGTTGAAGGTCTCGATGGTCTGGGGATTGACTCGCAACAGACGCTGCTTGGCTTCAGGGGAATACACCACATAGCCACTTTCAATAAGCTCTCCGCTGCCCTCGATCTCCGACAGAAGCGTCACAATTTTTCCTGCCGTACACGACTCTGCTGTGGTGAGCACAAGATTGTGCTCACGAAGGTAGTCAATGGTCATAGCCGCAATGGACATCACGTTTTTTCCGATAAGGTCTTCGCAGTTGACCCCTGCGAGTCTCGTTCATTCCAAGTTCTGCTCACGGGTCATTCATTCCCCTATTCCGAGCCAATGCCCTTCCGATATGTGCGGGAGCGGATCAGCGCGAAGAGGCCGCCAGATCCTCTTCGACGAAGCGCAGCATCGCCTCCGCCAGCGCCTCGCGCGGATAGGCATTCTGTGTCACCAATAGTGAACCGAGGGTCGAATGCGTGCGGGCGATCGGCACTGCCAGTGCCCAATGATCGGCGTTGATAAAGCCCATCAGGCTGCTGCCAGGCACAATTTGATCGTAGAAAATCACTTGGCTGTCGTTGCGGGCATCGATGCTTGCCAGCTTGTTGTAACTCGATTTCAGTATGGCCGAGATGTGATCGGGTTGCGGGAAGGTAACGAGCGAATAGAAGTTCACTTCGGACGGCAACCGGTTCTGCGCCAGCCAGTTCTTGCGCGTTGCGGGTCGAAGGCTGTTGATCGCGCCACCGTCGCCCGAATCGCAGGTCGAGCCGGGAAAGTGTCGCAACAGGTCCGCCTGGTACTGCTCGGCATCGTTGGCAAGCGCCGAGCCACCGACCGAGCCGGCTGCGCTGACCACTGCCGCCACGCGGCCGCGGATTTCCGGGTAATTGACCATCGCTTCGAGAATGTCGGGGGCGCCCTTCGAATAACCGATCAGGACGAGCCGCGGCGGTCCGGCTTCGGCTGGCATCGCCATGATCGCGTCGCGTATTTGCCGAGCGTTCTTTGTGGAACTCGATAAGGCGTCGACCTTCATCTGCACCAGGTCATATCCGAACTGACGAAGATGAATCGCTACACTGCCGGGCGCTTGCAGCCATTGCTCGAAGCATTCGTAGCCGACACCGGCCACCACAGCGCCGATCAGACGGCGTTTCGATTGACCGAGATCGACGGGTTTGCCAGTGCCAACAGGTTCGCTACCGACGCGCGTCAGTGCCTCCTCGCAAGGGCGGTTATCGGGCAGCTCGCTGCCTCGCGTGTTGAGGATCGAGCAAAAAACCTCGCGAAAGCGCGCCCGCTGGTCCTTCACACCGACCTGCGACGCAGGGACCAGCACAAGCGGCGGTGTGTCCGTCGAGTAGGGAACAAGCGGCGCGGGTGCGCAGGCGGTGAGCGCATGGCAGCCAGCGATCAGCAGCCATGCCATGCCAGCGCTGCGCAACAATGGGTAGGCGCTGCACAAACGGCCGGCCGAGTCATCCGGACTGCCGAACAGGTCACTTGCGGGCATCGTCGAGCTCCTTCGGTGCAGGCGATTCGCGCCGGTCCAGGTACGGTTCCCAATCGAGCATCTCCACGTCCGACAGGCTGAGCGGCCGCGTCGCGAAGAACATGACCGCACGCAGACCGTCGCTGAAATAATGGGCGCCGCTGAACGTCGTTCGCGATTGTGCCTGGGACGCGGGACCGACGCCGGTGACGAAACCGAGCTTGTCCAGACCGGCCGAATACATCATGTCCTGGATCAGTAAATTTCTCGCCTCATCGACGTCTTCATGCAAGACGAGATTTTCCGAATCGCGCGGTGCAAAGCGTCCGCCGATCGGTCTTGCGACCTGCGCGAGATAAACGGATTGACCGTCGAAGCGTATTGGCGTGACCCAAAGACGCACCCAAGTCGCCGGCGCTCCGGCTTGTGATTGCTTGCGAACCACGGCATCGGGCATGCGGCCAAACACACGTTCCGCTGCATCCGCGGGATGCGCGGCACGCCGGTAGCCGCGACGCACAAAGGCGGTGGCGATATCGGCGAAATCGCCGACGAGAATCACATTGAACGGATCGCCGTTCGCCCTGCCGTTCGCGTCAGTGGCGCAACAGGGAAGGCGCTCCAACGCGGAACGCAACGCGGCCAGATCGTCATAGTCCTTGATCTCTGAACCGTGATGCTGGAACAAACCTTCGGCAAACCATTTCTCCCCGGCATCGTCCGGCACCCGCAAGAAGAGAGAGAACGGGACAAGCGACTTTCTCTGCAGCAAATCGATATTCAGCAGCCGCGTAGCGCGCTCCGGGTTGATGAACAGCACGCCCGCTTTCGTTTCGCCTGGCAGGACGGGATTCTTGAATCCCAGTTGGTCCAAGTGTGCATTGATGCGCGCGTTCGCTGCCGGGGTGAATGTCCCGTGCACGGACCAGGCGACTTCGAGTGGCGAGAAATAGTCGGGATCGGTTCCCGGCTGCAGCAACAAGAGCGGATCGGCAGTCTGGTTCTGGACTTCGACCCACACGGGCTGCACGCGCGTCTTGTCCAACTCCACCCCCAGCATGCGCTGCCTGTCTTCGGCACTGAGCACGGCGGCGCTGACGCGTATCTCGTTCCTGGTGGCCGTCTGCGCACGTTCACGCAATCCGGAGGTATTGAAATCGGCAGGCGCCTGCCAGGTCGAACAAGCAACGGCGAGCGCAAGAATCGCTGCACAACTCAGGGTGCGCGAGCAGCGCATTGCACATCGCAGAGTACCCCTGGCGCGCGGCGCCGACGGCAAACGGCTCATGGCTTGACCCGTCCCGCGGATTGTCCGCCATTCTCGTAGATTCCCTTCGATAGAAAGAATTCGATTTCCGCCAGGGAGGTGTGCGTGTGATCGAATACCAGGACACAGCGCAGCCCATCGGTGTAGTAAGGATCGGTCGTCAGGTTCTCGCGCGGTGCGCTCTTGGGCGCGGCCCCCACACCCTTCACAAAGCCGAACTTGGCCAGCGTTACCGAATACGCCATATCCTGTGTCAGTGCACTCCGTGCTTCGTCAACATCAGGGTCGATCTTGTGCGTTGTCAGCGTCGGAGAATGCACGGTCATCCGGCTGCCGATGTCACGGCTGATCTGACCGACCCACACCTGCTTGCCGTGATATTGCATCGGACTCAGCCACAACCTCAGGTGATTGCGCTGGTGGACGTTGTCGCGCGCCTTTTGCAGGGCAAGGTCCTGGGCTCGCCCGAACAGATAGAGATCGCTCACCGGCGCATAGGGATAGCGCTCGCCGGCAAGCGCCGAATTAACCATTTTCATGATCGACCCCGACCACTTTTCCTCGGTTCCACGCCAGCCACGACGCGCGAACGCGGGAAAGGCATCATCGAGGCCGCCGACGACCACCAGGTTCAGCGGATCGCCGTTCGTGGAACCCTCCTCATTGGTAACGCAGCACGGCAGCGCCTCCAGCGCCGCCTGGAAACTGGCGTCATCCGTGTAGTTCACAATGTCTTCAGGCGGATAGATGCCCCGCCTGAACACTTCGCTGATGTGGTAATCGGTGCGCAGGCCCGGCACGATGGCCAGGACAGAGAAATGCCTCGCCCGCCCGTCCGCCACCAGATCGAGGTTAACGAACTTGAAGCCCTCGTCGAGATGGGTCAACACGAAGCCCGAGGTGGTCGCGCCAGGTGCGACAGGGTTGCGCAAGGCCAGCCGACGAAAGTGCCGGTCCAGCGCCGTCCGGTCGTCCTGCGGGATGCCCGGGAAAAATGCTTCGGCCGCCTCGGATGCAGGGAAAAAATTTGGATCGAGGCCCGGCGAAAGCAGATAGTAGGCGCGGTCTTCCCGATTTTTGACTTCGATCCAGACTGGCTGTATCGATGTATTCGCCAGAGGCACGCCGTAGACCGCCTCGCTTTCCGCGGCCGACAATACGGCGGTCGACACGCTCAAGCCGCCATCGTGGCGTGTTACGGCGCGGCTCTTATAGTCAAGGCTCGTCGTTGGCGGAGGCTGGGAGGCGCAGCCGGCGAACGCGGCTGAGATGGCCGTTGCTGCGAGAACGTGTCTCACCATGCGATGCATCGCGTAACCTCATCAACTGAGCTTTACCAATCTTCGCTGTCCTGCCTGTGTCATCAGTGGCTACTACGAACATTAGTTTCGACATCGCAGCTTTTCATTATTAATCGCCCCTGGAATTGCGCCGGCTTTTAGGTGTGAGTCATGCCGTCATCGCAGAATAGTCGAACTATCGATAGCAGTAGTGCTCGATGCCTTTGCGCTTCAATAACTCGACATTGAGTTCAGCCCGTCTCGGAAATGTCAGTTGTGTGAAACCGTCATAGAGCTGTCAGAACCGAGACTGCAATCGAACATATGCGATTCCGATGGGCGATTCCTGGTGCGTTGCGCCGGGAGCCACCTATGCTTAAGACAAGAACATCGACATCAACATCAACATCAGTGGGCCGATGGTCAGGGCGGCTGGCGAAAAAACGCCTTGACCCGACGACTTGCTCACCCGGCAGACGCTGGATGAATCGCATAACTATATGAACAGCAAGGCTAAAGGCGTGCTGCGTCAGAACTTTTTTACTCAACGCCGAAGTTTCCGTTGTCCTCTGCCCTGCTACGCTTTTTAATCCTTACAATGTAATCAGACGACCATTCCGAATACACTTTGGTGGGTTCGTGAGGACAAGGCTTTTGAAAGGCACACTGAAAGGCACACTGATTGGAGCCACGGTAGCCATCGCGACACTCTGCGTTGTGATGTACGGGTTTAATACTTGGAAGGTTGCTCAAAGCCAGCGGCAGGAAGCGTTATGCGCGGTAGCGCAGCAGCACATGAAAACCGTGGAAGCACAGGCCCGGGCCATGGCCGCAGGGCTGTCGGTAGAGGGGTACGCCAAGGCGGAAGAGGCTGAGGTTGGCAAGCTCGTCAGTGCCCTGGATACCGCCAAGAACGAAAAAGAGGTGGACGCGGTTATCGAGGAACACGCAGCCTCCGTCGAGGCGCAGGTCGCGGCTACGGACGCGGAGGTGAAGTCCCGTGGCGAACAGCCATTCCTCGGCCAGCAGCGAAAAGAACAGCGCATCACCACCGACGTCAAACAGGAGATCCAGCGCGCCGAGAAGGCTGTAGCGACGGAATGTGATTAACGCAGCGCGCCGCATTCAACTCAGGATTTCATTTCCGCCGACAGCAAATTCACTAACGCCGCCGCCGGCATTTCCCGTGCCAACGGTGCGCCCTGCCCGGCCCATTGCACTGCGAACTCGGTGTTGGCCTTGGCGGCGGCCGCAGCGTTGAGTGCTTTGTTGGCGTCGTAGGCAATTGGATAGTCCGGCAGCTCCGTAGTATTCGCCGGCAGCGAGGTGAAATTGCGATTGACCATGCCCCGGGCCGGACGCCCGGAAATCAGGCTGGTGACTTTTGTCTGGTGGGCACGCGGGCCTTTCAGGGCTTCACGATAGGCCGCGTTGGCGGAGGATTCGGGGCATAGGATAAACGCCGTGCCCAGCTGCGCGGCACTGGCACCCAGTTGGATCACAGCATTTATGCCGGCGCCGTCCATGATGCCGCCCGCCGCGATAACCGGTAGCAGGCACGCGTCGGCCAGCACACGTACCAGGGCGAACGTGCCCATCTCACTGTCCTGCTGTGGATCGAAAATCCCACGATGTCCCCCGGCCTCAAAACCTTGCGCCACCAGCGCATGCACACCGGCGTGTTCGGCCAGTTGTGCTTCGGCCAGACTGGTCACGGAGCACAGCAGGACGATGCCGGCTTGCTTGAGCGCATCGACGGCCGGTTGCGGCGGCAAACCAAAATGGAAACTGACCACCGCCGGTTTTTCTTCCAGCAGCATTTGCAGCATGTCCGCGTCTTCGACGAACGAGGTGTAAATCTCACGCAGCGACGTCGGCGAAGCGGCGTCGAATTCGGCAAAAAACGGCGCAAGCGCATTCAGCCACTGCGACTCGCGCGCGCGGTCTTGCACCGCAGGTGCGTGACAGAACAGGTTCACATTGAACGGTTTGTCCGTCAGCGCAGCGGTTTCCCGCAGCATGCTCCGTGCCTGCTCGACCGTGCTCGCGCCGACCCCGATGGAACCCAGCCCGCCAGCATTGGACACCGCAGCCGCCAGTTTGGGCGTGGAGACGCCCACCATCGGTGACTGGATGATCGGCAGTTCGATGTTCAACAGGGATAACAGTGGAGTGGACATGGCAGCACCTGAATGTAATGAGTGAACGAAAAAACTAAAGCTCCCCGGTCAGGAACTGCGCCCGACCACCGCCGAACGACCAGTCTGCGTCGGAGTTTTCCACCAGCGAAACAATCAGGTCATCGGGCGACAGGTCACAGTCGACTTGCAGTTGCTCGGCCAGCAAGCGGTAAAACGCGATTTTCTGCGCCTGCGGGCGCGGTCGCGAGATCACTGTCAGCAACACCACATTAGCCGAGCGGGTGTAACCCAACCCCGTGTCATGCAGCACCAGTTCCCCCGGTCGATGTTGCGTGACGCTTTGGTAGCGATCACTGACGGGTACGTCAAATGCCTGGACCATGGCCTGATGCGCCCCATCGAGCAGGGTTCGCAGTTGTTCATCGTTGCGGCCCTGGATGATGTCGAACTTGAGCAATGGCATAGCGATTCACCCTGGCGATAAAAATTGGGAGCGAGGAGTTCGCCCCCTGGGAAAATGGCTGGCGTGCAAGCCCGCGCCTACACCCCCACCAACCCGAAAACATCAATGCTTACTTGGAGGTCGGCATGGCGAACTCGGCGCCTTTGGCAATGCTGTTCGGCCAGCGTTGCATGATCGACTTCTGCTTGGTGTAGAAGCGCACGCCCTCTTCGCCGTAGGCATGCATGTCGCCGAACAGGGAACGCTTCCAGCCTCCGAAACCGTGCCACGCCATCGGCACCGGAATCGGCACGTTGATACCGACCATGCCGACCTGAATACGGCTGGCGAATTCACGGGCGATGTGGCCGTCGCGGGTGTAGCACGCGGTGCCGTTGCCGAACTCGTGGGAGTTGACCAGATCAACCGCCTCGGCAAAATCTTTCACGCGCATGCACGCCAGCACCGGGCCGAATATTTCTTCTTTATAGATTTTCATTTCAGGGGTGACATGGTCGAACACCGTGCCGCCGAGCCAGAAACCTTCGGCACAATTGACGCCGGCCTGCGAGCCGTCAAAGCCGCGGCCGTCGACCAGCATTTCGGCGCCTTCGGAAATGCCCTGCTCGATGTAGCCGGTGATGCGCTGCAAGGCGGCCGCCGAGACAATCGGGCCCATTTCGGCGGTCAGGTTCATCCCTTCAAGGATCTTCAGCGTACGGGTGCGCTCCACCAGTTTAGGCATGACTTTGTCGGCGACATCCCCGACGAACACCGCCACCGAAATCGCCATACAGCGCTCGCCGGCAGAACCGAAAGCCGCGCCGATCAAGGCATCGACAACCTGGTCGATATCGGCGTCAGGCATCACCACCATGTGGTTCTTTGCCCCGCCCAACGCTTGCACACGCTTGCCGTGACGGGCGCCAGTTTCGTAGATGTAGTTGGCAATCGGCGTCGAGCCGACAAAGCTCACGGCTTTGACTTCCGGGTGATCGAGCAGCGCGTCCACGGCTTCTTTATCACCTTGCACCACGTTGAACACGCCGTCCGGCAGCCCTGCTTCCTTGAACAGTTCAGCGATCAGCAGCGACGGCGACGGATCGATCGGGCTCGGCTTGAGCACAAAGGTATTACCGCAAGCGACGGCCACCGGGAACATCCACATCGGCACCATCACCGGGAAGTTGAACGGGGTGATGCCGGCCACCACACCCAAGGCCTGACGCATGGTCCAGTTGTCGATATTGGTCGAGACCTGTTCGGTGTAGTCACCCTTGAGCAACTGCGGGATGCCGCAGGCGAATTCGACCACTTCGATTCCGCGCGTCACTTCGCCCTGGGCATCGGTGAACACCTTGCCGTGCTCGCGGGTGATCATCTGCGCCAGGGTGTCACGGTGCTCGTTGAGCAGCGCCAGAAACTTGAACATGATGCGGGCGCGGCGCAGTGGCGGCGTGGCCGACCAGGCCGGGAAAGCAGCGGCCGCTGACTGCACGGCGGCGTCGACTTCAGAGACATTGGCCAGGGCCACTTTGCCGATCACCGAACCGGTGGCGGGGTTGGTGACGTTCTGCGCGCGACCGGAGTTGCCCGGCGTTGCGCGGCCGTGAATGTAGTGTGCGATGTCTGCTGGCTGGTTGCTCATGGCGGATGTCTCCTGGTGGTGGATCTCTTGTTGTTGTCAGGAAAGGTGCCAGGCGGGTGTTCAGCGTCTCTGGCAGAGCCAAAGTAGGTCAGCGGTAGAATCATGTAAAATGATGATTAATGATTACATGAATCAGAATTGGTGAATGTATCCCATGAGAAGGGTCATCTGGCGTCGAATGATTGAGTGGATAGCTTCAGAAAGGGAGTGACGGTTGCGATGCGATCGCATTGGTGGGCAGTGCGCACACCAATTTGCAGGGGGGCGAGTTGGTGGCCAGCGGTGAAGCGTGGGTACAGTGGAACTCATCCATCGGCGGGGGCGCTTACATCTTGCTGTTCTGTACGGGGGCGGCCAAGCAGGTTGCCCTTGCCACCAAAAGCCAACATGCGGTTGCGCTCAGCCAGCTGGAACAGGCTGTTAAGTCGACCGCCGCTCGTGTTTCTGGTCTAGCGGGCAAGAACAACTCCGCGACGCCCGGCACGAAGTTCGATTTCAGCGCGTTAAGTGTCACGCTACGCAATCCTGTGACCGGCGCTACTGCCGTTGTGACCAACACCGGTACGATTACCAACAACGTGGCCCTGGCCGGGCCAGTCGCCAATGGGCGTGACCAGGCGGCGGCCTTTAGCCCTTCCCGGTGGCTCTATTTCTATTTCATCTGGAATCCGACCACATCGGCACCGTCGACGATTGCGAGTCTTGCTTTGCCCACTGTAGGGCCGGCATTGCCTGCCGGGTATGCACATTGGGCGTATATCGGCGCTGTGTATTTCGGTGCTGGGTCAGCGCTCGCCTGGGGCAACTTCCGAGGGAGTTGGTTTTACTACCAGGCTACGCAATCTGTAGTCGTCAATGGGTCGTCGACGGCACCCGCGGCTACCACCGTGACGTCATTTGTCCCGCCTCCATCAGTTGCGCCACTGATGGAACTGGCGATCCCCAATCTGTCCATAACCTCTACGGCAGGGGGCTCATACAGCGTCACCTGTACTATCTCGATGGAAGGTGGAGCCGCAACGGTTTTTCAAATTGGATTGCAGGGAGGCGGGCTGGCAGGCGCCAACTTCGGCGTGGCCGGAACCGGAAAGCGCGTGGCAAATCTCTCGCAAGGATTTAATTACGCGCTCACCCCCCAGGCTGGCTCTGGATATGTGGTGAGCATTAGTGTTTGTGGGTACAACAATGCCAATGGGGGCGAAGGATGAACGCATTTATCGATAGCGACGGCGTGTTGACGTCTTGGGGTTATGCCTCCTCTAACAATGATGACGCGTTGGTGGTGGTGCCCGATGACTTCGTCAGGACTCCTGGGTCTGTCAAAACGAGCGATGGTGGGCAAACGTGGGTGCCCGTCCCTGCGGAACACACCCCAGCCAACCCCCGTTCAGAAATTGAAGTCTTACGTCTGCGGGCATACGCCGATCCTATCAGCGGTTCGGATCGCTACTTCGCCGAAGCCGCGCGGGTCCAGGCCATGGGCGGCACCGAGGAAGAAGTCGAGGCGGCGCGTGCCGCCGGCGCAGCACGCTCGGCAGAAATTCAGGTGCAATATCCGTGGCCAACATGATTTCTATGCTTAGACGCTCGCTCCATTTGGATAGCTGAACAGGTCGAGTGATTTACGAGTGCCAAATGTCCCGCTAGCTACCCATAGTTTCGCAAGTTTTAGCGGTGCCAATTGACTTGCTAAGCGGTGCCAAATCCGGCACGCGCTTACAATCACTTCGAATCAGGTCGGCTGTCAGGCCGCCTCGCTTTGCTTTGCTTTTGATCTTCTTGCCCCATCGAGAGGCCGAGCGCAGGTTCTGCGCAGTGGGCAACCCGGCAAGGATGCCGGGTTAGCCGCCCCTGGCCATGGATGGCCGATGGCGGCGGGCCCACGGAGCAGGACCGGAGCGAGGGCATGCCGAGCATTAGCGAGGCACCGAACGACAGGGGCAAAGCCCTTGGTTACTTGGGGCTTTTCCAAGTGACCCGCCGTAAGGGCGGAACCTTTAGTGGCCGTTACCGCAGGAATGGATATGTATTCCGTCAGAATCATCCAGGTCGCTGTCAGGCCGCCATCGCTGGCAAGCCAGCTCCCACAGGAATCGAGTACGACCGCAATACAGGTTGGCTGTCAGGCCGCCATCGCTGGCAAGCCAGCTCCTACAGGAATCGAGTACGACCGCAATACAGGTTGGCTGTCAGGTCGCCATCGCTGGCAAGCCAGCTCCCACAGGAATCGAGTACGACCGCAATACAGGTTGGTTGTCAGGCCGCCATCGCTGGCAAGCCAGCTCCTACAGGAATCGAGTACGACCGCAAAACTCAGGTGGGCTGTCAGATCGCCCGGGTCAGTTAACGTTGTCAGCGCGCTTTTGCAGATACTTCGCCCGCTCGGACAGGCGTCTCTTCCAATCCTCGGCCAGGCCCTGCGCAGCCGCCAGTGCGAATAGATCATCGATCACCGGCCGGTGCGCCAACTGCACCTGCCAGAACTGCTCGATAGTGAAGCGTTCGGTGTGCCGCTCCAGCAGCTCGATCCGCCCCCCCGCTTCGATGAAGCCCGGCTCAACAATGCGGTAATACCAACCCGTGATGCGCTCCTTGGCGACAAACATAGACATGTGCTCGGCATCAAAACGATGGTTGATCTTCCAGCACGGACTGCGCGGTTGGGAGACCTGCAACACACTGCTGCCAACCCGGAACACATCACCGATGTGCACGTTGCATTCGGAGAGCCCGGACGCCGAAATATTCTCCCCCAGGCTACCCGCTACCAGTTGCGAAGCGCTATCCGGAAATGCCTGTGCCAGACGCTCATAATTCTGCGCCGCATACTGGTGTACCGCCTTTTCCGGGCCGCCGTGCACTCGGGTATCACCGTGCTGGTCACCGACAATGCCATGCCGCTCCACGCGCACGGGGCCAGCGTGCCGTTGCTTGAAGATGCCCGTGCGCTGCCCTTCGGGCTGCAACACGCCCAGGCCTCCGGCGAAAACATGGTCGATTTTCGAAGTGAGTGTCATTGGTCGAACTGCGCTCATTAGTCGGTTTTGGCCACTTTACTAACCGCTGTCGACGACCGTAAAGTGATCGTTAAGTATGCTGACAATCACTTTTTCTGATGGATGGTGACGATCATGGAAATGCGCCAACTGAAAATTTTCTGCGCCGTGGCCGAACTGGGCAGCTTTACCGCCGCCGCGTTGCAGGTGAATACCGTGCAGTCCAACGTCACCATGCGCGTGAAGGAACTCGAAGCCGAACTCAACCGCGAGCTGTTTATCCGCAAGAAGTCGGGTGTTGTGCTCACGTCGGCGGGCGAGACGTTCCTGCCTTACGCGCGGCGCATCCTGCAACTCACCGATGAGAGCCGCAGCGCCCTGATGGACACCGGCAGCCCGAGCGGTCTGCTGCGGCTGGGCTCAATGGAAACCACCGCCGCCATCCGCTTGCCGCAAGTGCTGACCAAGTACCGCGAGCAGTATCCCGACGTGCAGTTGTCGTTGCTGACCGGGACAACGGTGGAGCTGATCAAGGCAATTGAAGCTCATCGGCTGGATGGCGCATTTGTAGGTGGATTCCACCAGAACTCGGCGTTGTTCCAGGAAGAGGTGTTTTCCGAAGAACTGGTGCTGGTCAGCAGCAGCCAGTTCGATTCATTGCCGGCGCTGATGGACAAGATGCCTCAGCAAACCGTGCTGGTGTTCCGCACGGGGTGCTTCTATCGCTCAACGCTGGAAAACTGGTTCTACCAGGTGGGACTGGTGCCGAACCAGATCATGGAACTGGGCACGCTCGACGGCATCCTTTCGTGCGTCGCCGCCAGCATGGGCGTGACCTTGCTGCCCAAGACCATCGCGGAAAATTGCAGCGTGCGGCATGCGATCCACTGGCACACGCTGCCGCCCGAATTCGCCAATGTCTCCACCGTGTTCATCCGCCGCAATGACTCGATGATCACCTCGGCCATGAGCGCGTTCGTGGGTTTGGCGCAACAGCAAAATGCGCGACCCTGACTACTGTAGGAGCCGGCTTGCTGGCGATAGCGGTGTGTCAGTCGTCATCCATGTTGATTGATGTGCCGCCATCGCCGGCAAGCCGGCTCCTACAGGTGATCTGAGTGTGTCAGTCGTCATCCATGTTGTTGATGCGCCGCCATCGCCAGCAAGCCGGCTCCTACAGGTGATCTGAGTGTGTCAGTCGTCATTCATGTTGATTGATGCGCCGCCATCGCCAGCAAGCCGGCTCCTACAGGTGATCTGAGTGTGTCAGTCGTCATCCATGTTGTTGATGCGCCGCCATCGCCAGCAAGCCGGCTCCTACAGGTGATCTGAGGATCGGTTATTGCCAGCCGAGTGTCCTGCGCTGCTCATTCAGAAACCGCCCTGTGGCGGAATAGTCAGTGAAGCTGCTCTCAGCGACGGGCTGTTGGTCCAAACCACGCGCCAGCTCCGCCACCCGCTCCGCCGCCGGGACCACACTGTGAATCTTGCCCACACCCTGCCCCGCATACAGCGACAGCTTCTTCGCCATCCGCGGCTTGTCGATTGCCCGGGCACCGCCGCCGATCAAGCGCAGCAGGTTCCACTTGTCCCGGTTCGGAATCACCCGGTGCGGCGTGCCGTAGGTCCAGCCGAATGAGTAGCCGGTTCGGTACTCGGTGTCATCAGTGGTCGCCTCGACAATCTTCTGCTTGTACAGCGGATGCGCATTCGACTCATCGGTGGCAATGAACGCCGTGCCCACCACCACCCCCGAAGCCCCAAGCGACATCAATGCGCGCACATCGTCGCCATTAACGATGCCACCGGCCGCGAGTACCGGCCGGCCCTCGGCGACGGCGAGGATCGAGGTCAACAGCGGCATGATGCCGATGGTGCCGCGATTCAAGTGACCACCACTTTCACTGCCCTGGGCGATGATGATGTCCGCACCTTGGGCGATGGCGATTCGGGCCAACTCCATCGACCCCGTTTGCACCATTACCACCAGCCCGGCGTCTTTCGCCCGGGGAATCATGTCGGCGGCATACTTCTCGGCATAAAACAGCGACAGCAGTTTGGGTTTTTCCTTGAGGATCACCTGAAACTGCGCTTCAAAGACATCTGGCCCGCCGAACTGCGGCACCAGGTTCACACCAAACGGCTGATCGGTCAGTGCGCGGGTTTCCTGTATCCAGCGGCGCAAGGCCAATGGCGGCAAGCGCAAGCCACCAAGGACGCCCATGCCCCCGGCGTTGGCCACGGCGCCCACCAGTTGCGGACCTGAAATGGCCGCCATGCCACCGAGAAAAATCGGGTACTTCACGCCGCAGAGCCGGGTGATGGCGTTACCGGCGAAATCGAATTTGGCTTCGTTCATGACTCACAGCTCCACATGTTTTCCAAGCATCCGCTTGAGCGTGTTGTTCTTCAGGAGAAAGTGATTCTTGACCGCGCCGAAGATGTGCAGCGCCAGCCCGGCGAGGAACGCCGAGGCGCCAATGTTGAACAGCACATCGACCACGTGTTTCAAGGTTGCATTGGTGGGCAGGAGTGCCGGAATCCACAAGCCGCCGGGCAATTCCACTACCTCTCCCGCCGCAGCCCGTGAAGCCCATACCGCAATCGGCAACAGCACCATGGCCAGGGCCAGCGACGCCGCCACCGAACGGCTGATGATCACTTCAATGGGATTGGGCGTGCCCACCGGCAGCGGATGGTAAGAGGTGATCCGCGCCCAGAATCGATAAATCGAGACGAGGAACAGAATCAACCCGAGCAGGTTTTGCACCCTGCCCAGCCCCATCCTCAGTGCCTCGCTTGAGGCTTGTCCAATCGACAGCTGCAGAACAAAAATCGCCAGCAGCGAAAATGCCACGACCCAGTGCAGCGCAACGGTGATGGGTGAAAATCTCAAGCCATTGTCTCTAAGTTGCATGGCTGACTCCTTTTGCAAAGGACGCAAATCAGGAAAGGAAAAGAGTGATCGGCCGCGTCTTAATGGCTGACCGCTTGCGAGGCGCCGAGGCCGGTCTGGGCACGAATCAGCTGATCATCGAACAGCTCGCGCTCAAGCACCGCCCCGCGACTGCGATCAGTGACCGAGCCTAGCCAGGTGAAGAAGAACGCCACGTTCATCGAGATGATTGCCGGGTAGTCGTACGGGAAAATCGCCTCGGCGTTGCCCAACACCTTGACCCACACCGCAGGCGAGAGAATCACCAGGCTGACCGCGCTCACCAGACCCGCGACGCCACCGATCAGCGCGCCACGTGTGGTCAGGCCTTTCCAGTACATCGAGAGCACGAGGATCGGGAAATTGACCGAAGCCGCCACGCCAAAGGTCAGCGCCACCAGAAACGCGATGTTCTGATCCTTGAACAGAATCCCCAGCACCACCGCGACAATGCCGATGCCCACCGAGGCAATTCGCGACACCCGGCGTTCGTCCTTGGCATCGGCCCGGCCCTTCTTCATCACCATTACGTAGAGGTCATGAGAGATCGCCGACGTGCCGGCCATGGTCAACCCGGACACCACGGCCAGAATCGTCGCAAACGCCACGGCGGAGATGAAACCGAGCAGCAGGTCGCCGCCCACGGCTTTGGCCAGGTGCATCACCGGCATGTTGCCGCCGCCGATCAATTTGCCCGCCAGATTCCCGCCCTCGTAGAACGCCGGATCTTGTCCAACAATCACGATGGCAGCCAACCCTAGTACCGCCACGATCAGGTAGAAAAAGCCGATGAAACCGGTGGCGACGAACACCGATTTGCGCGCTTGCTTGGCGTCCGGAACGGTGAAGAAGCGCATGAGGATGTGCGGCAGTCCCGCCGTGCCAAACACCAGGCCCAGTGACAACGAAATCAATGACAGCGGATCGGCCACCAGTTTGCTCGGCAGCAGAATCCGCTCGCCATCGTGATGCGCGGCCACGGCTTTTTCGAACAACAGATCGAAGGAAAATCCGAATTTGCTCAACGCCAGGAATGCCAGCAAGGTTCCGCCCAACAGCAGCAATCCGGCCTTGATGATCTGCACCCAGGTGGTGGCGACCATGCCGCCAAAGGTGACGTAGACCGCCATCAACAGCCCGACAGCAATGACCGCATAGTTGTAGGGCAGGCCGAACAGCAACTGAATCAACTGCCCCGCCCCCACCATCTGCACCACCAGATAAAAGCACACCACCGTCAGCGAACCGAAGGCCGTCATGGTGCGGATGCGGTTTTGATCCAGTCGGAAAGACGCGATGTCCGAGATGGTGATGCGCCCCAGGTTGCGGATGCGCTCGGCGAACAGAAACAACAGCAACGGCCAGGCGACAAAGAAGCTGATCGAGTACAACACGCCGTCGAAGCCGTTGAAGAAAATCATGCTGGTGACGCCCAGCAATGCCGCCGCCGACATGTAGTCACCGGCCAGCGCCAGGCCGTTCTGGAAACCGGTGATACCGCCGCCGGCGTTGTAGAAGTCATCCATGGATTTGGTTTTGGAAGCGGCCCAGTACGTGATGCCCAGGGTCGTCACGACGAAGACCAGGAACATGCTGATCGCGGTGATGTTGATCGGTTGTTTTTCGACGTTTTGCAACACGTCGCCGGCCATGGCGCGCGCGGCGAATACGCTGAGCAGAACAGGCAGCATGAGGTTGCGAAGGAGGCGTTTCATACAATGGCCCCCGCGCGGATTTCTGCAGTCAGTGCGTCGAACTCACCGTTGGCACGAAGGATGTAGAGACCGGTGAACAACCAGGCCCCGATGATGAACACCAGGCCCAGCGGCCAACCGATGTTGATGATGCTGGTTGCGGAAAGCTTCGTCGCCAGAAGCTGAGGGCAAAACGCAGCGACGAGGATAAACGTGAAGTACGGGACAAGCGTGGCGGCCGTCAGGCTGGCGACGAATCTTCGCTGCCTTGAGACCAAATCCTTGTAACGGGGGTGATTCCGAATTCTCGACGATTCAGTTGCATGGTTCACGTTGACTCCGTGTAGCAGTGGTTGCGTTATTGTTGTTCCACAGCCTCAGATTCGAAGACTCGATCCGCCACTGGCTGCGGTATCTGTGCCCCTTCAACCTATGCCCGGCACATGATCATGTAAAATGATCATTTGTGATTCAGTTGATCGTTTTTCGTGAACCTTCAGCGTCTCGATTCTGCCTTGTGCTCACAACCAATAACGTCGACACTCATCTCCTCAGCGCTGATTTTTCTGAGTCGGTTATTCCTGTTTGAGATAGGTGAATTCGGTGGACGTGACGGATCTCAAGGTGGTGGACGCGGTGGCCCGCCATGGCAGCATGAACAAGGCCGCGAGTGAGTTGAACACCGTGCAGTCGAACGTTTCAGCGAGGATTCGCTCGCTGGAAGACGAGCTCGGCGTGGCGCTTTTTCAACGCAGCGCCAGAGGCGTGCAAGTGACGCCGGCGGGTCGGCGAATCCTGCCATTTGCGGCGCGACTGTCGAAGTTGCTGATGGATGCGTCGAGTGCCGCGCGCGATGACGGTCACCCAAAAGGTGTGTTGGAAATCGGCACGCTGGAGACCACACTGGCGATGCGTCTGCCGCTGCTGATCGCACAGTTTGCCAAGGCGTACCCTGAGGTTCGCCCGGTGGTTCGCACGGGTACTACGTGCAGCCTGATCCAGGGGGTAATCGACTGTAAGCTCGAGGGCGCGTTCGTCGCCGGTCCGGTCAATCACCCGGAACTGCTGAGTGAAGGTGCGTTTCGCGAAGAGCTTGTACTGGTCACTTCCCCTGCCCTGCGCAGCCTCGACGACATCGCCGGCGTCGACCATCTGAAGACCGTGGTGTTTCGCATCGGTTGTTCCTATCGCCAGCGCCTGGACACCTTTTTGGTGAGCCTGGGTGTGGTGGCGCCCGAGCCGCTGGAGTTCGGTTCGATCGAAGCGATCATTGCCTGCGTATCGGCCGGGGTCGGGGTCACGTTGTTGCCCAGAGGCGTTGTCACTCAAGCTGCCCGCGACGGGTCGGTCGCGGTGCATGAGCTACCGGCAGAATTGGCGGAGGTTGAGACCGTTTTCGTGCGCCGCATCGACGGTTATTTTTCCAGCGCACTGGCGACCTTTTTGCACAGCGTACGACTGGACGGTGTCACCGCAACGGCCCCCGCTACTGTGGCGCTGTAGCGACCGGCACCGCATCCACGCGATGTCTGACCCAGCCATTGATCGCGGCGCACAGCACCAATAACGCGCCAGTCACCAGGAACACGTGATGCAAGCCGAAATGCGCGCCGATCTGGCCACCGATCAGTGGCCCGATCACCTGCCCCGAAAACTGCGCCGATTGCAGATAGCCCAGGACTTTGCCGGTGTTGTGTTCTTCGACTGAATGGCGGATCAACTTGGCAATCGCCGGCAGCAGTCCGGCGATGGTCATGCCCATGACGCCGCGCAGTACCGCCAGTTGCCACCATTGCGTGACATAAGCCTGGGGAACCATGACCACGGCCGTTAACACCAGGCAGCCAATGATGACGTTCCAACTGCCGACGCGATCCGCCAGCGCTCCCAACCTGGCGGCGGTCAAAATACTGCCCAACGCCGAACAGGCCATCACCACACCGGCAATCCGCGCCTGATCATCCAGCGCCACGCCGAGGTGACCGATGTAGACGGTGATGATTGGTTCGATCGACATGTTGGCCAACAGCACCATCATCGCTGTCATCAGCAACGCGGCAATGATTGGCCATCGGGAAGTGACGCCGTCGGAAGGTGTTTGGATGCCGCGTCGTGCCCCGTCCGACTCACGATTGAAATCCTCACGAATGAGCAGGATGGTCGTGAGCGCCGCCACCGCGATCATGGCGCCGCCGACAAAAAAGGTGCCACGGATGCCGACAAACTGCGGCAAGAATCCACCCACCAGCGGCCCGATCAGGTTACCGGACAAAGCTCCCGTGGACAGAACTCCCAGCGCCCAACCCGCCTTCTCGCGCGGCACTTGTGAGCCGATCATCACGATGGACGCCGATGCGTAGCCACCGATGAGGCCGGCGACCAGGCGCAGCACCACCAGATCGGTCACGTTCCGCGCCAACCCGATCAACGACATCACAACGGCCATGCCAATCGCCGCGCGGATCAGCATCGGTTTGCGCCCATATCGATCCGCGAGCCGCCCCCAGATCGGTGCGGTAATCGCCGTGCCGAAAAACGTTGCGCCGAAGGCCACGGCTGACCACTGCACTACATCGGCCTGGTCTGTCACGCCCAGTTGCTGCACGTAAAGAGGCAGGAACGGCAACAGCATGCTCAAGCTCACCAGCGTGGTGAACGAGCCGAACACACAAACGGCCAGGTTGCGACGCCAGTAGGGAAGATTGCGTTCGGCGTAATTCACTTGCTCAAATCCTCGCCTGTCGAAACCGGGTGGCTGGCACTTCTGGCCAGCGCAATCACATCAATGACAAACGCCATCAACATGGCCGACGTGCCGATGAGGAACAGCAGGCTGTAGTTACCGCCGCTGTAGGAAAACAGGAATGACAACCCATAGGCGGCGACCGCTTGGAACAAGGCAAAACCCACCGTCGCGGTTTGCCAGGCGGCGGTTTGTTGCGCGGGATGCCTGGCGAGGATTTCGTGGACGCGACCCAGCACCAGCGGCACCGTACCGGTAACAAAAGCGCCGACGATCACACTGGATGCCATCAGCCAGACACTGCCCAGTCCGAATGCCGGCACCGCGACGCTGATCGCTTCGATGATGAATGACACCCGCAACGCGCGACCGAAGCCGACCCGATCCGCCAACACCCCCGCCAGCAACGGGCCAACGGTGGCGCCGATGCCAAACAGCACCCAATACTGCGCCCCGGTTTGCAGGCCTTGGCCGAGGCCTCGGGCGACAAAATCCACCAGGAAAATCATGTGTGGCACCCAACCGGCGGCGTTGAGGGCGTATTCGACGTACAGCGCCTTGAGGGTGCCGTTGGGTGCAGGGCGACGGTGATGCACGGTGCTGGCGACCGGGGCGTTTTCCGTCGGCCATCCGCGCCAGGCAATGGCGGTCAGCAGCAGCGCGATCACCCCGAGACCCAGCCAGGTTTGCGCCAGTCCCTGTTGCAACAGTAGAGGCACCAAGGTTCCGGAAGCCGCAATCCCGACGCCCACGCCCATGAAAATCACCCCACCCGCCAAGCCACGTCGGGATGGCGGCACGTGAGCCAAAACCGTAGGCGCGGCCAACACCATCAACGCGCCACCGGCTACACCGGACAGGAAGCGCCATGCGAAAAACCAGGCGAAAGACACGGGATAAGCACAGGCGAAAAACGCGATGCTGGCCAGCAGCATCATTGCCCGCAGGGTAAATCGGGTTGAGGTTTTCGCCGCCAGCGAACGTCCAAAAAGCGCCCCGGCCAGATATCCGGCGAGATTCGCCGCGCCGAGGTAAGCCGCTTTGGACGCATCAAACCAATGGGCACCGACGATCGCCGGAAGCAGCGGCGTGTAGGCAAATCGCGCCAGGCCGATGCCCACCAGGCTGGCGGAAAAACCGGCTGCGGTGCCTCGCCATGGGCTGGCTGGTGGATGCGCCGTTATGGCAATTGGTGGCTTCACGCTGTTCATTTTCTGCCCTTCCACTACTTCAGTTGGGCCGACTCTACGCGCGAGGGTTATATCTCAATAAACGCATTAAACAGGCAACTGTTATCTGTTAATTAGATATGCAACTTGTGGCGAGGGTGCTTGCTCCCGCTGGGTTGCGCAGCGACCCCAAGCTTTTGGGCCTGCTGCGCAGTCCAGCGGGAGCAAACTGCCTCGCCACAGGGGGTTGAGTGAGGTTTTTGATTACACGGTGTATCAACAGTAATTCCGCGCAAGCGGTATATCTTCCCCCCGGGGCTTTTTACATTGGCCGATCCTCCGTTCCTTCCCACGAGCGAACCTTCATGCCCCATGACTTGAATCGACTTGATACTGCACTCTGCGCTTACCCTCGGGTGGCATTGCTCGAAGGCCCGACCCCGATCCAGAAGCTGTCACGACTGAGCCAGCTAGCCGAATTCAACGGCTGCAATCTCTACGTAAAACGCGATGACCTGACCGGGCTCGGCGGCGGTGGCAACAAGCTGCGCAAACTGGAATTCCTGCTCGGCGAGGCACTGGCCGAAGGCGCGGACACACTGGTGACCTGGGGCGGCTTTCAATCCAATCACGCCCGACTGACCGCCGCCGTCGCCGCGCGCCACGGCCTGGCTTGCGAACTGATTCTGACCCCGTCCGCCGTGCGCAGCGATGATGACTTTTGCTACAACGGCAACGTCCTGCTTGATGGCTTGTTTGGGGCGAAAGTCCATCGCTTGGCCCGGGGTGTGACACCGGACAGCTACGCTGCCGAGTTGCTCGACACGCTCAAGAGTCATGGAAAAAAACCTTTCGTCATGCCATTGGGCGGTTCCAGCCCTCGCGGCAGTCTGGGCTATGCAGCCTGCGCGTCGGAGATCCTGCGCCAATCCGATACGCTGGGTGTGCAATTCGAGCGAATCATCGTCCCCAATGGCAGCGCCGGAACCCATTCGGGATTGCTGGCCGGCGTGACCCTGGCCCAGTCATCCACGGAAATCATCGGCTACTCCGTGTTGGCAACCGAGGAACAGGCAACGGCCACGACGCTGGAAAAAACCCGGCAAGCTTTGCAGCTCCTTGACCCTGCCTCTTCACTGTCCGATAGCGCGGTTAGCGTCGATGGCAGTCAGCGCGGCGAAGCCTATGGCGCGCCGACCGGCGACATGCTGGAGGCCGTGCGGTTGCTGGCATCCCACGAAGGATTACTCATCGATCCGGTTTATGGCGGCAAGGCCTTCGCCGGTTTGCTGGCCGCCGTGCGCCGCGGTGATTACCCGGCGGGCAGCAACCTGCTATTTGTGATGACGGGCGGCTTGCCCGGCCTTTTCGCCTATCGCAGCGCCTTTGACTGACCTGGCTTTTCAGCAGGCATAAAAAACCTCCCCGGACGCGAACCCGGGGAGGTTTTTTTACGGCTGGATCGAGCAATCAGCCCTGGGCTTTGCTCATTTTGGTGAACAGCTCGGTCGGCACTTTCTTGCCGTTGGAAGTGAACTGGTTGGTGCGGAATTTGTAGACCTCGCCTTCGGAGAGGAAACCGTCGTTGTTGGTGTCCATCGCCTTGAATTCCTCACCACCCTGCGGGGCCACGGTCAGCAGTTCTTTCAGCGAGACGCGGCCGTCGTGATCGGTGTCGGTACGGGCGAACGACGCATCGCCGCACTTGCCTTCACCGCATTTGCCTTCGCTGGTCTTGGTCGCTTTGGCTTCGGTTTCGCCAGCACCGCACTTGCCTTCGCCACACTTGCCTTCACTGGTCTTTTCCGCGGCGGCGAGTTGGTAGCCTTGTGGCAGCGCTTCTGCGGCGAAGGCAGTCGAAGCGAGGTTCATGCTGCCGGCCAGTGCAACAGCGATCAGGCCAATACGGGATTTGTTCGACATACGGGACATGGTGATTCTCCGGATACTGTGTGCGGCCGAGCCGCTTAGGGTCACTGCCACAAGGGCGATAAGCCGTGGTGCGAGGGCGTTTGCTTTCTCGCTAAGGCAGGGCTATTTGACGGCAGTGGTGTATCCGGGATGTATCCGGATCAAGGGCATTTGTAAGCCAGTCTGCTCACACGGGGCTGGGATACACAGCGATACATAGGCGATCCCAACATCACACACAACCCTGTGGCGAGGGAGCTTGCTCCCGCTGGGCTGCGCAGCGGCCCCAAAAGATCGCAGCCTGCGGCAGCTCCTACAGGTTTACGCGGTCCCTTGTAGATATCGACTTGCCCCGAACTCGCTAAACAATCCAGCTTCACTCACATACCTGTGGCGAGGGAGCTTGCTCCCGCTGGGCTGCGCAGCGGCCGCAAAAGATCGCAGCCTGCGGCAGCTCCTACAGGTTTACGTGTGTTCCTGACTTTTCGTAATCAGCCAACTAAAATCATGGCGTTACGTACCATCTGAACATCAAAGCAGAAAGGGAGTTTGCATCATGACCGAAGATACAAAAGCCAAAGGACCCGCCTCGTACTTCCCTTCGATAGAGAAAAAGTACGGGCAGCCCATCTCTCACTGGTTGGATCTACTGAAAACGGTGAGCACCAAGAAGCATATGGAGATGGTGGCCTGGCTCAAAACGGAGCACGGCATGGGTCATGGCCATGCCAATGCGTTAGTCGCCTATCATTTGGCAGCCGCCAAAAACAGCTAGCCATGCGGCCGAGTCGTCGCTACGTTGACGTGGTGCCGGCAAATCGGCGCCCCTTTTATCCGGAAATTCATTGGGGACTCAGTGTGTAGTGGTAGTGCACCGCGCCAGTATCCGGATGCACCAGCCAGTAGTCATCTTTGTCCTTTTTGAGTCGATAACACTCTTTGGGGATTTTGGCCCCAGTGAAACAAATCACGCCATCGTTGACGGCCCAATACTCTGTCTCTGGCGGATTACCCGACAATTTGAATATTTCGGTGCCATCCGCGTTGAAACTCAATGAGTATGGCAACCCCGTAGGTCCGACATTATTCAGTTTGTTTCCAATCAAGGTGCTGCGGACCTGGGCATCATCAAGTGCCACTGCTGAAGCACTTACCGGCTTCACCGTTTTTTCGCCAGTCGAAGCACAACCGGACAAGACAAGCGCCAGCAAAACACAACTCCAATATTTAATAAGCATGTTGCACCTCTACAGAGGTTCTCTCTGAAATACTCATTAATTAGACAAATCTAATGAGCGGTGAATTTGTTGTTGGTTGTATTTTTCACACTGTCGACAAACCAGATCGTGACGCCATCACTTAATACTTTATTGCATTCCTTGCCATATTTTTGATACGTAATACAGATGACGTCTTCGGTGATGACCCACGTACCAGATTGCATGGATTCACTGGAAATCTGGATCCTGGCGGTCCCGTCAGGGCTTAGTGTTTCAGAAAAAGGATACCCGGTGGATGTAACGCTGGAGTGCTTGCGACCAATGACTGTCGAGTTTATCTCGCTGCCACTTAGTTGTTTCGCGTGCGCCGGCGCATCGGCATGAGCATCAACTGCCGCTTGATGACCAGAGGATGAGCAACCCGTTATAAATAGCACCACAGCGGCGCAAAGGATTTTCTTGTTCACTGCCTTCACCCTTTCAACTTCAAATATAAGGAGAAACAAGCTTCATAATAGACACACTACAGCCCGCTTATATAATCAATCACGATATAGCTAATAGCTCGACCTACTTCGAAAAGTTAACACCTACAAAGTTGTAAATTATCCGGACACTATAATTAGTTGCAGCAGCCTCCATCGCCAAAAAATCGCCCATCACATATCTGGATTTTTCGTCTAGCGTAATGGGGTGCGTTTCCGTGATCCATGCCCTCTACACGATGGAGTTCGACGATGAAAACTTTCGCTTCCTGGCTGACGATTTCGCTGTTGAGTGTGCTGCTGTGCGCCTGTGCCGCAGTTGACGCCGGGAGCGGAGGCGCTGGCGAGATGGAGATTCGCTCGGGGAAAATCGAGCAGATTTCCCAGGTCCAGATGCAGACTAATCACGACAGCGGGGTCGGCGCCATATTGGGCGGCATCGGCGGTGTTGCACTCGGCAGTCTGATCGGGCGTGGCACCGGTCGGGACGTTGCGATGGTCGCCGGCGCCCTGGCCGGTGCGGCCGGTGGCAACTATGCGGAAAAGAAAAAATACGATCAGCCAAAAGCCGGGCAGCAAATTATTGTCAGGACCAACAGCGGCGTTTTGGTTTCGGTGACCCAGCCGATCAATCCGTCACTGACCAAAGGCATGAGCGTTTATGTTGAAGGTACCGGCAGCGAAGCACGGGTAGTGCCTCAAGGCTGATCCTGTCTCTAAATGGCAACCCCGTTACAGCGGTCGGGTTTCAGGGCTCGCAATGTTCTGAGTCGGAGGTCACTGAAGACCTCCGACAAATCCTCCCTCGTCAGACCGTCGTCTGCACCACCGCAGCCTGCCGCCCCTTGAACGCCAGGGCAAAACAGAAAAAGATCGCCAGGGCAAAACCGGCCGGGAACAGCCAGATGCTTTTCCAGTCATGGCTACCCGCCGTCGCGGCGTAATGGTCGGTCACCTGCCCCGCCACCCAGAAACCGATCAACATGCCCAAGCCGTAAGTCGCCAGTGTAATCAAACCCTGGGCGGAACTTCTGAAGCGTTCCGAAGCCTTGGCGTCGGTGTAGATCTGCCCGGAAACGAAGAAGAAGTCATAACAGATGCCGTGCAAGGCGATGCCGGTGAACAGCATGAAAGCCAGGTCGCCGTTGTTGCCGTAGGCGAACAACAGGTAGCGCAAGGCCCAGGCCAGCATCCCCACCAGCAGCGCAATCTTGATCCCGAAGCGGTGAATGAACAGCGGCAGCAGCAACATGAACAGCACTTCGGACACCTGACCGATGGCCATTTTCGCCGTCGGGTTGGTCACGCCGATTTCCGCGAGGAACGGGTTGGCATTCTGGTAGTAAAACGCCAACGGAATGCAGATCAGGATCGACGCGATGAAGAACACCAGATAGCTGCGATCCTTGAGCAAACCCAAGGCGTCCAGGCCGAGCATCTGCTTGAGGCCGCCGGTTGATTCGCCTTTGAGCGGTGCGGTGCGCGGCAACGTGAAGCTGTAGAGCCCCAGCAGCAGCGACGCAATCGCCGACATCAGGAAAGTGTTGCGCAACCCGCCGGACGATATCGCCGCTTGCGAGTCCCAGGCAAACACAAAACTGATCACCACGCCGGCGACGATCCAACCGATGGTGCCCCACACACGAATGCGCGAAAACTCCAGCGCCGGGTCAGTCATCTGGCGGAACGCAACGGAATTGACCAAAGCCAAAGTCGGCATGTAGATCATCATGTAGGCCAGCACGAACGGATAGAACGTAGTGAAGTCCGGTGCTCGATACAGCTGATAGAGCAACACCGCGCCCACCAGATGCAACACGGCGAGGATGCGTTCGGCATTGAAGAACCGGTCGGCGATCAAACCGATCACGAACGGCGCGATGATCGCCCCCCATGACTGGGTCGAGAACGCCATGCCGATCTGCCCGCCAGTGGCGCCCAGATTGCTCGCGAGGAAGGTGCCAAGGGTGACGAACCAGCCACCCCAGATAAAGAACTGCAGGAACATCATTGCGCTGAGACGCGCGGTCATCGTGGTCATAACTGTCACCGTCTTATTGTTGTTTTTGTACGAGAGAATGGATTCAGGCGTCGGGCAGCCCCAGCAGCTTTCGATTGAAAGCGGCATCGGACGAGACGCTGGCGAAATCGTCGAAGGCCTTGCGGGTCTTGTTGATCATGTGTGCCTCGATGAACGCGGCGCCTTCTGCGGCACCCTGCGCGGAATCCTTCAGGCAACACTCCCACTCCAGCACCGCCCACCCGGCGAAGTCGTATTGGGTCAGTTTGCTGAAGATCGATTTGAAGTCGATCTGGCCATCGCCCAATGAGCGGAAACGCCCCGGCCGCTCCACCCAGCCCTGATAGCCGCCGTAGACACCGGAACGGGCATCGGGGCGGAACTCGGCGTCCTTGACGTGGAACATTCGGATGCGCTCGTGGTAGCGATCGATGAAGCCGAGATAGTCCATTTGTTGCAGCAGCAGGTGGCTCGGGTCATACAGAATCGCCGCGCGCGGATGGTGATCGACCGCCTCCAGGAAGCGCTCGAACGAGGTGCCGTCGTGCAGGTCTTCGCCGGGGTGAATCTCGTAGCACAGGTCGACGCCGGCCTCTTCGAAACAATCGAGAATCGGCAACCAGCGCTTGGCCAGTTCGGCAAAACCTTGCTCGACCAACCCACTCGGCCGCTGCGGCCAAGGGTAGATGTAGGGCCAGAGCAGTGCGCCGGAAAAGGTTGCGTGCGCCTTCAAGCCCAGACGCTGACTGGCGCGCGCGGCAAGCTTCAACTGATCGATGGCCCATTCGGTACGCGCCTGGGGTTGGCCGCGCAAATGAGCCGGTGCGAAGTCATCGAACAACGTGTCGAACGCCGGATGCACCGCCACCAGTTGGCCTTGCAGATGCGTCGACAACTCACTGATTTCGACACCGGCCTGGGCGCAGACAGCCTTCAATTCGTCGCAGTAGCTTTGGTCTTCGGCGGCGCGCTCAAGGTCGATGAACTGGGTGCCGAGTGTTGGCAATTGAATGGCTTTGTAACCCTGGGACGCTGCCCAGTGGGCGATGTTGGCCAAGGTATCGAAAGGCGCTGCGGCGGACATGAATTGCGCGAGGAAAATCCCCGGGCCGCGCATGCCGGTTACGGTCGTGTCGGTCATGGAAGTCTCCAGAGTCATGGGGTGCAGACCAGTTCGGTCCATTTGGCGTCGCCACGATGATTGGCGATGACGGTTTCGATGAAGGCCATGCCGCGCAGACCAACGTCGATCCCGGGCACGCCAGGCGCATCGTGGCCTGCGACCTCGCCACGAATCGCTCGGGCAAAATCGCCGTAGAGATTGGCCATGGCCTCCAGATAACCTTCGGGATGCCCGGCAGGCAAACGCATGCGTTGGCTGGCGGCGTCGCACAGCCAAGGCTGGCCGACGCCGGAACGCAAGATACGCAAGGGCTGATCGAGGGCGCGATGGATCAGGCTCGCAGGATCTTCCTGACGCCATTCCAGCCCGCCCTTGTCGCCATAGACGCGGATCTTCAGCGGGTTTTCTTCGCCTGCACAGACTTGGCTGGCGATCAGCACGCCGCTGGCGCCATCCGCCATCTTGAACAGCATCGAGGCGTCATCGTCCAACTGGCGGCCTGCGATATGTACGCCCAACATGGCGCACAGGTGCTGGATCGGTTGGTCCGCGACAAATTCAGCCAGGGAAAAGGCGTGGGTGCCGATGTCACCAATGCAACCGCCCAAACCGGACTGCTCGGGTCGGTCGCGCCATTCGGCCTGCTTGTTGCCCTGCCCGGCCACGTCCTGGCTGAGCCAGCCTTGGGGATACTCGACAATCACCTTGCGCACCGCACCGATCACGCCGCTGCGCACCATCTCCCGCGCCTGCCAGACCATTGGGTAACCCAGATAGGTATGGGCCAGGCCGTAGAGACGGCCGCTGCGCTCGACCACTTCTTTGAGGGCGAGCAATTCGGCCAGATTCAGCGCCGCAGGTTTTTCGCTGAACACGTGAAAACCCGCGCTCAGTGCCTGGCTGGCCACCGGCGCGTGCAAGTGGTTGGGGGTGACGATCACCACCAGTTCCATGCGCTGTTCGGCGGGCAACACGCGCTCGGCCTCGATCATCTGCTGCCAGTTGCTGTAGCAGCGCGAGGCTTCTAAACCGAGTGCTGCAGCGGTGTTCTGATTGTTCTGTGGATCCCGGCTGAACGCCCCACACACCAGTTCAAAACGGCCATCGAGCCCGGCGGCCTGACGGTGGGCTTGAGCGATGAAAGCACCCTCGCCGCCTCCGACAAATCCTATTCTTATTTTTGCCACTGCAGCGTTCATCGCAATTTTCTCTGTTCGAAACGGGCTTTTCCGGTTGAATTCCGGCCATGATGTAACCGGTTACATCATGGCGGAAATTTAGGCTCAGTTTCGGGGCCTGTCAAACCCCGGATTAGCATCGATGAACATTTTGGTGCATGGCCAACCTGCGTTAAGCTCGCCAGCCGTGCGGTTCGATAACGAGGTGATTTTGTCCAATATCCGTGAAGTAGCCCGGCTGGCCGGCGTCTCGGTGGCCACGGTGTCCAGGACCCTGAAATCGCCCGAGCGCGTGCTCCCGGAAACCCGGGACAAGGTCAACGCGGCCGTGGAACAGGCCGGCTACCGGCCAAACCTGATGGCGGTGCAGTTTCGTTCGCGCCGTACCGGCAACCTGGTGATTCTGGTGCCGGCGATTGCCAACACCTTTTTCGCCCGGGTCATCAGCGGTGCGCAACAAGCGGCCCAAGCTGCCAACTATCGGTTGCTGTTGTGCGACACCCAGGGCCGCGAGGAGATCGAACGGGAATTCGCCGAGTTGGTGTACAACCATCAGGCCGACGGCGTTATCCAGTTGCGCGCCTATGACCCGTTTCAGGCGCCCTTCCCCAGCGCCGAAATGCCGCCCATCGTCAATGCTTGCGAGGTGATTCAAGGCGGGCGACATCCGACCATCAGCCTGGATAACCGAGCGGCCGCCAAGGCCATGACCGAACACCTGATCGAACTGGGTCATCGCCGGATCGGCCTGATCAAAGGCCCGAAAAGCAGCCCGCTAACCCGCGATCGCGTGGCCGGTTATCAGGACGCCTTGCGTGAGGCCGGCATCGACTCCGACGCGGCATTGATCTGCCACGGTGATTTCAGTCTGAAGGCCGGTGATGAGGGCGCAGCTGCGATGCTGCAATTGCCCGAGCGCCCTACTGCGCTGTTTTGCGAAAACGATGAAATGGCCATCGGCGCGTTGAAACGCATCAAGCGGCTGGGCTTGCGGGTACCCGAGGATATTTCGCTGGTGGGTTTCGACGACATTCCTTTCGCGGCGTACTGCGACCCGCCGCTGACGACCATTGCGCAACCCGCCGAAGTCTTCGGCCAGAAAGCCGTCGAGATGCTGATTGCGCTGATCGAAAAAAAACCGCTGGCACAGCGGCATGTGGTGTTGCCGTTCGAATTGACGTTGCGCGGCAGCACGGCAGCCGTCAACCCGTAACGGTTTCGGCCGCCGCCTTAAAGGCATTCCTGCGCCGCGCGTTCAAGCCTGGAAGGCCCGAACGTCGACGCCAACAACGTGCGCTCGTACAAGAAAACCTTGCCGCCATTCGACGCCTTGTAGGCCTCAAGCACGTCGTTTGCAGCGACTTTGCTTGAAACCACGATGCGATAGCTGCGTTGGGTTTCCGACACCGTCGCGTTTAGCGCGTCTTCTTGCAGTTTGGGCAAGACACAGTGGGCGTAGTCCCCGGGGGCTTTTTTCGTTTGCAGCGTCAGTGTCGGGTCGTTCGGCGTGGAAGCACAGCCCGACAACAGCAAGGATGCGACAAGCGCCGATCGGGTAAACATGTTCATCGCGCCGATTCCTGGAGAAGGTTTTAGTTGGGCGCGATTTTCCTTGTTTCCCGGCAAAACAGAACTTGTGATCGGTGATGGTCACTATTATCCGAACGAATAGTGAAAGCGGCGCTCGTCAGTCGGCGTTATCGACGGCTGTAGCGCCGGCCTTGCGATTGCCTTTGAACGCGTCTCGTCGTGCCTGTCGTTCGGTGGCGTAGGCTTCGCTCGGCTCGCTGATCAACTCATCCCGGCGCAGCAGTTCTCCGCAATGCTCGCACAGCGGCCCCAGCCCGGCAGGATGCCTGCAAGTCTGGTGGGTATAGCGCACGGCCACCCCCTCCTCTGCCGATTTGCACCAGGTTTCGCCCCAGGCACGCAGCGCCAGAATCACCGAGTAAAACGCCTGGCCTTTTTCGCTGAGGTGGTACTCGTAGCGCGGCGGCCGCTCGCTGTACGCACGACGCACAACCATCCCGTCAGCCTCCAGGCTCTTCAAGCGTGCAGCAATCATTTGCGGCGTTCCGCCCGTCTGCGCCTGGATCTCGTCGTAGCGATGATTGCGCATGAACAACTCGCGCAACACCAGCACGGTCCAGCGATCACCGACGATCGCCTCAGCCTTGTCAATCGGGCACAGGGTTTGAGCAGAACTATTCTTTACCGCCATACGGGCTTGCCTCTTTCGCAGTAACTATGATTATCATATCAACAATGCCACGGGGCAAGCCCGGGGCACAGGTCAGTCAATTTCTCTGGAGAACTCGTCATGTCGAATGCTGCTTATCCTCTCGATCGCACCGCCTATTTGCTGGTCGATCCGTATAACGATTTTCTGTCTGACGGCGGCAAAATCTATCCGCTGGTCAAGCCGATTGCCGATCAGGTCGGCCTGCTCGACAACTTGCGCGCCCTCGACCGCACCGTCCGCGCCCTCGACATTCCGGTGTTCATCGTACCGCACCGGCGCTGGGAACAAGGCGACTACGAAAACTGGGATCACCCGAGCCCGACCCAATGCAAGATCCAGCACATGCACCACTTCGCTCGCGGTGAATGGGGCGGTGAATGGCACCCCGATTTCGCGCCCCAAGAAGGCGACGTTGTCGTTCAAGAGCACTGGGGTTCCAGCGGTTTCGCCAATACCGACCTGGATTTTCGCCTCAAGCAAAAAAGCATCACCCACGTGATCATCGTCGGTCTGCTGGCCAACACCTGCATCGAGGCCACTGCCCGTTACGCCCAGGAACTCGGCTACCACGTGACCTTGGTGCGCGACGCCACCGCCGCGTTCAAGCCGGAAATGATGCACGCCGCCCATGAACTGAACGGCCCGACCTATGCCCATTCGATTGTGGCAACCGACGAACTCATCGCCACCCTGAAGCAGTGATCACACCATGAAATTGACTGGAAATCTCATCATCGGCGCCAACGAAGTCCTTGCTACGGAAGGGACCATGAAGGCGCTCAACCCCACCACTAACCAACTTATCGAACCGGATTTCGCCTTCGGTGGCGTAGCCGATGTTGACCTGGCGGCGACGCTCGCCGACGAGGCGTTCGATCGTTACAGCCACACTTCGCTCGCCGAGCGTTCGGCGTTCCTCGAACGCATTGCCGACAATCTCGTCGCCGTCAGCAAGGAACTTGCCGCCCGAGCCGCGCTGGAAACCGGTCTGCCCGAGGCGCAACTGGAGGGCGAAGCGATAAAGGCTGCGACGCAGTTCCGCCAGTTCGCCGATGTCGTTCGCAAGGGGCGTTTCCTGCAACTGGCCATCGACCCGGCACAACCTGAGCGCCAGCCGCGCCCGCGAATGGATCATCGACTGCAAAAAATCGCCATCGGCCCGGTGGCGATTTTCGGCGCAAGCAACTTCCCCATCAGTTATTCGGTGGCCGGTGGCGATACCGCTTCAGCGCTGGCAGCTGGTTCGACGGTGATCCTCAAGGCGCACAACGCCCATCCCGGCGCCTCGGAAATTCAGGCCCGGGCCATTCGCCAAGCGGTGCAGGACAGCGGCTTGCCGGAAGGTGTGTTCTCGATGGTGCGCGGTGGCGGCAATGCGATTGGCGAAGCGTTGGTCGACCATCCGTTGATCAAGGCCGTGACCTTCACCGGCTCCGAACAAGGTGGAATGGCGTTGTATCGCCGTGCGCAGCTGCGCCCGGAACCGATCCCGGTGTTTACCGAGATGACCAGCGTCAACCCCACATTCATCCTGCCCGAGGCGCTGGCCGTGCGTGGCGCACAGATCGGCGATGGTTTTGTCGAGCGCATGCTGGTCAATGTCGGGCAAGCCTGCCTCAAACCGGCGATCCTGATCGCCATCGAAGGCACAGGTTTCGAAGCCTTGCGCGCGGCGATGGTCAAGCGGGTATCCGACGCACCGGCGCGTCCGATGCTGACACCGGGCATTCACGCGTCCTACAACAGCGGTATCGACCACCTGCAAAGTGCCGGGGCAAATCTGGTGGCTGTGGGCGCGGTATCCCATGCGCACCTTGATGGCCGATCAGCATTGCTCGAAGTCGACGGCCAGCGTTTCCTCAGCGAAACGGCGCTGGCACACGAAGTCTTCGGCCCGGCGGCGTTGCTGGTGAAGGTCAAGGATGAGTCTGAAATGCTCGCGGTGGCGCGTTCGCTGCGTGGTCAACTGAGCGCGGCGATGCACCTTGAACAGGCTGACCTTGAGCTGGCCCAACGCTTGTTGCCGATTCTGGAGCGGCGCACCGGGCGCATTGTCGTCAACGCCTTTGCCCATCCCCAGGAAGTGTCGTTTGCCACCATCCACGGCGGCCCGTTTCCGGCATCGTCGGACAGCCGCTTCACCTCGGTGGGCATGACGTCCATCGAGCGGTTCTTGCGACCGGTGTCGTATCAGGGCTTTCCGGATGCCCTGTTGCCCGAGGCGTTGCGTGAAACCAATCCCCTCGGACTGCTGCGCAGCGTGGACGGTCAATAGACACACGCCACTGAAGTGGACTTGCGCGACTCAACAGCAGCGCAGGTTCACTTCATCACGGCCGTCGATTGCTCAATGCAATGCACCTGATTACGCCCGTTGCGTTTGGCCTCGTACAACCCGTCGTCCGCGCGCGTCAGCAGGCTTTCCAGGTTGTCGCCGGGTTGCGTGAACGCGACACCGAAGGACGCCGTGATCGTGTCCAGTACGGTCTCGGTGCCCCGCGCCTTGATCCGCAGTGACTGGGTCTTCAGGCGTAGCAGTTCGGCAAAAGCGCAGGCACTGGCGAGGTCTGCGCAATCTTCAAGCACCACGCAGAACTCTTCACCGCCGTAGCGCGCCGCAAAAGCCTTGGCGGGCAGGGCCCCGCGCAACACCTGGCCGACATGCTGGAGCACCCGGTCGCCCAGCGGGTGGCCGTACTGATCATTGAATTGCTTGAAGTGGTCGATATCCAGCATGACCAGCGCCACACGCCGGGAGCGCTTGCCCAGCGCTTGCTCCAGCAGACGGGTGAACGCCGCGCGGTTGAGCAGTTCGGTCAGGCCATCCAGCGTCGCCGCCAATTGAGCCCGTTCGAGCTTGTCTCGCAGGGTCTTGATCTCGCTCTGCGCCGATTGCAGCTGAGAGAGGAACTGTTCCTGCTGGCCCTGCATCACCCGCGTGCTCTGCTGCAGCTCGGTCAAGATGCCCGGCAAGCGCTCGCTGACCGGTTCCGCCAACATCTCCAGGCACTCGCCGAGACGGTTCTGAAAATTCAGGCTGCCCGCCACACTGCGCGAAACGTCGCGCTCCATGCCATCGACCAGGCTGATGACCTGTTGCTGCTCCGCACGGGCATCTTCCAGCTCATCGCGAATGATGTACTCGCGAAAAAGCCGGGTCGCCGATTCTGGCGGGAAGTAGTCGAAGTCTTTGAGAACCCGGTCCAGGTGCCGATTGAGCTCCGGTTCCTGACCTTTGCTGTAGGTGTACCAAAGCGCGTAATGCACGGGGTTGGGCGGGATGTTGTGACGAACCATCAGTGGCACGGCTTGCTTGAGCAGGGCCGCTGCCTCGCGGGAGTCTTCCGGATACAGCGCTAGAACGTTCGCACGCGATTCAGATTGGCTCATGGCATCACTGTGGTTGTTTATCATTGGCGATTGGAGAGCCAGTCGAGCATACCGATACGCCCGACAAACGGCTATCCCCGCCAAGCCCCACCGCGATAATAAGTCGCAAGCACAAAAAAACAGGAGCCGGCTTGCTGGCGATGGCGTCAGTGAGATCGCTATCGCCAGCAAGCCGGCTCCTATAGTGCGTTGTTGCCTGGGTTTTATTGCGTTAACAGCACTTCGGCCCCGCCTTGCTGCCGTAACGGGCCTCCTGGCGTTCGCGGAAGAACGCCTCGTAGTCCATCAGCGGTTTGTCCGGGTGTTTGGTTTGCATGTGCTCGACATAATTGTCGTAGTCGGGCATGCCGACCATCAGGCGCGCGGCCTGACCGAGGTATTTACCGAGGCGACTCAAGTCATTAAACATGCTGCAATCCTCACTTACGCCTTAGGCAGTGCCTGAAATGGCGCTTCTTTATCCGTGCGTTCCTTGGTACCCCAGGCCGCAACACCCACCTTGAGCGCAAAGAACAGGATGCTGAACACCACGAACAGGAACAGCGCGGTCAACGTGGCGTTGGTGTAGGCGTTGAAGATCACGTGCTGCATCTGGTCGATGTTCTTGGCCGGGGCCAGCACCTGACCGTTGGCCAGTGCATCGCTGTACTTCTTCGCCAGGGCCAGGAAGCCGATCGCCGGGTTGGCGTCGAACAGCTTGATGAAGCCGGCCGTGGTGGTGCAGATCAGCAACCACACGGCTGGCAACAGCGTGACCCAAACGTAGCGCTGGCGCTTCATCTTGATCAGCACCACGGTGCCGAGCATCAGCGCAATACCGGCGAGCATCTGGTTGGAGATACCGAACAGCGGCCACAAGGTGTTGATGCCACCCAACGGATCGATCACGCCTTGGTACAACAGGTAACCCCACATCGCCACACAACCGGCGGTCGCGATCAGGTTGGCGGTCCAGGATTCGGTACGTTTCAAGGAAGGAACGAAGGAACCGAGCAAGTCTTGCAGCATGAAACGACCGGCACGGGTACCGGCGTCCACCGCCGTCAGGATGAACAGCGCTTCGAACAGGATCGCGAAGTGGTACCAAAACGCCATGGTGTTTTCACCCGGCAGGACACTGTGCAGGATCTGCGCGATACCGACCGCCAGGGTCGGCGCACCGCCGGCACGGGCCAGGATGGTGGTTTCACCAATATCCTTGGCCACCGCTTGCAAGGCTTCCGGAGTGATTGCAAAACCCCAGCTGCTGACGGTTTGCGCGACGGAAACAGCATCGGCACCGACGACGGCAGCCGGGCTGTTCATGGCGAAGTACACACCCGGATCGATGACCGAGGCAGCCACCATGGCCATGATCGCCACGAACGACTCCATCAGCATGCCGCCGTAACCGATGTAACGGGCATGACCTTCACTGGCCAGCAACTTCGGCGTGGTGCCGGAAGCAATCAGCGAGTGGAAACCGGATACCGCGCCACAGGCGATGGTGATGAACAGGAACGGGAACAAACCGCCCTTCCATACCGGACCGGTGCCGTCGATGAACTGGGTCAGTGCCGGCATTCTCAGCTCGGGCATGGTCACCAGAATGCCGATGGCCAGGGCAACGATGGTGCCGATTTTCAGGAAAGTGGAGAGGTAGTCACGCGGCGCCAGAATCAGCCACACCGGCAGAACCGCAGCGACAAAACCGTAGCCGATCAGCATCCAGGTAATTTGCACGCCGGTGAAGCTGAAGGCCTTGGCCCACACTGGATCGGCAGCAATCTGCCCGCCCAGCCAGATCGAACCCAGCAGCAGCAATACACCGATGACGGAGATTTCACCAATACGCCCCGGACGGATGTAGCGCATGTAGATGCCCATGAACATCGCGATCGGAATAGTCGCCATGACGGTGAACATGCCCCACGGGCTTTCAGCCAGGGCTTTGACCACGATCAGCGCCAGCACAGCGAGGATGATGATCATGATCAGGAAGCAGCCGAACAGCGCGATGGTGCCGGGGATGCGGCCCATTTCTTCACGGACCATGTCGCCCAGGGAGCGACCGTTGCGGCGAGTCGACATGAACAGGACCATGAAGTCCTGAACCGCACCGGCCAGCACCACACCGGCGATCAGCCACAGCGTGCCGGGCAAGTAGCCCATCTGCGCCGCCAGGACCGGGCCAACCAATGGACCCGCGCCAGCGATGGCCGCGAAGTGGTGACCGAACAGTACGTGTTTGTTGGTCGGCACGAAGTCCAGACCGTCGTTGTTGAGCACAGCGGGAGTGGCTCGATTGGGGTCGAGCTGCATCACTTTATTGGCGATGAACAGGCTGTAATAGCGGTAGGCAACGAGGTAGATAGCGACGGCTGCGACGACGATCCACAGGGCGTTGATCGCTTCGCCGCGGCGCAGGGCCACGACACTCAGCGCAATCGCTCCCAGGACAGCCACGGCAAACCAGGCGAGGTGTTTAGCCAGACGGGGCATAGAGATCTCCTGCCGACAGCTCGTGACTGCGGCGGTAATTTTTATAATTGTGTCCGCGGAGCGGAGCTGGCCCAATATCCGCGCATGTCGTCCACAAATAAATCCGCGTTACTACGTACGTGTCGTCTACGTAGTTCTACGTAGATAGCAACCTACACGTACCGCGACGAGCAGCGAAGTTTGACATCCCGGCCACCGGTCATTCCGTCCCGCCGCGCTACTGACTCGCCCTCGCTTTGGCATATGATGCCGAGCCTTCGCCCTCCCCCGGCCCGGCCTGGAGTAGAGATGCAGCTCAAACATAAAATCGTCGCCCTCGGGATTCTGCCGCTGGTGCTGGCCATTGCCGTCATCTGCGCGCTGGTGATTTCCCTGAATCGCCAACTGGGTGATCAACAGGCGCAGCTCATCGAAGACAGCATTCTGGCGAGCAAGCGTGCGGAACTGAAAAACTACGTGGAGATGGCGCAAAGTCTGATCGCGCCGCTGTACGACGACGGCCACGGTGACGCCCACGCCCAGAAAAAAGTCCTGGAAGAACTGCGCAAACTCAGCTTTGGCATCAACGGCTACTTCTTCGTCTATGACCACGAAGGCCGCAGCCTGATGCACGCGCGGCAGTCGGATTTGGTGGGTCAATACCTGTGGGACATGAAAGACCCACACGGTTTGCCGGTGATCCAGGCGCTGCTGAAAAGTGCGCAATCCGGCGAAGGTTTCCAACGCTACGCCTGGAACAAACCCTCCTCCGGCCAAGTGACCGACAAACTCGCCTATGTGGTGATGCTCGATCGTTGGGGCTGGATGCTCGGCACCGGCATCTACCTCGAAGACGTCGAACGCGCCACCCAGCAGGCTCGCGCCGAAGTCGCCATGGGCATCCGCAAAACCATGATGGCGATTGCCGTGGTTGCGTTGGTGGCGGTGCTGTTTGTCTTCGCCACCGGCATGACCCTGAATGTCAGCGAGCATCGTCTGGCGGATAAAAAACTGCAGCGCCTGACCCAGCGTATTGTCAGCCTGCAAGAGGAAGAACGCTCACGGGTTTCCCGCGAACTGCACGACGGCATCAGCCAGGTTTTGGTCTCGATCAAATTTCAGTTCGAACTGGCCAGTCATCTGCTGGATAGCGCACAAGCCCACGACAAGGGCTTGAGCACGTTGAGAGTCGCCACCGAGCGGCTGGGCGATGCAATTGGCGAGGTCCGCAGCCTTTCCCACGACTTGCGCTCATCCCTGCTCGACACCCTCGGCCTGTCGGCGGCTATCGGACAATTGGCCGCCGAATTCGAGCAACGCAGCGGCCTGACCGTGACTTACAACGACAATGAGTTTGACTGTCAATTGGTCGACGGCGCGGCCGTTTCGTTGTTTCGCATCGTCCAGGAAGGCCTGACCAATATTGAACGCCACGCCCAGGCGAAGAACGTTTCCATTACCCTGCGCGGCTGTGAACAATCGGTTCGGCTGACGGTGGTCGATGACGGCATCGGCTTCAACGTCGCCCAGGTCGAGCGACGTCACGCGGGAATCGGCCTGCGTAATATCCGTGAGCGTGTCGAGCATTTTGGTGGCCGGTTCGAGCTGATATCGATGCCGGGAAGAAGTGAGCTGGACGTGCTGCTGCCAATGAATTTACCCGGCAGCAAACGCTGACCCAACAACAAGAGTGAAGCCTGCCATGAACCTGCCCTCCCCGATCCGCGTCGCTTTGGTCGACGATCACTCCCTGGTCCGCGACGGCATCAAAGCGCTGTTGGCCGTCATGGCGCCACTGGAAGTGGTGGGCGAAGCGGAAAATGGTGCCGATGCGATCGAGATGGTCGGGCGCTGTCAGCCGGACCTGCTGCTGGTCGACATCAGCCTGCGCGACATGAACGGCCTGGAGCTGACGCGCGTACTGCGCAGCCAGTATCCGTTGCTCAAGGTGCTGGTGCTGAGCATGTACGATAACTACGAGTACGTAAGTGAATCGGTGCGCTCCGGCGCCAGCGGTTATGTGCTGAAGAACGCCCCGTCTCGGGAAATCATTGCCGCCATCGAAGCCATCACCAGCGGCGGGACTTTCTACAGCGCCGAAATTGCCCAGCGCTTGATCGCCGACAAGAACACCGACAGCGAACTGACCCCGAGAGAAAGCCAGGTGCTCGCCAAGATGGCACAAGGCTTGAACAACAAGGAAATGGCCCGGGAACTGGACATCAGCGTGCGTACCGTGGAAACCCACCGCCTGAGCATTCGCCGTAAACTCAACATCGACAAGCCTGCGGCGTTGGTCAAATACGCCCTCGATCACGGACTCATTTCCCGTTAACGCAGAGAAACCTGCAGGAGCCGGCTTGCTGGCGATAGCGCCCTTCAGATCGCCATCGCCAGCAAGCCGGCTCCTACAAATAGCGGGACGAAAAACCGATCTGATCAGCTACCGGCACCACCGTGCGCTTCTTCGAAAAAGTAATCCTTCCAGCTGTCCGCCTTGTTTTTCAGTACGCCTAACTCCTGCAGTTTCTCGGCATAGACAGCTGTGCGTTGCGGAGTAATCGTGAAGTCGATTTCAGGATCGTTGACGATTTTCTCAACCAGCGGCAGCGGCAACTTCGATTGCTCCACCCGGATATAGGTCTGCGCTGCGGACGCCTTGTCGGCCTTGATGATTTTCTCGGCCTCGGCCAGTGCGTCGTAGAATGCCTTGTAGGTTTTCGGGTTTTCGTCGTGGAATTTTTCGGTGGTGTACAACACGTTAAACGTCGCCTGCCCGCCCAGCACGTCGTAGGAACTCAGCACTTTGTGCACGTAGGGGCTTTGCAGTTCTTGATACTGGAACGGCGGGCTGGAGAAATGCGAGCTGATTTCCGAGCCACCGGCGATCAGTGCCGCCGTCGCATCCGGATGAGCCAGGCTGATCGAGATGTCGTCGAATTTCTTGTATTGGTCATTGCCAAACTGCTTGGCGGTTTCGATCTGCAACGTACGTGACTGGAACCCGACGCCCGCCGCCGGCACCGCGATGCGGTCCTTTTCGGTGAAGTCCTTGAGGCTCTTCACGTTCGGGTTATTGGTCAGCAGGTAGTTGGGCATCGAGCCCAGCGAGGCGATGGCCTTGACGTTCTGCTTGCCCTTGGTCCGGTCCCAAATCGTCAGCATCGGTGGCACGCCCGCCGACACAACATCCAGCGCGCCAGCCAACAACGCTTCGTTCATCGCTGTGGCCCCGGAGATGCTGTTCCAGTCGACCTTGATATCGAGGCCCTGAGCCTTGCCTTGTTTCTCGATGAGCTGCTGATCGCGCACCACATCCAGAATCAAATAGCCGATGCCGAATTGCTGGGCAATGCTGATTTTGCCTTCCGCCTGGGCACCGGGGCTGAGCAACGTGCTCACCGCCGCGACGGAGGCTGCCAACAGGGTCAGCGCGGAATGCTTGAAGCGAGTAGCCATGAAAACCTCGGGAGTGATACCAACTGGAAATGTTGTTGCCCTTGTGGCGAGGGAGCTTGCTCCCGCTGGGCTGCGAAGCGGCCCCCTTCATGCTTGAAAAGAGGGGCCTGCTGCGCAGTCCAACGGGAGCAAGCTCCCTCGCCACAGGTTATTGATCGATGCTGAAAAACTCAGAGTTTGGCAATCGAGACTTCGGTGGACTTCACGAAGGCAATGACTTCGCTGCCGATCTTCAACTCAAGGTCGCGCACCGAGCGGGTGGTAATCACTGAAGTGACGATTCCGGAAGCGGTTTGAACGTCGATTTCGGAGACCACTTCGCCTTCGAGAATTTCCTTGATGACGCCCTTGAACTGGTTACGGACGTTGATCGCTTTAATGGTCATATCGATGCTTCCTGTCTGAGGTCGACTACATCCACATGGATGTGCAGGGCTTCAAGGTGCACCGCCTTGACCAACATTAAAAGGAATAAATAATTATCTGATTATTCTTTTTAGAAATATAAAATCACCTCAAGCAACGCCAATCAACACCGCCTCAATCAAGAACCAAAAAGCATTAATAAATAGATAATTAGTATTTATCGTTATAAAAATATCCGCGTACTCTCAAGCCATCCCGTCATTCACCACCACCGTGAAGCGCCCTATGAATCCGACTGACAACCTCATCGACTTCGCCAGCTACCGCAAACGCAAACAGGCTCAGCAACGGGCACGGGCCATGTGGGAGATGTACGCACGCAACGCAGGATTGCAGGCCTTTCAGTGGGTGCAAACCGCCAAAGCGACCGAGACCCGTCACGCGTGAACATCAACGAACCCTCGCGCTTTCTGGCGAGCGCCGACGAACCGGTCCTGGACCTGAACAGTCTGGAACAGCTGGAAGAGGACCCGATCTGCGAACGGGTTGCACAGAACCTGCAACGTCTGCGCAGCAAACGCCATCTGTCCCTTGATGCCTTGGCGCGGCAATGCGGCGTGAGCCGGGCGATGCTGGCGCAGATCGAATCCGGGCGCAGCGTGCCATCCATCAAGGTGCTGTGCAAAATTGCCAAAGGCCTGAAGGTATCGGTGGCTGCGTTTCTTGAGCACCGTGCGTTCGAAGGTGTGGCCGTGTTATCGGCGAGCCAGAGCAAACGCCTGGTCAGCGCCAACGGCGCCTTCGTCAGCCGCGCTCTGTTCCCCTTCGACGTGGCGCGCCAATCGGAGTTTTACGAACTGCGCCTGAGCCCGCTCGGCGAAGACCAGTCAGAAGGGCATGGCCCCGGCGTGCAGGAAAACCTGGTGGTGGCGCAGGGCGTGTTGGAAATCAGCGTCAACGATGAGCGCTACCTGCTTTCCACAGGCGACTCGATCCTGTTTTACGCCGACCAGCCCCACCGCTATCGCAATCCTGCCGACAGCGAAGCGCTGGCTTATCTGGTGGTGACCTACCCGGAACGCCTGGACTGAACTAGACATAAAAAACCGGCATGGATAACCCCGATGCCGTTCAGTCAAACGCCTAAATCGTTCTTCGTAGGAGCCGGCTTGCTGGCGATGGCGCTCTCAAATACGCCATCGC